>JBEKYD010000019.1:0-43664 GCA_049511335.1 Bryobacteraceae bacterium | reverse complement strand
TAGCGGGCGTAGTAATAGGTGTGGCCGCCGATTTTCTTGGGAGTGAGGCTCGGCATACTTAGGTCATACCACTATTCAGGAAACAAATCAACATAGAAATGTTCTGAGGCGCCGGCAAGAGCCACAAAAGTGATCAAAATGCAATAATCACAAGCTGCTCGCAAGCCAGCGTAGCCTCGCATGGCAACCGTGGCCTGAGGTGCGGATGAAGGCCTATCCGATTAGGTCATACATATTCAAGCGCGTGAAGACTGGAACTGTCTGGTGGATCGTTTAAGTTAAATGCTTATTCTTCAGAAGGATGGGGGCGTCCCGTGAACCGAGGCCGAGGAGGCCAGCCCCGGAGGCCACCTATATCTTGTAAACTCCCGCTAGTCTCGACGCGGCACGCACGAGTGCTCGCACGCCACGTTATACCGGCGAAGAGCCGGCCAGGGGGCCGGCTGCGGACCCTGGGGTCCGCCCTACTGCAGATCCGGCGCAAGGCGCTATGCTGGACGCTCTCATTAGGAGGTGGAACTCATGTCGTCCCGAGCCTATGGCAGGCGTATTGGCGCCGCTTTCGCGCTGGCGGTTTTTCTGAGCTGCTTCGCGGCTGCTTCCGCCGAGGTCCGCGTCTGGCAGGGCACGCTCACGCTGCCGACCACCGTCGAAGGGCCGCCCGACCCCAACCCTCCCTTCGACATTTTCGCGTCCACTCGGTTCAATTATCCCTATACGCTGCGCGAGAACCTCACCGGCCAGCAGAAAGATATCGCCTGGCGCGCGCTGTTTCTCGAAAACGAATACCTGAAGTGCAGCGTCCTGCCCGATATCGGCGGTCACCTGTACACCTGCGTCGATAAGATCAGCGGGCAGCCGATGTTCTATGCCAATCCTTCGATCAAGAAGGCGCAGATCGGTTACCGCGGCGCCTGGGCGGCATTCGGTGTCGAATTCAATTTTCCGGTTTCGCACAATTGGGTGTCGATGTCGCCGGTGGATTGGTCCCTCAGGCAGAACGCGGATGGCAGCGCTTCGATTCTGGTCGGCAACATCGATCGGCCCTACGGCATGCAGTGGACGGTGGAGCTGCGCCTGCGCCCCGCGAGCACACTGCTGGAAGAACACGTAACGCTTTACAACCGCAGCGACGTGCGTCATCGCTATTACTGGTGGAACAATGCCGGGGTGCGGGTCTGGGACGATTCGAAAATCTGTTACCCGATGCGCTGGACCGCCAGCCACGGCTTCACGCGCGTGGACACATGGCCGGTGGATTCCAGCGGCGCCGATCTCAGCGTGATTCGCAATCAGACCCGCGGTACCGTGTCGCTATTCGTGCATGGCAGCCGCGAACCCTTCATGGGTGTTTACCATTCGCACACGCAGGCCGGAGTGGCCCATTATGCCGATTTCGCCGAACTGCCGGGGAAGAAGATCTGGTCGTGGGGCGTGGATGCGGACGGCCTGGACTGGCGCCGCGCGCTCTCCGACGACAATAGCGCCTACGTGGAAGTGCAGGCCGGGCTGATGCGCAACCAGGAGACCTACGCGTTTCTCGAGCCGCGCCAGACCATCCGCTTTACCGAGTTCTGGATGCCGGTGCGCGGAATCGGCGGTATCGCGCGCGCCAATCTGGCCGGCGTTTTGAATTTCGAGCGCGACGGCGGCAAGCTGGTGACCGGTTTCAATGCCAACGAAGCCCTCCCCGGCGCCAGAATTCGTCTTCTGGACGGCACTCGGACGGTTCACGAGGAGGTCGCCGATCTCACCCCCGCCCGAACCTGGTTGCATGAAGTCGCCGCGCCGCCCGCCCGCCTGACTTTCGAGCTGCGCCGCGGCGATGGAACGACTTTGATGCAGCAGACCGAGGGCGTGTACGATTGGTCGCCCGAGACCGAGATTCAGCTCGGCCCTCAGCCGCGCGATGTGCCCAGCGATCCTCTGGAAATCGGCACGCAACAGGAATTGAACGGCAATCTGCTGGCGGCGTATGAAACCTATACCCGGGCGCTCGACGGATCTGCTCCCGGCTTGGCGCTGCGGCTGGCCGCCGGACGCCTTGCCGCTTCGCTGCTGCGCTACGACGATGCGTTGCGCTGGCTGGTTCCCATCGAGGCGCATTTCACTGCCGAGCCCGAGATTGCCTATTATCTCGGCATCGCTTTCGAGGGCCTGGGACGAACGCGCGAGGCCCGCGCGCAGTTCGAAGCCGCCTATCGCATGCCGGCTTTCCGGGCGGCCGGTGGGCTTAAGTTGGCCGAACTCGCGGCGCGCGAGGGCGATCAGGCGCAAGCCGTTCAGTATTTGCGTGAGGTGCTGCAGGCCACTCCGAGCGACTTACGCGCCACCGAGGAACTGACGGAGCTCGAATCCCCGGCCGCTGACCCACCGGAGATGAGCATTCTCCTGCGCGCGGCCATTCGGTCCGATCCCGAGCGCTTGCTCATGGCCGCGGGTCTGCCGATGCGCCTGGGCATTTGGCGCGATGCCCTCGCAGTGCTTTCTAGGCAATATCCCGACGTGCCGCCGGAGCAGAAAGAGCCCGGCGCACCGCTGCCGCAGAACGACCCGATCGTCGCCTACTACCGCGCCTATTGCCGTGAGAAGCTGGGCGAGCCCGCCGCGGCGGATTACGATGCCGCATCGAGGCTGTCGACCGCTTACGTGTTTCCCAACGGCGCGCAAACGCTCGCCGTGCTGGAAGCGGCCGTGCGCGCCCGGCCCAGCGACGCCAACGCTCATTACCTGCTTGGGAATTTGCGCCTGGCGTCCGGCATGGTGGATCAGGCGGTGGATGAGTGGCGGACCGCGCGGCGGATCAACCCCTCAATTCCGGTTCTCGACGCGAGCCTGGGCCGCGTGTTGTTGCGGATCCGGCATGATCCACAGGCGGCGCTGGAAGTACTTCGCGCGGGGCTGGCTGCCGACCCTCAAAACTTGCAGGTATACGCGGGCATCGATGAAGCGATGAGTATTCTGGGAACGCCTGCCGGCCAGCGTGTGGCTGAGTTGGAGCGCTATCCCGACGGTGCGGGCATGCCCGCATCGCTGGTGTATGAGCTGGCCCTCTCCTATGCCGAAGCCGGTAGCTTCGAGAAAGCCAAGGCGCTGTTCGCGAACCGATTCTTTCCGCGTGAAGAGGGCGGCACCAACGTCCGCCAGGTCTGGGTGCGCGTGCGCGCACTCGAAGCCGCGCGTTCTTCCTGCGACGCGGCCTTGGGAATTCTCGATCGGCTGAGCGACCCGGTGCCGGGCCTGTCTTTCACCCGGGACGGCCTGGCGCCCTTCCTGGCCGAGCCGGGCAACCAGCCGGAGCTCGGATCGGTAGAGGCGCGATGCGGCCGCGCCGCGGCGGCCCTCGAAAGGGTCCAAACGCTAGCGCAGCGCGGCGATCCCGCGAGCCTGGCTTTTGCGTACCTGCTTGCTCGCGGCCTGCCGCGGTTCGATCGAGCCGCGTGGGCGGCGCGCCTCAACGCGGCCGCCGGGCGCGCCAAGGCCAACGCGGATGCCGCCGCCTGGCCGGCCATGGTCTGGGGCCTGTTGCAGAAGGAATTGGGACACTCCGCGGAGGCGGAGGAAACGCTGCGGTCCGTCATCCTGCTCACTGACCGCAACCTGGCACATCATCACAGCCGAATGGTAAGGCTGATGGACCATTAGCTCCGTGGCGCGGGACGCCCTCGTCCCGCGCGGACCAGCGGGTCCGCCCTGAGGTCCGCCCCGGGGTCCGCCCTACTATAATCGAACTGATGGCACAAAACAGTTTTGGCGCGGCGGCGAAGCTGCGTGTGGGCTCCGCCGAGTATGGATATTTCCGTCTGGCGGCTTTAGACGAAAAGGGCGCCGGGCAGGCTACGCGGCTGCCATTTTCCACCAAGATTCTGCTGGAAAACCTGCTGCGCAATGAAGACGGGCGGCGGGTTTCGGCTGCCGATATTCAATATGTCGCGGCGGGGGCCGCGGGCGGCGCGAGCCAAGAGATCAGCTTCATGCCGGCGCGGGTCTTGCTGCAGGATTTCACCGGCGTTCCGGCGGTGGTGGATCTGGCCGCGATGCGGGATGCGCTGGCCGCCATGGGCGCCGATCCTGCGCGCGCCAATCCGCTCATGCCCGCAGATCTCGTGATCGATCACTCGGTGCAGGTCGACTATTTCGGCAACGCGCAAGCCTTCGATATGAACGCGCTGCTGGAATTCGAGCGCAATCGGGAGCGCTACATGCTGCTGCGCTGGGGGCAGACGGCGTTCCGCAACTTCCGCGTGGTGCCGCCGGATACGGGCATCGTGCACCAGGTGAACCTGGAGTATCTGGCGCCGGTGGTATTTACGAACCAGGGCACGGCGTATCCGGATTCGCTGGTCGGAACCGATTCGCACACCACCATGATCAACGGGCTGGGCGTGCTGGGTTGGGGGGTGGGCGGAATTGAAGCCGAGGCCTGCATGCTAGGCCAGCCGATTTCGATGCTGCTACCCGCAGTGGTCGGTTTCAAACTGCACGGCAGGCTGAAGGAAGGCTGCACCGCGACGGACCTGGTCCTGACCATCACCCAAATCCTGCGCAAGAAGGGCGTGGTGGGCAAGTTCGTGGAATTCTACGGACCGGGGTTGAGCGCGCTGAGCCTGGCCGACCGCGCCACGGTGGCGAACATGGCTCCCGAATACGGCGCCACCATGGGCTTTTTCCCGGTGGACGCGGAAACTCTAGCCTATCTGAAATTCAGCAACCGGCCCGCCGAGCTGGTCGCGCTGGTGGAAGCCTATACCAAGGAGCAAGGCCTGTTCCGCACCGACGCCACGCCCGACCCAGCCTATTCCGATACTTTGGCGCTCGACTTGGCCGAGGTGACGCCCTCCATGGCCGGGCCCAAGCGCCCGCAGGACCGCGTGGAATTGGGCGGCGTGAAGAAGAATTTCCACGACGCTTTCCCCGGCCCGGCCAAGAGCGCCGCGGCCACCATCGACGGAGCGAGCGCGACCATAAGCGGCGGCGCGGTGGTGATTGCCGCCATTACCAGTTGCACCAACACGTCCAATCCTTCGGTGATGTTGGCCGCGGGTCTGGTGGCCAAAAAGGCGGTGGAGCGCGGGCTCAAGGTGAAGCCGTGGGTGAAGACCAGCCTGGCGCCCGGGTCGAAAGTGGTGATGGATTATTACCGCAAAGCCGGGCTGCTCGAGTACCTCGAAAAACTGAACTTCCACCTGGTGGGCTTCGGTTGCACCACGTGCATCGGCAACAGCGGGCCGCTGCCGGAGCCGGTGGCGCAGGCGGTGAACAAAGAAAACCTGGTGGTGGCGGCAGTGCTCAGCGGCAACCGCAACTTCGAAGGGCGCGTGAATCCGCTGGTGAAAGCCAACTACCTGGCGTCGCCGCCGCTGGTGGTGGCGTACGCGCTGGCCGGCACGGTGGATCTCGACCTGACCAGCGACGCGCTAGGCACTGGCTCCGACGGCAAGCCGGTTTACTTGCGCGACATCTGGCCGAGCAACCAAGAGGTCGCGGCCACGGTGCGCGCGGCCATCGACCAGGGCATGTTCGAACACGAATACGCCCACGTTTTCGACGGCGATCGGAACTGGCAGACCCTGCCGGTGCCGACCGGCAATACGTTTCAGTGGGACCCCAGCTCGACCTATATCAAGAAGCCGCCTTACTTCGAGCAGTTGGCCGACCCGGCCAAGTCGATCCACGATTTCGCCGGTATGCGCGCGCTGGCGATGCTGGGCGATTCGGTGACGACCGATCACATTTCGCCGGCGGGGTCAATTCCGAAGGATAGCCCGGCGGGAAAATATCTGATTGGCCTGGGCGTAAAGCCGGCAGATTTCAATTCTTACGGTGCGCGGCGCGGCAATCACGAGGTGATGGTGCGCGGCACGCTGGCCAATATCCGGCTGCGCAACCAGCTTGCGCCCGGCACGGAGGGTGGCTGGTCGGTACACCTGCCGGACGGCGAGCAGAAGTTCATCTACGACGCGGCCATGGAATACCAGCAGGAAGGCGTGCCGCTGCTGATTCTGGCCGGCAAGGAATATGGCTCGGGGTCGTCGCGCGATTGGGCGGCGAAGGGTGTGATGCTGCTGGGCGTGCGCGCGGTGATCGCGGAAAGTTTCGAGCGCATTCATCGCACCAACCTGGTGGGTATGGGCGTGCTGCCATTACAGTACGGCGAGGGGGAAAATGTGGCCTCGCTGGGCCTCACCGGCAAGGAGTTGTTCCACATCGAAGGCATTCCAGCATCGCTCAACGGCGGAGGCCGCAAGGCAACCGTGCGCGCGGTGGCGGCCGATGGAAGCGAAAAGAAGTTCGCCGTGACGGTTCGGGTGGATACGCCGCAAGAAGTGGAATACTACCGATACGGCGGGATTCTGCCGTATGTGCTGAGGCAGTTGGCGGGATAAGGGGTCTTCCGGCATTTGACGGCACAGCGCCGAAGCCGTAGACTGACGGCATGGAGATTTCTCTCAACCCCGATCTTGAAAGTAGGCTCTCGCGCATGGCTGTCCAGCAAGGCCGCGCCACGGAGACGCTTGTGCAAGAAGCGATCGAGCGGTTGGTGGACCATGAGGAATGGTTTCTCCAGGAAGTCGAACAAGGACTGGCCGCGGCTGAGAGAGGCGAACTCATCGACGACCGCGACGTCCGGGACTTAATCGACCGCCGGTACGCGGGCTGATGAGGGTTCGCTGGACGAGACCAGCCGTAGTCGATCTGACGCGCATCTGCGATTACACACAAGAGCATTTTGGCGCGGCGAAGGCCCGTAACACCGCCCTCACTATTTACAGGAAGTAGCCATGACTCGCCCTTCGCGAAACCCGAAATCGCGTTGGCAGGGCCAAGCCGCGCCTGCGGCACCCATGTCCACCCGTTGACACCGATGCTCCGGTTTTGATAAACATCGCGGCTTCGGGTTTTGTGACGAAGCGGGATTTGGTTGCGCGGATCGCCGCCGATGCGGCGCTGACACGGGCTCAGGCGGCACGGGCGCTGGAGGCTTGCGTGGCGGGCATTCAGGCCGGGCTGAGGAGCGGGGACCGGGTGATCATTTCCGGATTCGGCACGTTTGGTGTGTTCCAGCGCAAAGCGCGCGTGGTGCGAAACCCACGGAACGGCCGGGCGATCGAGATTGCCGCTCGCAAGGTGCCGCGATTTGCGCCCGGGGTGGAGCTGAGGGCCGCGCTGGACGGAATGGATCGAGGGGACGGCCCGCCGCATCCAAACGGTAGGTGAAGAACCATCGCGTAGCGATCGTAGGCGGCGGCTTTGGCGGGCTGTACGCGGCCAAGGCGCTAGGGAAGGCGCCGGTGGAACTGACGCTGGTGGACCGGCGCAACTTTCACCTGTTTCAACCCTTGCTGTACCAGGTGGCCACGGGCGGGCTCTCTCCCGGTGAAATTGCCTCGCCGCTGCGCGCCGTGCTTCGCCGTCACCGCAACACCGAGGTACTGCTGGCCGAAGCGGTGGATTTCGATGTCGCCGGGCGGCGCGTGATCCTCAAGGACGGGGCCGTTCCCTACGACGACCTGATCGTCGCCAGCGGCGCCACCCACTCGTATTTCGGGCATGACGAATGGCACAAGCTGGCGCCCGGTTTGAAAACCATCGAGGACGCCACCGAGATCCGCGGGCGCGTGTTGGCGGCTTTCGAGCACGCCGAGCGCGAGACCGATCCCGAGCGGCGCCACGAGTGGTTGACGTTCGTGATCGTGGGCGGCGGCGCCACGGGGGTGGAACTGGCGGGGGCGTTGGGAGAGATTGCGAACGACACCCTGCGCCACGATTTCCGCCACATCAATCCCGCCGAATCGCTCATCCTGCTGGTGGAAGGCGAGGATCGCGTGCTGCCGTCCTTTCCGGCAGATTTATCGCGCAAGGCAGCCGCTCAATTGGAAGATCTGAAGGTCACTCTGCGGCTGAATGCGCGCGTGACGGCGATCGACTGCGGGGGCGTCGCCATCGAGAGCCAGGGCGGGAGCGCCGCCGAGCGCGTGCCGGCGCGCACGGTGCTCTGGGCCGCGGGCGTGCGCGCTTCCACGCTGGGGAAGAAACTCGCGGAGCGCACCGGCGTCGCGCTCGATCGTGCCGGCCGGGTGCTGGTGGAACCGGACCTGAGTCTGCCCGGCCATCCGGAAATCCACGTGATCGGCGACTTGGCCAGCTTCACCCACCAGGGCGGCAAACCGTTGCCGGGTGTTGCGCCGGTGGCCATGCAACAGGGCCGCTACGTGGCCAACCTGATCCGCACGAAGCTGCGCGGCGGCAACATGAAGCCGTTCCGCTATTTCGATAAAGGGAATCTGGCGACGGTGGGCCGCAATAAGGCCGTCGCCGATTTCGGCTTTGCCCATGTAGCCGGCTTCCCGGCGTGGTTCCTGTGGGTGTTCGTGCACCTGATGTACTTGGTGGAATTCGAAAACCGAATGCTGGTTTTCGTCGAGTGGGTGTACAACTACATCACGCGGAACCGCGGCGCGCGGCTGATCACGGGAGGCGGGAAGCGGTAAGCGAGTGGGCGGCGGCGCTGGTCTTGTTTTCACGGGCTAAAGCCTGTGCCACCTACAAACTGAAGGCCTGGCGGATCTTTTCGAGGAAGGCTGCTACTCTGACGCGCGGATCGCTGCCGCCGGTGCCCAGAGCTTCAAACGGCAGATAGCCGCGGTAGCCGGAGTGATCGATGATCGCCTTGATCTTGGCCAGGTCGGTTGGCTCATTCTTGCCGTCCCGGCCGACCATCTCTTTGATCTGCCACGACACGGCGTACGGCTCCAGCTTTTCGATTTCGGCGTACGGATCGGCTGAGCGCAGGCTGCCAATATCCAGAATGCAGCCGAACCAGTCCGACCCCACGCCGTCGATCACGCGGATGGTTTCGTCGGCCGTCTTGAGAAAGTCGTTATGCTGCTGGATCGCCACCACCACGCCGTGGTCGCGGCCGAACGCGGCGCACTGCTTGAAATCGCCCACCATCCATTCGACGGCTTCGTCAAAGCTATGCCCGGCCGGGCGCTGGGGGCCGGAGAACACGCGAATACAGGGCGCGCCCAGTTTGCTCGCCACCACGATCCAGTCCTTGACCATCTGCACGTCTTTGTCGCGCGCGGCCTTGTCGGCCACGGCGAAATCGTTGCGCACACCTGTGCCGCTGATGGCGACGCCATTGACGAAGGCCGTTCGCTTCAGGTTGTAAACATACTCGTCGGGTGGGACCTTGGGATAACCGGGGAAGTAGTAACCGGTCGCGTCCAGGGCGTCGACACCATGCTGGGCGCAGAAATGAACGGCATCGGCCAGAGTCATGCTGCCATCGCGTAGTTGCTTGTCGAAGGAGAAAGCGTTTAGCCCGAGTTTGAGCTTGACACCCGATTCGCGCATGACCCGAGCGGGCGCGGGAAGGGCGGCCGCGGCGGCGAGCGCGGCGGACCGGGCGAAGAAATTACGGCGATCGATCGTCATCATAAGAATTCGTCCTACCGGCGTTTAGCATATAACGCATTGGGGGGCCGGTGGTAGGACCGCGCTAAATCGGCTTACAAGAACTTGTTATCTGTTATAGTCGGGTTGGGAAACCGATATGGAACGGACCATTTCCTTTACGTTGAACGGCAAAACGGCGACTGTAAAGACCGACGACGAGCGCATGCTGCTGTGGGTCCTGCGTAGCGACTTGGGTCTCACGGGCACGAAATTCGGGTGCGGCGAAGGTTTGTGCGGGGCCTGCACGGTAATGCTCGAAAACGAAGCGGTGCGGTCGTGCGCCACTCTTCTCAAGGCAGTGGCCGGCAAGCGGGTGCTGACCATCGAAGGGATTGGCTCGCACGGGCTCCACGCCATCCAGCAGGCTTTTTTGGATCACCAGGCGTACCAATGCGGATATTGCACGCCGGGAATGATCATGAACGCGTATGCGCTGCTGGCGAAGAGCCCGCATCCCACGCGCGCAGAGATCGCGCGGCACATGGAAGACAATCTGTGCCGTTGCGGCTCCCACGTTCGCATTTTGGATGCGATTGAGGAAGCCGCCGGCGCGGCCAAGGTAGGTGCGTGATGACCGTGGGCATACCGGTAACAGGCGAAATGAAACGCCGGGACTTTTTCGGCCTCGCGGGCGCGGGGTTGTTCGTCTTTTTTCAGGCGGACCGGGCGGAGGCTCAGGAGCCGGCCAGGCTGCCGGGGCGGCAGGCCGGTCCGACGGATCTGAACGCCTATTTGAAAATCGGCGCCGACGGACGCGTGACGTGTCTCGCCGGTAAAGTGGAGCTGGGCCAGGGCGCGATGACTGAGCTGGCAATGGCTCTGGTGGAAGAGCTCGATGTCGTGATCGATACGGTCGACGTCGTCCTGGGCGACACCGATCTCTGCCCGTACGACATGGGAACCTTCGGGTCGATGACAACGCCGCTGCTCTGGCCGGCGGTACGAAGAGCGGGAGCCGAAGCCAAAGCGGTACTCCTGCAGATGGCGTCGGAACGGTTGAAGGCGCCAGCCGGACAATTGCGCGTTCACGCGGGGACTATCAGCCAAGCGGACAAGCCGTCGAACGCGGTGACCTACGGTCAGCTCGTGGAAGGGAAGCGCATCGAGCGGCATTTGGCGAATGTGCCCGTGAAGACGGCAGATTTCCAGGTGGTGGGTACGTCGCCGCGGCGGAAAGACGGGCGAGACAAGGTCACGGGCCAGGCGAAATATGCCGGGGACATACTGCTTCCGGGCTTGTTGCACGCGGCCATTTTGCGGCCGCCGGCGCATGGGGCGAAACTGAAAACGGCGGATACATCCGCGGCGGAGAAGCTGCCCGGCGTGCGGGTGGTGAAAGACGGCGACATGATCGCCGTGCTGCATGAACGGCCGGACGTCGCGCTAGAGGCGCTGGGCAAGATTCGGGCTGAGTTCGAAAAGCCGCCGGCCGGCCCCGACGACAAGACAATTTTCGACCATATTCAGAAGACGGCGCCCGAGCTCCGGATAGTGGGCGAAAGCGGCAGCCTGGCGGAAGGCGAGCGGCTGGCGGCGAGCGTGGTGGAGCAAACCTACCTGAACAGTTATGTGGCCCACGCACCCATCGAGACGCACACGGCCACGGCGCAGATAGACGATAACGGCAAGGTCACGGTGTGGGCGAGCACGCAAGCTCCGTTCCAGGTGAAGAACGCCGTGGCGTCGGCGCTGGGAATCCCAGCCGAGAAGGTGCGGGCCATTTCGCGCTACGTCGGCGGCGGCTTCGGCGGCAAAACGGAAGCCGACCAGGCGGTGGAGGCGGCGCGCCTGGCGAAGATCGCGGGCAAACCGGTGCAGGTGGTCTACAGCCGCCGGGAGGAGTTTTTTTACGACCGGTTCCGGCCGGCGGCGGTGATGAAGATCCGGGCCGGAGTGGCGGGCGGCAAGATCGTGCTGTGGGACGGCCAGGTGTTCGGAGCGGGGGAGCGGGAAGCCAATCCGTTCTACGACGTTGCGAACAAGCGGGTGGCCTCGGCGGGCGGATGGCAAGGCGGCAATCCTCCGGGGATGCATCCGTTTCGGGTGGGCGCGTGGCGCGCGCCATCGGTCAACAGCAACACCTTCGCGCGGGAATCGCATATGGATATGTTGGCGGCGAAGGCTGGCATGGACCCGCTGGAGTTTCGGCTGAACAACCTGACCGATGCGAGGATGCGGCGCGTGCTTGAAACGGCCGCCAAGCAGTTCGGATGGAAGCCCGGCCGCGCGCCCACCGGACGCGGTGTGGGGATGGCGTGCGGCATCTATTCGAATGTCTACAACGCAACCATGGCGGAGGTGGCCGTTGATCGCGGCACCGGCGGCGTCCAGGTGCGGCGCGTGGCGATGGCGCTGGACGCGGGCCTGGTGGTCAATCCCGACGGTCTGCGGCAGCAGGCCGAAGGCAGCGTCACCATGGGCATGGGCTACGCGCTGACCGAGGAAGTGCGGTTCCGCAACGGACAGGTGCTCGACACCAATTTCGACAGCTACCGGATTCCGCGATTCTCCTGGCTGCCGAAGATCGAAATCGTTCTGGTGGAGAACCCCGAGACGCCCGCGCTGGGCGGCGGCGAGCCACCCATCATCGCCATGGGCGGAGCGTTAGCCAATGCCATCTTCGACGCTATGGGAGCCCGCGTGCCGCAGTTGCCCATGACGCCGGAGCGGGTGAAAGCGGCGCTGGCAAAGGCCTGAAGGTGGGACAGACCATCGTTGTTTGTGGTCTGTCAGCACTTCGCTAGGCCACAACCGCTCGACAGACGACAAAAGACGATCGTCTGTCCCACCGGCTTATCTCACCTATTGCGAGCTCACCACGTAATCCTTGAAATAGCTTGCACTGTCGGTTTTCGACCACAGGCCGATTTTGCCGGAAACGGGCGGGCGGAGCACCGGATAGTTGGCGGGGAACAAAATCCGCATTCGGCGGGCCTCTTCGCCCTGGTTGCGGCTCCGCTGCCCCGTGTTCCTAACCGCGACGCTAACCGCAGCAGTTCTTGTTCGGACCAGAATTTTAGA
Organism: Bryobacteraceae bacterium; assembly: GCA_049511335.1. GTDB lineage: Bacteria > Acidobacteriota > Terriglobia > Bryobacterales > Bryobacteraceae > JBEKYD01. The sequence goes on along the minus strand of JBEKYD010000019.1, from coordinate 31,181 downwards.
CTAAAATCGAATCGAGATGATTGAGGTTAGCGTCCACGAGGCCAAAACGCAGCTTTCCCATCTCCTGGACCTCGTCCAAGACGGCGAAGAGGTGCTCATTCACCGGCACGGGAAACCCATCGCCCGCCTGGCGGCCATCACGCGGGCGGCGGCGTCTCCGTTCGGAGCCATGCGCGGGGAGTTCGAAGTTCCGGAAGGCTGGGACCGGCCTCTTTCCCCGGAAGAAGCGGATGCCTTCTGGGAAGGCAAGTGGTGAATCTTCTCGACACCAGCACCCTGTTGTGGACCTTGGCGGCTCCCGACCGCTTGTCGCAGACCGCCCGGGAAGCCATCGCGGCGGGCGACCCGGTGCTCAGCGTCGCGTCGTATTGGGAGGTGGTCATCAAGACCAGGAAGGGGTTGCTGCCGATCCCCGATCCAGTGAGTTGGTGGACACGGGCGGTGGGGTTGCTCGGAGGCCGGGTATTGCCGATCCGAGCCAGCCACATTACGGCCCTGGCCGCGCTCCCGGATCTGCACCGCGACCCGTTCGACCGGGTGCTCATCGCGCAGGCCGTTGCGGAAGGCCTGCCGCTGGTCACCAGCGACCGGCAGATCGGGGCTTATCCGGTGCGTGTCGTCTGGTAAGGAAGGAACGTGGGAACCGCGGCCCCGGCACCGGCCCGGCACCAGGTCGCGTTCTATCCCTCTGGCGTGTCGGCATGCCTGCTCGCGTGATTTCGCGCACTGTCGACCCCTCGCCAGGCGACCGCTTGACTGACGACGAGAAACGATCGTCCGTCCACGTCGCTATTGCGGGCTCACCACGTAATCCTTGAAGTAGCTTGTACTATCGGTTTTCGACCACAGGCCGATCTTGCCGGCAACGGGCGGCCGGAGCACCGGATTGTTGGCGGGGAATAGGTCCGCATTCGGCGCGCCTCTTCGTCCTGCCTGTGGCTCGGCGCCGAGTGTGTACTCCAGCGCCAAAGTGCCGTCGAGCCAGGCCTTGAAGGTGGCGCCGTCTACCGTCATCTTCAGCTCGTGCCATGCGCTGCGGTCGAGCATGAACGGCTTGGCACGATCGCTGAACCTCACATTTCGCCGGATGCCGTTGTGGAACTCCCATAGCCCGACGTTGTTCTCGGTATCGTTGTAGCGGACCGCCAGCCAGTCGCCATTCGGCTTCACGTTGAAGAGAATGCCGGAGCAGCGGTCGGAATCGCCGGCAATGGTTTTGAACTTCACGCCGATGGAGCCGTTGGAGAAATTATCGACGCTCTTGAGGACCGCGACCGGATAATACGCAAACTGCTTGGCGTTGTCCATCAGCTCCTCGTTCGACGTGCCATACAGCTTGCGCGCCGTCTGGAGCAGGAGCTTGGTGGGATTATCTTTACTTGCGACCCATGGCCGGCCGTCGATCATGATCACCTTCTCGCCGCCGTCTTCGGCAACGACCCACGTTCCCACCATGGGTTCGAACGCGACCGGCGGCCTGCCGGCCTGTTCGTGGCTCAGATCGACCTTGATATCGGCCGCGCCGGCCGTCGAGACAAGAACAACGGCGGCAAAAAAAACCAATCCACATCCTGCGACTGCCTTCATTTGAACCTCCTTCGTACCAGTATTCCGCTGGCCAGGAATAGTCCCGGCCAGACGCCATAGAAGACGATGCCGGCGCCCTTGGCCGGCACGGCGAGCGGATGCCCGCGAAAAACCTCCGCGTCATTTTCCGGAGGCGGCGCCACTCCGGCGAGCGAGTAAATCGTTTCCAACACGCCTTCGGCCGCGGTGATGCGGCTCATGGTCCGGCGGCCGCCCAGATCGTACCAAATCTCGCCATACCCGGCGCGGGTCTGTTCGAAAAGCCCGATGGAGGTGGCCGATACATACTGCACCTGGAGTTTCGGCATGACGCGGCGCAACTTCAAAAGCGCGTGATGCTCCAGATCGTCCCGCCGCGGGTCCTCCGGCGCCAGGTGCACCTCGATCCGCAAAGGCGCCTGGATCCGGCGGAGAGCGCGCTCGTCGCTTTCGGAGAACGAGTTACTTCGGGCTTCCGATGTATCCCAACTTGGGGTGAGGAATGTACACGCGAAGATGCCGCCAGCCGCGAGCACGCCGATGGCGGCGGATTCGTACACGCGGCGGCGCACGCGGACGCCCAGCCGCATCCAGACCGCCGCGATGCCGAGGCCCGTCAGTATCAGCGCCAGCGCGACGAGCACGGTGTCAAGCCGCAGGAGGCCGTGCTGGAATTCCGCCACCATGGCGGCGGGCGTCAGGCCGGCGGCGCGCTCCCACCAGCCACCCTGGACGGCGCCGAAGAAACTCACAATCCAGGTGCCGACGGTGACGCTGAGGGTCAGGATCGCCGCGGTCGAGGGATGTTCCGCGATGGCCGCCATAGCGGCGGCAAGCCCAATCGTAAGCCCCGCGTTGAGCACATGGCCGAAGGTCAGGGTGACCAGCTCGGGCGCATAAATCGAGCCGCCATAGCTTTTCCATAGCAAGATGGCGCTCAGCGGGGGCAGCATCGCCACCAGCCAGCCCGCCAGCAGAACCAGCGCCTTGACCATGATGCGAGCGAAGCTCGACATGCCTTGTTGGGCTTCCAGCTTCAGGGCGCCACTTGGTCGATCGCCTGCCACCAGACCGATGGCAACGAACGGCAGCAGGAAGACCGCTGCCAGTTCACAGGCGCTGAACGTGGGCGCCCAAACCCCGATGAGCGGCGACAAAGCCTCACCGACGCCCGCCGACGTTCCGTTCAGACCGCTCACTTCCGCATAGGTCCGGACGGCACTAATGAAGGATACTCCCGCGAGCGGTCCGATTCCCAAGAGCAACACCCACCAGGCCCTCGACACCATGAGCTCGCGGCATTCCTTGTCCAGCAGCCAGAGAAGGGTGGACTTATGTGAGCGCAAGAAACACCTCTTCGAGGTCCTGGTATGAGGCTGGGCATGGCGCCGGGCGTGATGCCGACCGGGGGTGCGCCGCGGCCAGCGCCGCCAGCTCGCCAACCGTGCCTTCGCCGCGCACCCGTCCGGCGCTGAGCAGCACGAACCGGTCGCAGAAGCGCGCGGCGTCGGTAATTTGGTGAATCGAGAGGAACAGCGTCCTCCCCCGCGCCGCGTGCGTTCGCAGGGCCGCCGCGGTATCGCGGGCCTGGCGCAGGTCGAGCCCTTCGAAAGGCTCGTCGATGAGCAGGGCCGGCTGGGGCGTCAACAGCCCGATGGCAAGCAGCACCCGCTTCCGCTGGCCCTTCGAGAGCGCACCCACCGGTTGCGGCAGCAGCTCGTCGAGACCGAGCTGCTCGATCACCTCGCCGCGAAGATCCGCCCGGCCGCGAAGGAAACCGATGGTGAAGTCGAGGACCCATCGCACCGGCTGCTTGGGCCACGGGGCGATGTCGTCGGGGACATAAAACAGCAGCGAAGGCACCTCCCGCGCCAAAACCGGCCGGCCATTGGCGCGCACCGTGCCGCTGTCGGACGGTAAAACTCCGGCGATGCATTCGAACAGCGTGGACTTACCCGCGCCGTTAGGCCCGATCAGTCCGAGTACTTCACGGGCTCGAACCTGGAAGCTGACGTCCGCCAGCGCCGCAATCCGCCCAAACCTCTTCGAAATGCCTTCGACCTCAAACAGCATGAATCACCAGAATAGCCGCGGCACGGCCGGCAGGCAAACGAGGCGCCGCTTCGAGATTGAAGGATGGATGCGGCCGGCATATAATCGTGCAGATATCCTTCTAACGCTGCCATGAAGAAAACTTCGATTCGAATTGCGCTCGCCAGTGCTCTGATTAGTATTTTGACGGCGGAGTTACAAGCGCAGCAGGACCGGGTTTCCCGTCCTATCGACAACTCCCGCACGGCGATCTTGAAAGGGCCGATCCATCGCATCCCGCAGGTCGAGGACGACCAGGGCCTGGTCGATCCTTCCATGGAAATCGCCTACGCCACTTTGTACCTGAAGCCGTCCGATGCGCAGCAGGCCGCGTTGGAGAAGCTGCTGGTGGACCAGCAAAACCCGGCCACACCGAACTATCGCCGCTGGCTCACGCCGGAACAATATGCCGATAACTTCGGGCTGAACCGCGGCGATATCGCCAAGATCGTGGCATGGCTCGAATCGCAGGGTCTGACCGTCAACGATGTGGCGCGGGGGCGGCACTGGATCACGTTTACGGGCTCGGCGGGCAACGTGGGGAGCGCGTTCCACACCGAATTCCACCGCTACGTCACCAACGGCGAGACGCACTTTGCCAATGCAACCGATCCCTCGATACCGGAAGCGCTGGCCGATGTGGTCGCGGGCGTCGGCGGATTGGACGATTACGACCTGACTCCGGCTTACGGAAAGAGTTCCCAAAGCGTGAACCCCGACATCACCGGCAGCACGGGAGCGCATTACCTTTCCCCCGACGATATCGCCACCATCTACGACCTGACCCCGCTCTTCAACAACGGCTTCTACGGGGACGGACAGAAGATTGCGGTGGTCGGCAACTCCGACCTTAACCAAACCGACATCCAGAACTTTCGCACCCACTTCCATCTGCCGCAGAACCCTCCGCAGCCGATGCTGGTCGGGCCCGACCCGAATAGCACCGCCAATCTCGGCGAGACCGACATCGATCTGGAATGGTCGGGCGCGGTGGCCCGCAACGCGACTCTGATCTACGTTTATGCCAGAAGCGTGAGCACGGCGGTTCAGTACGCCGTAGATCAGGCCGTGGCCCCAGTGATCACCATGAGCTACGGCGGATGCGAACAAGCCTCGACGCCGTTGTACCAGGCTCTTGCGCAGCAGGCCAACGCGGAAGGGATTACATGGGTGGCGAGCACGGGCGACGTGGGGGCGGCCGGCTGCGAGCGCCAGGAGGAACTGCCGCAGGCTTCCAAAGGGCTGGCCATTCAAATTCCCGCCAGTGTTCCGGAAATCACCGCCGTGGGTGGGACCGAATTCGACGATGCCAATGGCACGTATTGGAGCAGCACCAACGGCCCCAATTCCGGGTCGGCTCTTGGCTATATTCCCGAAATGGCTTGGAACGATTCGCTGGCATATGGGTATCTGGCGAGCTCGACCGGCGGAGCCAGCATCTTCTTTTCGAAACCGTCCTGGCAAACCGGCTCCGGCGTTCCCAACGACAATGCGCGCGACGTGCCCGACATCGCTTTCAGCGCTTCCTGGGACCATGACGGCTACCTCACCTATTCCGGCGGCGGGTCGGGCATCTACGGCGGGACCTCGGTGGCTACGCCCGAATTCGCCGGGGTGCTGGCGATCCTGAATCAATATCTGATGAAGAAGGGCGTGTTGTCGCAGCCGGGCTTGGGCAACGTCAACCCCACTTTATACCGGATGGCGCAGACCACTTCGGGAGTGTTTCACGACGTCGTAAAGGGCAACAACATCGTGCCGTGCATGCAGGGCACGGCCAATTGCGGCACGGGCTCGTTCGGTTTCACGACCAATTCAGGTTACGATCCGGTGACCGGCCTCGGCTCCATCGATATTAACAACCTGATGACGAACTGGACGAGCCCAACCGCAACCACCACCACCGTGACCGCATCGCCGGGCACGCTTCCATTCGATAGCGGCAACGTACAACTGACCGCTACCGTGACCGCCGCTAGCGGCGCGCCCTCGGGCGTTGTCACGTTTCTGTACAACAATGCGTCGATTGGCACGGCCACGCTTTCCGCATCGAGCGCGCCGGCCGCCTCCTTTAGCGCCACGCTGACGATTAGCGCGATCCAATTGCCGGTGGGAACCGATACGGTCACGGCAGTCTATGGCGGGTCCGGCGGTTTGAGCGGCTCGGCCGGAACCGCCGTGGTTACCATAACTTCTCCGGTGGCGGCATCGGCTGTCGTGCCATCGGTCTCGCCCAATCCGGTTTATCAGCAACCGGCGAATTCGAGCGGGTATACGTGGTTCTATACGGTCACGCTTACCAATCAGGCCGGCGTCGCCACCACGCTGACGAAATTCACGATTAATGGGACCGACTACACCAGCTTGTTTGCCGCCACTGCTATCCCGGCCAATGGATCGATTGCGGCTTCCATCGGTACCAGGGGCTTGAATCCCCCGGTCAATCAGGTGTTTGGGTTTGCCGGTGCGGACGCGGGCGGGGCTACCTGGTCGCAGCAAATCACGGTGCCGTTCGTCGCTAGAGTATTGGAGGAGCCGTCCCTTTTGCTCACCACTCCGTCCACGGTGCCGCCGAATGCGGCGGGCAATTCCTCCTGCGCCTGGGCGGAGCCGTTGGTGCTTGAGGAGCGGGGTGGCTACGATATCCGGCTGACGAGCTTCACGTCGGGCAGTTTCAACCTGAGCGGCCAGTTGCAGCAGATGTTCGGAACCACCACCATCGCGCCGTACGGAAGACTCCAGGGTACGCTGTGCTGGAGCAGCAGCTTCGCGGCTGGCACGAAGAGCTTGGCCATCTCCGGCTCGACCACGGAATCCGGCGGCACGGTCAGCTACTCGGCTTCCACGAGCTTGGTTTCGACCGCATCCGCTGCCATCACCCCGTCGGTTTTTCCGGCGTCCGTTAACTTTTCGAGCTCCGGTTCGGCCACCGTCAGTCTCAGCTTCAACGGCGGTTCGCCGCAATGGACCGCGACGGTCTCGCCCTCGAATCTCACCACCGCATGGCTTACCGTCGCCCCAGCTTCGGGTACAGGATCGGCGCAGTTGAATCTCACGGCGTCATCGGCGGGGCTGGCAAGCGGCGTTTATTTCGCAACGCTATTGATTCAGTCCGTCAACGCGACCCCGCAATTCGTCAGCGTACCCGTGGTGCTGGTAGTGGGCGGGTCGTCGGCCATTGGCATTGGCGGGGTATCGAATGCAGCTTCGGGCAAAGTGAGCTTCGCTCCCGGCATGTTGATGAGCGTGTACGGCGCCAACCTGTCGCCAAAAACGCAACATGCGGGCACGCTGCCGCTGCCGCTCAATATGCAAGGAGTCACGGCCACCGTGAACGGCGTTTCGGCGCCGCTGCTGGACGTGTTGCCGGGGCAGTTGAATCTGCAGGTTCCGTATGAGACGGGAGCGGGCACGGCGATTCTCGGCGTGAACAACAACGGCCAGGTGACTTCGTTTCCGTTTCAGGTCATACCTTCGGCGCCAGGTATTTTCATGGACGGCGGAGGCAATCTGGTTCCCTATGCGAGCGGCAAGGCCGGCCAGATCCTGCTGGCGTTCATCACCGGGGAGGGCGACGTGACACCTCCGCTGATTACGGGAGCGAACCCAAACAACCTGCCCACGCCAGGCCTTCCGGCAACGCTTACGGTGGGCGGTGTTCCGGCCACGATCGATTTCATCGGCATCCCGAACTGGGGTGTAGGCGTAACCCAAATCAACTTCACGGTTCCCGCCGGCGTACCGCTCGGACCGCAACCCGTGGTGGTAACCATCGGCGGCGTGGCGAGCCCGCCGGTGACGCTGACCGTCACGCAGTAGAAATCGCCGACCCTTTCGGACGCGCTCCGGAGCCACCGCGCCGGGCGTTAAGCTGGCGTTTATGGTGGGACGCGAATGACGGCTTGCTTATGGCCCAGGGCAGTTCTTCTGCCGGGCCTTCTGTTAGCGCTGGCCGCAAGCGCGTTCGATGGCGGAGAAGCCCAGAAGGGCTCCGTCCCCAGCTCGGTGGCGCCGATCACGATCGATTATCCCGAGGAAGGATCGATTTTTCCGCCCGAGATCACACCTCCGGCGTTCCTTTGGCACGATAACGCGCAAGGCGTGGCATTCTGGCGGATTGACGTCTCCATGGGCGATGGCGCGGCAGCCATTCACGCGACCTCCAAAGGCGACCGCCTGCTCATCGGCAGGATCGATCCGGATTGCGTCGCCGACACGAACGAACCGCCCAAGCTCACGCCGCGCCTGGCGGCGGCGCATTCCTGGACGCCGGACCCGGCCATGTGGGGGGCCATTAAGAGGCATTCGGTGGAGCGCGCGGCGACGGTGAGCATCACCGGCTTTCGCGGCGGCGCCCCGGACCGGGCCGTCTCCGGCGGAAAGGTCGCGATTCGCACTTCCAAGGACGCGGTGGGTGCGCCGATCTTTTATCGCGACGTGCCGCTGATGCCCTCGGAATTAGAAAAGGGCGCAATCAAACCCCTGGCGCAGGAGGCGATACCGCTGGTTGCCTGGAGAGTTCGCAACGTGGGCGAAGCGCGGAGCCGGCTGGTGATGGACAACCTGCCGCTGTGCGCCAACTGCCATTCGTTCTCCGCTGACGGCAAGACCATGGGGATGGACCTGGATGGTCTCGCGGGCAACAGAGGGATGTACATCCTGGCGCCGGTGGCGCCGGAGATGGCAATCCGCAAGCAAGACGTGATTCAGTGGAGCTCGCCCGAAGGGAAGCTGAAGGGGAGCGTCCGGATCGGCTTCATGTCGCAGGTTTCCCCGGACGGGCAATCCGTGGTAACCACGGTCAACCCCGCGGCTTTGCCGGGCGCCGGCGCCTCGGCGGAGCCTCCCAGCAACTACTACGTGGCCAATTTCAAGGACTACCGATTCCTGCAGGTGTTTTATCCGGCCCGTGGCATTCTAAGCTGGTACAGCCGCCGAACGGGAGTGCTGCGGCCGCTCGCGGGCGCCGCCGATCCACGCTATGTGCAGATGGGCGCGGTATGGAGCCCCGACGGGCAGTACCTGGTGTTTGCGCGCGCTCAGGCAACCGGCCCCGATCCGCCCGGTGTGCCGCTGGCGAAATTCGCCAACGACCCGAACGAGCTGCAGCTCAAATATGACCTGTACCGAATTCCGTTCCATAACGGCGAGGGAGGGGTGCCGGAACCGATCGCCGGCGCGTCGCACAATAGCATGAGCAACACGTTTCCGAAGGTCTCGCCCGATGGCCGGTGGATCGTGTTCGTGGAATGCCGCAACGGGGAGCTGATGCGTCCGGACAGCCAGTTGTACATTGTGCCCGCGGGAGGCGGGCGGGCGCGGCGGATGCGATGCAATACGCCGCTGATGAATTCGTGGCACAGTTTTTCGCCCAACGGACGCTGGCTGGTATTTTCGTCGAAGAGCAGGTCGCCCTATACGCAGATGTACCTGACCCACATCGACGCGGACGGCAACGACAGCCCCGCGATTCTCATCGACAACGCAACGGCGGCGAACCGCGCCGTGAACATTCCGGAGTTTGTGAATGTGCCACCGGATGGTTTGCGCCAAATCGGGGGGCCGGTCATCGACTATTACCGCCTGGTGAACAGCGCGATGTATCTCGAGCGGCGGCGGGCGTACGACGCCTCCGCCGCCGATTGGAGGAAGGTGCTGGAAATCGATCCCGGCGACGAGCTGGCGCAGCGCAACCTGGGGACGGTGCTGCTGATGACGGGCCACCGGGAGGAATCGGCGGCTCATTTGCGTAAAGCGTCCGAGATCAAGTTGCGCGCGGCGCTCGAAGCCAACCCCGCGTCCGCGCAAGGCTTCAACGACCTCGGGGTGCTGCTGCTCGAGACGGGGCGCGTAGAGGAAGCCGTCGCGCAATTCGAGAGAGCGGCCGAGCTGAAGCCGGATTTCGCCGCCGCGCGCGCGAACCTGGGCGAGGCGCTGGCGAAGGCGGGGAACCTGGACGAGGCGCTGGTTCAACTACGCAAAGCGCTGGAGGCGGACGCCGCCTATGCGCCTGCGCATTACCGTCTGGGCGTGGTTTTGAACCAGCGGGGGGATGCGCGGGGAGCGATCCGGGAATGGCGAAGCGCGCTCGATCTCGACCCGAAATCCGCGGAGGCCCATGCCAGCCTGGCCGGTGCGCTTTATGCGCAAGGGCAGCCCGAGGCCCTGGCGCAATGGCGCGAAGCGATCCGGCTCGAACCGAACGAGCGCGCGGCGCTCGCCGGGGCGGCTTGGGTGCTGGCGACCTCGCCCGACGCAACCATCCGCGATGGCGACGAGGCGCTTGGCTTTGCGGTGCGCGCGGTTGCGCTCTCCGGCCGAAGGGATGCGCGCGTGCTGGATACGCTTGCGGCCGCGTATGCCGAGAAAGGGCAGTTCGCCGACGCGGCGCTGACGGCACGCCGTGCACTGGCTCTGGCGGCGGAAGAGAACCAGCCCGCGCTGGCCGGCGAGATCAGGATCAGGATCGGGCTGTACGAAGCGGATCGGCCGTTTCGCGATCGGACGATCTCCTCCGCTCGCCCATGAGCTGGCAGCGCGCCTGGCCACGAGAGACAATAGGGCTTTCGGAACGGACAATCTGATATGAAAGTGATCGCTTTTAACGGCAGTGCGAGAAAAGGCGGCAATACCGCGATCCTGCTCCGCTACGTGCTCGACGAAGTGGCGAAGGAAGGCATCGAAACCGAACTGGTGGAGCTCAGCGGATCGAAGATCCACGGGTGCCTGGCGTGCCGCAAGTGCTCGGCCCGGAAAGACCTGCGGTGCTCGCAAACCAACGACGACGGGAACGTCTTTATCGAGAAAATGGCGGCGGCGGACGGGATTCTGCTCGGCTCGCCGACCTACGTGGCCGATGTTTCGCCGGAGATCAAAGCTCTGATCGACCGCGCCTGCATGGTGGGAGGCGCCAATGGCGGCATGTTCCGCCGCAAAGTGGGAGCGGGCGTGATCGCGGTGCGCAGGGCGGGCGCGATGCACGCGTTCGACGCCCTGAACCACTTTTTCCTCATCAGCGAGATGATCATCCCCGGCTCGTCCTATTGGAACATCGGGATCGGGCGCGAAATTGGCGAGGTGGAAAAAGACGAGGAAGGCATCCGCACCATGAAAGTGCTGGGACAGAACATGGCGTGGCTGCTGAAGAAACTGGGATCGTGAAGCGTGGCGCAGGCTTGACAGCCCGCGCCACGGATTATTTCTTGGTTATGTCGCCGTAGGCATGCACGCGGTCGCACACCAGCCGCAGCTTGTCTTCCAGGTTCCCGGACGCGGTCTTGAAGGAGTCGGCATCGATGGTGAGTGGCGCGCCCAGCACCACCAGCGGCGCGCCGTATTCCGGCGTGCGCACGGCTTGCTCCACGGAAAGGCCGCCGACCGCCTGGACCGGCACATCGACCGCGGCAACCACCTCGCGCAATCGATCGAGCGGGCTGGGGTACGGCTTTCCGGCGGCGGCCAGGCCGCGGCGTTGATCGTAGCCGATGTGATGGACGACGAAGTCGCAGCCGAATTCTTCCAGCCTGCGCGCCGCAGCGACCATGTCCTCGGCGCCCAGGTTGTCGCCCATGACGGCAACGCCGAGATCCTTGCCCGCGCGCACCACCATCTTGATGGTTTCAGGGTGAGCGCGCTCCATGACGACGACATGCGTGGCGCCGGCCTTGGCCATCATTTCGGCTTCGAGCCAGCCGCCGTCCATGGTCTTCAAATCGGCAACGATGGGCACGCCCGGGAATTCGGCGCGCAGCGCGCGCACCCCGTTCATGCCTTCGGCGATGATGAAGGGAGTTCCCGCTTCCAGCCAATCGACCCCGCAGCGCATGGCCAGCCGCGCGGTTTCGAGCGCTTCCGGTATGTTGATGATATCGAGTGAAATTTGAACGATGGTTTTCATGATGGTCACCCGCCAAAGTGGCGATCGATCTTCTCTCTCAGAAAGCGGACCGATTCCCGCAAGTCGTCCATGCCGTTCATGCCGTCTTCGATGGAAATCCACGAATCGAAACCGACCGAATGGAGCGTCGAGAAAATGGCGTCGTAATCGTTCATCCCTTTTCCGATGACGCCATGGGAGAGGCGGCTGGCGTAACCGACGGAGTCTTCTTCTTTCCGCAAATCCTCGATGGTTCCGGTTTTGAGATAGCGGTCGCTAGCGTGCATCGAAACCACGCGGTGTTTGATCCGGTCGAGCAGAACCAGCGGGTCCTCGCCGGCCAGAATCGTGTTCGAGGGATCGTAATTGACGCCGAACCAGGGCGAATCGATCTGGTCCACGATCTCAACGAATACATCCATTTCTTGCGCGAACTCGGGGTATTGCCAGTAGTTATCCTTGTAATGGTTCTCCATGTTGAGAACCACGCCGTGCTTTTCCGCAAAGGGCAGAAGGCTCTCGATGACCCGCACGACCTGCGCCACGCCTGCCTCGCGCGTCAGCTCCGGCCGCCGTTGGCCGGAGAGCACGCGGCAGAACCGGCCTCCGAAAAATGCGGCGATTTCGATCATCCGTTTTTCGCGCTCGATCTCGGCTGCGAGCTTCGCGGGGTCGGGTTGGGTGAAATCGGGCGAGCAGCAGAGCATCGGCATGGCGAGGCCGTGTCTCTCCAGTGCCGCCTTGGTTTTATTCAGGAACGCGGGATCGTCTTCCAGAAACCCGGAATAGAATTCCAGTCCGTCGACGCCAAGCGTAGCGGCCAGATCGATCCATTCGAAAAGCGTCATGGTGCGATGGACGCAAAGCTCGTCCATATAGCACTTGGGGAAAGCGGCCAGTTTGGGTTTCATATATGCTTGGCCGGGTTGCGGCCGACGACGGGATATTGTTCTAGATCGAGAATGGCCCCGTTGACCAGCGCGGCTTCGTCGGAGAGAAAATAAACCGCGGCCCAGGCGATGTCCTCCGGCAACAAGAGCCGGCCCGAGGGCGCAAACACCTTGGGGATTTTGGCCGGCCAGTCGTCGGGCAGTCCCTCCCTTTTTTTCAACTCGTATTCGTTCGGCGTCAGGGTCCAGCCCAGATTGAATTGGTTGACGCGCAGACCCTCCGCGCCGTGCGCGTCGGCCAGGTTGCGCGTGAGCGTGGTGAGGCCGCCCTTGCTGATGGAATACGCGAACTGGTTGTTTTCGCCGCAGTAGCTGTTGACCGAGCCGATATTGAGCACCCTCCCGCCGCCCTGCTTGCGAAAATAGGGCAGCGCGGCTTGGATCAGCAGGAAGGGCGCTCTCAGATTGATCGCAATCGTCCGGTCGAATGCCGCCGCATCGGTGTTATCGATGGTTCCGCGGACGATGGCGGCCGCGTTGTTCACCAGTGCGTCCAGGCGTCCGTAGGCTGCCACGGTTTCGGCAATCAGCCGTGCGGGCACAGCCGGATCTTCCAGCAATCCTGCCACGGCGACGGCTTGGCCGCCAGCTTTCTTAATTTCGTCCGCGGCCTTTTCGGCATCCTGCAAGAACATGCCATGGATGGCCACGCGCGCGCCTTCGCGGACAAACGTCCGCACCATGCCGTTGCCGATGCCGGTTGTCGAACCGGTCACCAGGATTATTTTGTCTTTCAGCCGCATATTGGCTCACCCAAAGCGCCGGCAATCAAGGTTTCAGCACTCCCTTGACGATCTGGCCCGAGTGCATCTCCTCGAACGTCTCTTGCCATTGGTTGAGTGGGGCCACCCGATTCGGGAGCAAATCGAGATTGATCTTGCCGCTCGCCAGCAACGAAATGACTTTCTCCCAGATCGGCCAGTTGTGCGAGTAGCTGCCCTGCAGCGTGACGGCCTTTTGCACCAGCGGGTCGAGCGAAAAATTGAGCGGTTGCGCTCCCCATCCCACCTTGGTGATTTGCCCGGCAGGCCGGACGATGTCGAGCGCCGTCTTGAGCGATGCGGAAACGCCGGCCGCGTCGATCACCAGGTCAAAACCGTAGCCGTCGCCAAAATTTTGCACCCATTCCCGGACGTTTTCATTGCCCGCGCCGAGAGTGGTTTCGGCGCCAATCTTTCGCGCTACCTCGAGCCGCTTGGCGTCGGCGGGAATGCCGATGACCGCCAGATGGCCGGCTCCGGCAAGTTTGGCCATGAGCGCGCAGAGCAGGCCGATGGGGCCCGGGCCGATCACCGCCACCGTATCGCCGGGGCGGATGCGCGAGTTGACACAAACCGCGTTGTAGGCCACGCAGCACGGCTCCGTCATGGCCGCTTTCTCGAAAGCGAGAGAGTCGGGCACCGGATGCAGGCAGCGCGCCGGCACGCGCACAAACTGGGCCATAGCGCCGTTGACGCCATAGCCGAACCCGGCCCGGTGCGGGTCCAGGTTGTATAGGCCCTGCCGGATGTAAGCCGAGTCGAGAGGGAGCACGGCCGCGGTTTCGCTGACCACGCGGTCGCCCTCCTGGAAGCCTCGCACGCGGCTGCCGGTTTTCGCGACCACACCGGCGAATTCGTGGCCGAGCACAACCGGGTAATTCACCGGCCAGCTATGGGTGCCCAGGTATTGATGCAGATCGCTGCCGCAGATGGAAACCGCCTGCACGGAAAAGAGAACGTCCTCCTCGCCGATTTCGGGAACCGGTAATTCCCGTAGCTCGACGGAGCGGGCATCCTTGGCGTAGTTGACGAGACCGATCATGAATCCGGAATTATAACTCCGAAGCGGCGGTCGGGCGGAACTAGTGCGTTCGCGGGAGCGCCTGCATTGCTACCTTGCCGTCGCTGGTTCCGATGGCAAGCACCCGCCCGTCGGGGCTGAAAGCCCACGCCGACGATTCGGCGCTCTCCTTCGACATTAGATTCGCCACCTCTCGCCAGGTCGGCGCCTGCCACTGCTTAACCCTCCCCGCCTTATCTATCGAGGAAAGCAGCGTTCCGTCCGTGTTAAACGAAATGGCCGAGACGCGCTCGCCCTGCAAGAGAGTCTGAACGAGACCCCATGTGGCCGTTGACCGGAGCTTGATCGTTTTATCGAGGCTGCCGGTCGCCAGAAGACGGCCGTCGGGGCTGAAAGCCACGTCGACCACCTCATCGTCGTGCCGAAGCGGCCCACCTGCCAACTGCCCCGTCCCCACCCTCCAGACTTTGGCGGTCCAGTCCGAGCTAACCGACGCCAGCAAGCGCCCGTCGTAACTGAATGCGAGTCCCTGGACTGAATCCTGGTGGAGCAGAACCATGGTGACGCGACCTGCCGGTACATCCCACACCCTCACCTTCTCGTCCGTTGCGGACGCCAGCAAGCGCCCGTCAGGGCTCAACGCTAGCGCCACAAGTTCTTTCGTGTCGGCGAGTGCGCGGCTTAAGTGACCGCTTGGCACCTCCCAAATCTTGATTGTCCTGTCGGCGCTTCCTGATGCAAGCCACCGAGAGTCTTCACTGAACGCAACGCAAGTGACGGCCCTGACGTGGTCAGCCAATGTTTGTATCTTGCGTTGTCTGACGACGTCCCGTAGTATGACTGTCCTGTCTTCGCTTGCCGACGCCAGGAGTTGCCCGTCGGGGCTGAACGCGAGATCTGTAATATCCTCGTAGTGCCGGCTAACGACCCGGCGGTTTTGGAGCTGGATGCGCGATCTTCTCAACGACCGTTCGGTGCTCTCCGGGGAAGGACAGAGCCACTCGAAAGCGCCTTTTGTCGGCCTCCGGCACGCCAAGATCGTAGCTCCCCGCAGCGATCAAAGCAACCGCGAGTTGGCCTGGGGACGTCCAAGTTCAGATTTCCCGGCTGTCCCGGGATTCCATATCCTACAACTCTTGCCCGAACGCGGCTTGGTGCCGCGTCAGGAAAGTCTTCGGGTATCGGCCTTCGCCAGTGAGTTTAAATGTGCCGAAGTCCTTCCACCACGGACCGTCGGGAACATCTGGATCGGTGCTGATCCAAAGACGTAGGGCCAGCAAGTCGTCTTGAGTGATCTCGCGTTCGTGCAGCCTTTCCACAAGATGCTGCTTCAGGCCAACTGGGAGCGATTGCCAACTGATCTTCGGCACTATTCGCCGAAGACCTCGCGCACCAGTCGGTCGCGAAGTTGCGCTTCCTCAGCATGGCTTGTCGCACTCTGGTAGCGGTTCATGATCTGGCGGAGATGGCGTTCGTATGCTTCGGTAATTTTGTCGATTAACAGGACCGCGGCAGACGATTCGAATAACTCGGCGAACGAATCGGTCTTGATTTCTCTTAGTGCCTCATGAACCGTTAGGCTGCCAAGCTCAATGGCTGCCTCCCGGATAACTGCTATCGGAATATCGAGCGAGCCATCGGTGCTCACGTTCCACCGCCCCATCTGGCGCGCGCGAGCGCCGAAGCGCCGGGCGAGGCGCTCCACGTCATCCGACGGAATCGAAATTACCGGCTTCGCGTCCGCAATCTCCTCGAGGAGTTCAATGAATGTCGGCACCCTGCCCCTATTGTATTCGTTTCCGAGTCATCGGAAGCCACCGCTCCCCGCTCACGCGTATAGCCACCCCGGATAGCGTTCTCTTACTGGCCCGTCTTTTCGCCCCACCGCGTAAATGCCATCGTCGCGTAGAGAATTCTCCAGCTTGTACCGGTCCAGCATCTGCTTGATCCAGGCGAATTCCGGATGCGGGGCATCGCGGAACTCTCCAGTTTCGAGCAGCGTTACTTCGAAGCCTGAGTTCTCCAGAAGTTGCTGGATTTCGCGCGGGGCATACTCCCGATTGTGCCGCGCTTCCACTTCGCCCGATTCCGCCGGTTTGATGTAGGACGCGAAAAATCCCGGATGGTAGCCTTGCAGGATCGCCGAAATCGCCCGCCAGGAAACCGCGTTGGGCGTGGTCAGCACCAAATGACCGCCCGGCTGGAGCACGCGGTTGATCTCGCCCATCATGTGCATGGGATCCGCGAACAGGTGTTCCAGCAGCTCGCAGCACAGCACCGTGGTGAAGTATCCGTCGGCGTAGGGAAAGCAATTCTTCTCGGCGTCGAACAGCTCGATGTCGCAGGAGAACGTCTCGCCGCCTTCCGCGCGGAGCTCGCGGTGCTCCACTTTTCCCGCCGGGCCGTAGTAGCACCCGCGCACTTCGCCATATCCGAGGCGGGTGCGCAGGGCGGGCGTCATCTGAAGATAGGCGCCCATTTCCAGGATGCGATCCTCCGGCCCGCCTCTGGGAACGATGGCCATGGTCTTTTCGAGCCGCGTTTGGTGCGTCTCGAGGTACTTGAGCGACTCGCGATTCTGCGCCCAGGAATTCAGGTACGCGGTGGTTTCTTCCGCCGATTGCGGTTCGGCAACCGGCGCGGGTGCGGCTCCGGGGACCGCGATTTCTTCCGGCCATTCCTTGCCCTGCCAGACGGCTTCCAGGAATTCCGCATAGCGCCGCGCCACCGAATCCCAATTGCACTCCGCGGCAACGTATCGCTTCGCCTGCTCCCCCATTGCGCGCGCCGCTTCCGGACGCGAAACCAACAGGTTCAGGTACTCGAAAATCAAATCCTCCTCGCCCGGCCCAGGCGGCACTTTCAGGCAAACATCCTCCGGCAATTCGGCGAACGAACCAAGCTCAGAGACGAGCACGGCCTTTCCCAAGCCCATCGCCCGCAACAGCGTGCCGGAACTCTCGCCCACCGTGGGGTAGCGCAGGTTCAAGACGATGTCGCAGGCCGCCAGATACCCCACGAAATCGTCGATCGGCGCGAAACCCAAAACTCGCACATTGGCGGAAATGCCGAGGGAGCGGATCAGGCTGGCCAGCGGCAGCTCGGGATGCGGCTCACCCACCAGGATCATCTTCGCCTCCGGCGCCAGCCGCGTAAGACGGCGAAACGCGCGCAACGATTCGGCGATCCGCTTGTAAGGTTTGAGAAAGCCGAAAATGCCGATCAGCGGGGTGGTCTCATCCAGTCCCAGCCGGTCGCGAAAGGCATTCCGGTCCGCCGCGGGAATCCACGCGCCATGCGGAATTACCGCCACCGGCCCGCTAAAGCCGGCTTGCCGCATTTCGTTCCGCATGAAGCGGCTATGGACAATCACGCCGCGGGCGCGCTCGAGCAAACGGCGGGTCATCGCGACCCCTTCGTAATCCGGCCCGGCCTCGAGCGCCCTCACCCGCAAAGCGAACTCGCGCGCCGCCGCGCCGCCGTGATATTCGCACTCGCGCACGTAGGCGTCCCAATCGTCGTGCTTAATGGTGAGCGCGGCGATCAAATGATGCAGGTTGGCTTCGTGCATCACCACCACGCCGGGATGCGCCAGCGCGGTTTCGTAAACGAACTCGTGATGCTCGTTGTTGCCGATCTGGTAGAGCGCGATATCGAAGCGCGCCGGATCGTAAGTTTGGCTGGAACCGGAAAACACCTCGACCTGCGCCAGCGGCGCCAGCGACCGCACCAGCGCCTCGGAATAATCGGCAATCCCCGACCGCGCCGGCGGCATGGGAGAGAAAAAAGCTACGCGCATGGCGCCGGTCTCACTGTCCTCATGGCTGGTAGGGCGGACCCCCTGGTCCGCAGCCGGCCCCCTGGCCTGCTCTTCGCCGGCCTCGGAAACTGCATTCCAGGGAGAAAAGAGCGGGACGAGGGCGTCCCGCGCGGACCAGGGGGTCCGCCCCACTGATTACGCGCGCCCGCTCGCGGGAAAGTAACTGGCATCGGACTATGTCGCGAACTCCACTACGGCAACAGCTCCAGCGACAATTTCCCCATCTGCACGGGAATGCGGATGGCCAGAGGCGTGCGCGCGGCGTCGCGGGCGAAGAACACCTCCACCGCGGTGTCCGATTTGGGCCCCTTCAGGGAAACCGTCACGTGATCGGTCACGGCCGGCTTGCCCCCGACCTGCAGCTTCTCCTCGCCCACATAGGTCAGATGAACCGTGTAGGCAGCGCCGAAGTAAATCTCCTGCGGCGGCGGCACGCGCCCTTGGCCGAGTTCCGCGCGCGCGTAATAGACATAGGCCACCGCGTCGCGCGCGCACGATGGGACCGTGAAGGTGGATTCGCCGCCGCCGGCGGGGAACTCGGTCACCCGCTTCGCCGAACCGCCCATCTGGTCGAAGCTGGTCTTTTCCGTGTCCATCTTGCCGCGGTGGTCGATCGAGCGCGTCAATTCCTGCGAGCACAGCCCGCCATCGGAGGTCGCGTGATAGCTGTCGTTCAAAGTGAAGCCCGGCAGCGCGGCATTCACCGAAACCGTAAACACCCAGCCTTTGCCGGCCTTGTGAGCGGCCATGGCGGCTTCTCCCAAGTTGAGCCCGCTTTGCCAACTGATGCTGTAGCGCAGGGTTTCGTCTTGAAACGGAAACCCGCTCTGCGCCGCCGCGGTCCACGCCAGAACCAGCAGCGCAATCCACGTGACGCCGCCACTCTTGGCTGCCGCGCCGAGACTCCTAACTTCTGAAGGCGCCAGGCACTTTCCGAGTAGTCGAGGCGGGGAAACGAGTGGGACAGACGATCGTTTTTTGTCGTCTGTCAGGCTCTTGCTCGGCGAGGGATTGACAGACCACGAAAAACGATGGTCTGTCCCACCCTGGATCGCCGAAAATTGGCTCAATCCAAGTTCCACAATATCAGGGGTTCGGAACCAGCGCCGAGATGAGTCTCGGCGCGGCAGGCGGAGCGCCTGCGCCACCAGCGCCAATCCGGGGAAAATATAGGGTTCGGAATTCATCGGTGTGTAACCGTGGCGGGCGCCTCTTGCGGCTCGGAGACCGCGCGGCCCGCCACCTCGCGGAATACATCCAGGGTACGATCGGCAGTTCTCTGCCAACTGAAGTGTGTGGCCCGCTGCGATCCCAAGCGCTCCATCCGGCTCCGCAAGTCCGCATCCAGCAGCAGGTCGGCCATGGCGCGAACCATCTCGTCGGTGGAGTAGGGATCGAAAAGGATCGCGGCGCTATCCACCACTTCCGGCAGCGCCGTCACGTTGGAACAGGCCACCGCGCGGCCGCAGGCCATGGCTTCCAGCGCCGGCAGCCCGAAGCCTTCGTAGAAAGACGGGAACACGAACAGGTCGCAGGCGTTGTAGAGGTGCTGCAATTCCGTATCGCTGACGAAACCCGTGAACTGAATGCGGTCGGCCACGCCGGACTCCCGCGCGGCATCGCGAATCCGGTAAGCGAACCAGGTCTCCTTTCCGGCCAGCACCAAGCTGTGCCGCAATTGCGGATACGCGCGCGCCAAACGGGAGAAGGCCCGGATCAGGCCGATGTGGTTCTTGCGCGGCTGCAAATCTCCCACTGCCAGCACGAAGGGCGGGGAAATGCCGAACCGCTCGATTACATGCGGGGCTGCCGCCTCGCGGGGGAGGGGACGGAACGCCGGGGCCGCCGCATTCGGCACCACCACCACTTTGTCCTCGTCCAGATCCCCGTAAACTTTCAAAATCGACCGCCGCGAGAATTCCGTTCCGGTCAGAATCCTGGCCGCGCGCTCCACCGTTCGCCGCACCGTGAACTGCAACTGCCGCGCCCGCCCCTGAGGGAAATATTCCGGGTGCTCCAGAAAACTCACATCGTGCACGCTGACCACCACCGGCGCCCCGCAGCCCAGCGGAGCCGTGTACTGCACGTGAAGAAGGTCCGGCCGATCGGCCCGCACCCGCCGCGCCAGGTCGAATCCGAGACGCACAAAAGGATTGGCGGCAACCCGCCGCGTCAACACAGACGCCGGCAGCGCACTCTCCGCCTCGGCCGCCGAGGTGTAGGCGATGAACTCGCAGTCTCTTTTCACGGAGCCCAATGCGTTCAAAAGACTTCGAACGTAGACCTCATTCCCGGTGAGGTGCCGGCCGATGGCATGGGCATCAACGGCAAAACGCATTATTTGTACCAGTATAACGGAGCACAAAGTACCAGCGGTGTGTCATAAATCCAGATTCCGCCACGACGCCTCCCAGTTAAACTCCTTTTCCAACAAGCATCTGCCAGCCTTACCGAGTGCCAACCGCTCTTCTGTGCAACCCAACAGCCAGGAAACACTCTCGGCAAATGCGCGCGGCGAATCCGCCAGGCAAATGTGCGTTCCGTCACAGACCGGCAACCCTTCGGCGCCCAAGGTAGTGGCGACCACGGGCAGCGCCGCCGCCCAGGCCTCCAGAATCTTGAGCCGCGTGCCGCTCCCGGCCAGCATCGGAACCACCGCCACTTCCGCCCGCGCCAGCTCCCCGACGGCGTCGTCTACCGGCCCGGTGAATTCGACCCGATTGTCGCCTGCTACCAGATGCCGGACCGCGCCGGGGTTTTTGCCCACCAGGCGCCAGATCAGGTGCGGCCAGCGGCGGCGCAGAGTGGGCCAAATCGTTCGGGCAAAGAAGCGTACCGCCGAAATGTTCGGGTGATACTCCAGGTTGCCCGAAAAGACAATTACGTGCTCTTTTGTTTCGACCGGGACTGGCCGCAGAGGAATGCTATTGGGATAGATGCGCAGGCGAGCGGCGGGCGCCAGGCGGGCTGCCTCGCGGCGATCGGCCTCGGAGGTGACCAGCACTTGGCTGAAACGCGGCAACCATACCGATTCCAGCCGCCGTGAGGCGCCGCCAAAAATCCGATGCGCCAGCGCCGGGCCGGCGCTTTCCACCGCCGCGCAGCGCGCATGCAGCACCGACTCGATATTGTGCAGGTCCAATACCGTACGCGCGCACTGCGGCGCCAGCACTTCCAGATATGGCGCACACCAGGAGTGCTCTATGACCCCCAGTTCATAGCGCCGGCCGGCGATACTTTGCGCTACCGCCCGTTCGAACCCGCCGAAGCGGTCCACCAGCGGCGGCACGCGCCGCGCCAACCGCCCCGCGTTGCGCGCCACGCGTGCCGCCAGGCGCCGCCCGTGGGCAGGTAAATCGATCGCGGTCACACGCGCCACCAGTCCCGCCGGCAGCGCCGCCGCCACGTCCGGCCCGCCGGGTTCGCGGAACACCACCAGGTCCACCGCGTAACGTTGGGCGAGGTATTGGACTAGCGACGCCGTACGCAACGCGCCGCCGCCGTGGAGCGGATACGGCGCTTCCGGCGCCAGCACCACCGCCGCGGGTTTGGAGTCAGGGCTTGTCAATCATGCCTTCTCTTTGCACTACTGCCAACCAAATTCTTAGCCCGCCGCGACGATTTGACCGTGGGGCAGACCATCGTTGTATGTGGTCTGCCCCCAGTCCGAGTGCCCCAGCATTGGGGCAGACGGTCCGCCGCCTGGGAGGCATCGCCAAGTTCGTTTGCGGCTTGACGCGATGTGGAGTAGGCTTCTCGCCGTCAACTCCGCTATTTCCCAAATCGCTCGATCGCCTCCCCATAAACTTCCCGCGTCCGCCGCGCCGCGCGTTCCCAAGAAAACTCCGCCGCGCGCCGTAGCGATTTCTCCCGCCAACCCGCGCGCCATTCCGGATCGTTCGCCATCCGCCGCATGGCCTCCGCCAATTCGTTCGCCTCGTCAAAGTAGCAGGCCGCATCGCCCGCGGCCTCGGCCACCGCGCGCGACGCGATCACCGGCGCGCCGCACTGCATCGCCTCTACCACCGGCAGGCCGAAACCTTCATAGTGCGACGGATAAACCAGCGCAATGGTTCCGGAGTACAACTCCGACAACAATCCATCGGCTACTTCGCCGGCTAACTGTAGTCCTGGCTCCGAAGCGAAGATCGGCCCATCGGCGCGGCGCCGTCCCGCCAATACCAAATCCACTTCCCGCGAACGCCTGACTACGCGCCATGCCGCGACCAGGGTTTCGAGGTTCTTGCGCGGCTCGAGCGTGCCGAGAAACAAGAAATACGCGGCGCGACCCGCCGGTTCGCCCGCCGTCCCCACCGGCGCAAGCCATGGCGCGGGAGCTTCGGCAATCGCCACCACCCGCTCGGGCGCCAATCGCCAGCGCTCCAGCACCTGCCGCCGCACGCTTTCCGCCGGCGTGATCACCATGGCGGCACGCTCGCTGCGCAACAGCCACGGCGTGCGCCGCCGCACCCGCTCCGCCGCGCCATGCCAGGCCGCATCCATCCATGGGGATAGATCGTGCACCGTCATGACGCTTGGCCTTCGCGCCAGATACGGAACCGCGAAATCCGGTCCGTGGATCACCTCCGCTCCCCACCGCCCGGCGGCTTGTTCGCAACCCCATAACCACCAGCGCCGCTCCAGAGCGTTGCGCGGCCCCTCCGCCCGCTCCAGATTCGGCGGCGCATCCTGCGGCAGCCGAAACGCTTGGTCCGAAACCAGAGCGTAAGCGTCTTGCGGGAAGGCTCGCGCCAGCGCCAGGCTCAACTGCTCGGTGTAGCGCGCCAGTCCGCCGCTGGTCATGGCCAACGCAGCCGCCTCAATCGCTATCCGCATGGCCGGTGGAGCAGGAACTGTGGAATACACAGGCTCAAGCCTGTGCCATTCACGAGCAGCCTCTTGCTGGAGCTGCATAATTTGTAGGGCGGACCCCCTGGTCCGCAGCCGGCCCCCCGGCCGGCTCTTCGCCGGTGTCGGATGGTGGGGAAACGAGCGGGACGAGGGCGTCCCGCGCGGACCAGGGGGTCCGCCCTACTAGTGTGCGGTGCCGGCTCCTGCGAAAAGTATGCGGCATTGGGCTTTAGCCTGTGGTCCTGGCAGGCCACAAGCCTGCCAGACCTACCCCACCACCGCTCGGCCGCCATAGTTTCGTTCGTAGTAGGATCGGTACGCGCCGCTGCGCACCCGCGACACCCATTCGCCGTGGCTGCGATACCAATCGATGGTATGCTTCAAACCCGTCTCGAAATCCATGCGCGGGCTCCAGCCGGTCTCCCGCTCCAGTTTCTCGCTCGCGAGCGCGTAGCGCCGGTCGTGACCCGGCCGGTCCTTTACGTATTCGATCAACGTCCTCGGCTTGCCGGTTGCCTCCAGAACCCGTTCCACCACTTCCAGGTTCGGCAGCGAACGGTTGCCGCCGATGTTGTAAATCTCGCCCACGCGCCCTTTTTCCAGCACCGCCCGAATCCCCCGGCAATGATCCTCTACGTACAGCCAGTCGCGCACCTGCTGGCCGTCGCCGTAAACCGGCAGCTTCCGGTCCTCCATCGCGTTTGCGATCATCAGCGGGATCAGCTTCTCGGGAAACTGGTATGGCCCGTAATTGTTGGACGCCCGCGTGATCGCCACCGGCAGTTTGAAGGTGACGAAGTACGAGCGCGCCAACAGGTCCGAACCGGCTTTCGACGCCGAATACGGGCTGGACGGATTCAGCGCAAATTCCTCGGTGGCTTCGAGCGGCGCCGCCAGGCTGCCGTAAACTTCATCCGTCGAAATATGCACGAACCGCTCGATCCCCCGCTGCCGGGCCGCTTCGAGCAGCACGAAGGTGCCGCGAAAGTTGGTCTGGATGACCGGCTCGGGCGAAAGAATGCTGCGGTCCACGTGCGATTCGGCCGCGAAATGCACGATCGCGTCGGGCCGTTCTTCCTCTAGCAGCGCGTCTACCGCCGCATCGTCCAGAATGTCGCCGTGCACGAAGCGGTAGCGATCTCGAAATCGCTCGGCTTCGGTGAGGTTTTCCAGATTGCCGGCGTAGGTGAGCTTGTCCAGATTGACGATTCGCCAGTCCGTCTCGGCCAGCATCATGCGCACAAATGTCGAGCCGATGAAACCGGCCCCGCCCGTTACCAGAACGTTCATCGCCGGCGCCTACTTCCTCTGTGTTTCCCAGTCGTAGTTGATGGAAGCATCGTTGTAGGGAATGCGGCCCTCGTCCTTGGGGTCGTAAAAGCGATCCGTCATGTAGATCAGCATGGCCGTCTCTTCCCCGATGATTTTATAGCCGTGCCCCACCCCCGGCGGGATCAGCACGTGCCACGGCCGCAGCGGCCCTAGGTACAGCGTATTGCGGTGGCCGAAGGTCTCCGAGCCCAGCCGGAAATCCGCCAGCACTACTTGAAACAGCCCCTTGGCGGGAGTCCAGCAATCGGTCTGCTTCAGGTGGTAGTGAAACGCCTTGATGGCGCCCGAATAGTTCAGCGCCGCGGAAACCTGGGTGGTCTCCGGCGGAAAATGCGCCGCCAGCCCTCGCCCCATCCGCTGCACTTCCAGAAAATAGCCGCGATCGTCGGGGTAGACCGAAAACGGCGCTACCTCCACCCCCGCAATCAGGTGCGGCGACTCCACCGATCCGATCGCCGCGCCAATCCCCTTTTCGCAAACCGGCAAGGCGAGCTCCAGATCGCCATACCGGGCAAATGGTTGCGCCGCCGCCTGAACCGTCGCGTTTCCGGCCATCAGGCTTCCACCTCCGCTGTCCGTTTCACCGAGTTGGCCACCAGGTTGGTGGCGCGCAGCAGGGAATCGAACGTTCCGGCGTCGGTCCACCAGCCTTCGAGGAACGAAAAGGTCATCGAGCCCTCGCCGATATAGGCGTTATTGACGTCGGTAATCTCCAGTTCCCCGCGGTGCGAAGGCACCAAAGTCTTGATCTTCTCGAACACCGTGGCGTCGTACATATAAATGCCGGTCACGGCGTAATTCGATTTCGGCCGTTTGGGTTTTTCTTCGATACTCACAATCCGCCCGCCATCCACCTCGGCCACGCCGAAACGTTCCGCGTCTTGCACTTCCTTGAGCAGAATGTGGGACCCGCACTCCTGTTTTCGAAACGCCTTCGCCGCCGCGCCAATGCTGCCTTCGATAATGTTGTCGCCCAGGATGACGCAAATCTTGTGCCCGTCGGCAAAGTGCTCGGCCAGCGCCAGCGCGTCCGCAATGCCGCCTTCGCCCTCCTGATAGGTGTAGTGGATGTGCTTCAGGCCGAATTCCTTACCGTTGGCCAGCAGCCGCAGGAAGTCCCCCGAATTCCGCCCGCCCGTCACGATCATGATATCGGTAATGCCCGCCTCCACCAGCGTCTGGATCGGGTAGTAAATCATGGGACGGTCATAAATCGGCAACAGGTGCTTGTTGGTGATTTTGGTAAGCGGGAATAATCGGCTGCCGGTGCCCCCCGCTAAGACGACGCCTTTCATAGCATTTTCATCATATCGCGACGCGGCCGGTACTACCGGGGCCGAAGGGGTGCATTCCGTGTCCCAAACGACGGAAGTTGCCGGCCGGCTGGGCCTGTGGCCTGGCCTTTCACCCTGGCGGGGCCTGCCGCAGTTGTAGGGCGGACGCCCTCGTCCGCAGCCGGCCCCCTGGCCGGCTCTTTGCCGGTGTCGGAGACTCGATGTGGCAAGCAGTGCGGGACGAGGGCGTCCCGCGCGGACGAGGGGTCCGCCCTACTATACGCCGCGACCGCTCTTGAGAAAAGTATGTGACATTGGCTTTTCAGCCCGCGCCGCCGGCGCCGGTGGGACAGACGATCGTTTTTTGTCGTCTGTCAAGCCGCGGCGCGGATGTCCCTGGCTTCGAGGATTCGCGTGGGCGCGCCGTTCCGGGCCACGGTGAGCATGGCGCGGCCGATCTGCTCCGTGGTCAATACCTGGTTCGGAAGGGCCCATCGTAGAACCGGCAGCAGAGGCTTGGCGAACACGTACAAGGTGCGATACAAGCGCGTCTTGGATTTGATTCCATGGAGGGGCTGGATGATGCCGGGCCGAAACATGTAGGCGGCTTGGAACGGCAGGCGCATGAGCGCGTTTTCGGTCTTGCCTTTGATCCGCGCCCACATCGCGCGGCCGCGCTCGGAGCTATCCGTGCCGGCGCCCGAGACGTAGACGAACGTCATTTGTGGATTGAGGCGGGCCAGCACCTCGGCCGCGGCAAGCGCGATCCCGTAGGTGATGCGTTCGTAATCGGCTTCCGCCATTCCAGCGGAGGCCACGCCTAAACAGAAGAAGCAGGCATCGAAACCGGCCAGATCGCCCTGAATCGAATCGTAGTGCCACAGGTCCGGATGGACGATCTCCCGCAGTTTCGGATGCTGCGCACCGGTTGGCGTTCGGCCGATGGTCACTACGCGCTCCACACCCGCATCGAGCAGGCATTCCCGCAAAACGCCTTGCCCTACCATGCCGGTCGCTCCGAAAATCAGTACGTTCATGAGAGGTCTCCATCCTCGGCGGGGATATCGAAATCGACCAGTTCGCCGCGGAAACCGCGCGTCTTCCAAGCGCCGAAGGCGATGCCCGCCGCCATCCAGACACTGCCGGCGATCAGGGCCGTGCGGCTTAGATTCAACCATAGCAGCAGGCAGACGGCAAACCCGAGCGCTGGCGGAATCAGGTTTCGCAATTTCTTTGCTGGTTCCCGCACGTAGTAGCGTACCAGGGCGGCGGCATTTACCCCCATGAAGGCGATCAACGCGCCGAAGTTCAACATCTGCGCGCCCAGGTCGTAATCGATCGCAAAGGCGCCGGCCAGGCTCACCACGCCGACGAAGACCACCGCGTTGCGAGGGATATGCCGCTTGGGATCGAGGGCCCCGAAGAAGGCCTTCGGCAACGCATTGCTGCGGCCCATCCCGAACAGCAGACGCGCCGCGCCAAGCTGCGCGCCCATGCCGGAGCCGAAATTGGCAACCACCAGGGTGGCTCCGACGATGGCAAACAGCGGCGCCCAAGTCCGCCCGGCGGCGTAGACGAATGCCGTAGTCTCATCGGGGAAAGGCTCGGACGCGGGCCATACAAGCTGCGCCGCATACACCTCCAGCGCGGAGAGAACGCCAATGACCAGGCAGGTGAGCACGGTCGCCAGCAGGATGTTGCGGCGTGGATTTTCCGCCTCTTCGGACAGGGTGGAAATGCCGTCGAAGCCGATGTAAGTCAATACCGCGATGGATGTGCCGCCCAGAACGTCCTTCACGTTGAAGGTTGCCGGATCGTAGAAGGGCCGGGTGAAGAAGTGCGCGCCGTGGAGCGGGTGGGCAAAAAGGAAACGGGCCGCGCAAACGAAAAAAGCCAGGATCACCACCCCCATCCCGGCGGCCAGCACGGCATTGGCGCGGGCGGAGGCGCGAATGCCCTGCAGGTTCAGGCCGGTGAAAAGCGCCGCCATCAGCATCGCCCAGGCCCAATACGGCACGGCCGGAGCGAACACGTGGGCCTGCTGGCTCACCCAGACGATGCAAATAATGGGATTGATCATATAGTCCATCGCCATGCCCCAGCCGGTGATATAACCCAGGGCCGGGTTGATTTCCCGTCCCACATAAGTGAATGCCGAGCCGGCGCTCGGATAGGCGCGCGCCATGCGCCCGTAGCTGATGGCCGTGAGCAGCATGGCCAGCATGGCGACGAGCACGGTGGTGACCACGTGTCCCCGCCCGCGGTTGCTGAGCACGCCGAACACCGACATCGGCGCCGTGGGCTGAATCACGATGACGCCGTAGAGAATCAGATCCCAGAGTCCGAGCGCGCGCCGCAGGCGGACCTTTTGGTTTGGCGGAGTGGACATGATCGCGGCTAAAGTCCAATCATATGCGGAATGAAGCGGCGTTGCCCATTTGCCTGGCCGCGCACCGCCTGTTACTGTGAGCCAGGGATAGTCTATGAACAGACGAACGTTTGTGGGCGCGGTGGCGGCGGCGTCGGTCCTTCACGGCGATGAAGGCTGGATTGAGCTTTTCAATGGCCGAACGCTGGAAGGTTGGCGCCCGAGCGAAAACAAGACATCGTGGAAGGCCGTGGGCGGGGCGCTGGCGGCCGATGGCCCGCGGTCCCACCTTTTTTATAACGGGCCCGTGCACGGCGCCGACTTCAAGAACTTCGAGCTCGAGGCCGAGTGCCTGGCGCATCCCGGCTCGAACTCCGGCGTCTATTTCCACACCCGGTACCAGGAGAACGGATTCCCCATCAAGGGGTTCGAAGTACAGGTGAACAATACCGCCACCGGCGAAGGCAGTTATCGCGAACGCAAGAAGACCGGCTCGCTCTACGGCATTCGCAACATCTATAAGCAGTTCATCGCCGACGATCGATGGTTCAAAATCAACGTCCTGGTGCGCGGCAAAAGCGTGCAGGTGCGCCTCGATGGGATGCTGGTCGTGGACTATGTGGAACCCACCCCGCCGGTCATACCGAGCGGCCCGGAGACCGAGCGGTTCCTGGATCATGGGACGTTTGCCCTGCAGTGTCACAATGACGGCTCGAAAGCGCTGTTTCGCAGCGTCCGCGTGAAACCCCTGCCCGACAATCTGGCAACTCCCGGGGAAGCGCCGGTCGTGGACGAAACCTATCGCCAGATCATCGAGCTCGGCCGTCACAATGTGCCCATGGTCGACTACCACACCCATTTAAAGGAAGGCTTGACGCTAGAGCAGGCGCTGGCAAAATCCCGCCGCGATGGCATCGAGTACGGCATTGCCATCAACTGCGGCAAACTGAATCCGGTGCAAGACGATCGCGGCGCGCGCGAGTACATCGACCGCATGCAAGGCCAGCCGTGCTTCGTGGCCATGCAGGCCGAGGGACGCGAATGGGTCGACATGTTTTCGCGGCCCACGGTTGCGCTATTCGATTACGTGTTCACCGATTCCATGACATGGACCGACAATCGCGGGCGCCGGCTGCGGCTCTGGATTCCGGCGGAGCTCGGCGCCATTCCGGATACCCAGGAATTCATGGATACGCTGGTCGCGCGCGCCGTGGGAATCTTCGAGCATGAGCCGGTCGATATCTATGCCAACCCGACCTATCTTCCGCCGGTCATCGCCAAAGATTACGATGCGCTCTGGACCGAAGCCCGCATCGAGAAAGTGGTAACGGCCGCGGCCAAAAACAACGTGGCCATCGAGCTCAACAATCGTTATAAGATCCCAAGCGTGGCCGTGGTTCGGGCGGCCAAAGCGGCGGGTTGCAAGTTCTCCTTCGGCTCGAATAATTCCGGTCCGAAGGATCTGTTGCGCTCCGAGTACGGAATCCGCATGGTCGAGGAGTGCAAATTGACCTGGCAGGATTTCTTCGTTCCGGGAGCCTGGTGCCCGAAGGCAATCGAGCGCAAAGGATCGGCGCTGAGGGGCTAAGCGACAGCACAAATTGGCTTCATCGCGGTGGGACAGACGATCGTTTTTTGTCGTCTGTCGAGCGGCTGGCCTTGCGGGGCTTGGAAAAACGAGGGTCCGTCCCGGTCTGTCCCACGAGCCGCGCCTAACGCGGCGATTCCGTGCGGGCACTATACTGTGGGTATGACGTTCAGGGTCGTTCTGGAACATGATCCCGAGACCGGCGATTGCTCTGCCGTGTGCCCGGAACTCCCCGGCTGCGCCTCTGCCGGCGAAACCGAGGAGGAAGCCAGAGCGAATATTCGAGAGGCCATACAGCTCTACCTGATGCCAGGAGACATCGATCTGCCTCAAGGCGCCAAGCTCTTCGAGGTGACGGTTGGGTGAGCGCAGGACACCGAGGCTTCAGACCAGGTAATCGGAATTCTCCACCACCACGGCTTCATCCGGATAGGCGCTGCGGGCCTAGGCCACTGTGGCGCACGCACTCGTGCGTGCCGCGTCGAGTCTCAACTCGACGCTTGTTTCGCCGCGTGGCAGCGGGCGTGCCTCGACGCCGCACCGGGGAGAGCGCGCCACATTTGCCCGCCAGAGAACGTGAAGCTATTGTCACTCGGCCTCTAAATGGGTGGGGCGAGCGCTGTCGTCCGCGCGCGACCCTGGTCGCTCACCGCGTTCTGACCCGGTTCGCAGGATATTCGCGATCACGCAACGCCAGCCGAACGATCCCGGCGTTCTGGCCACAATCGAAGAGCACGGCACTGGTGGTTGAAATGGGACGCACCAGTTCACTTCGCGCGAAACGGAAAGGTGCGTTGCTTGAGCATACGATCTGCAAGTTCGCGGATCTCCTGATCCTTGTCGCCGGTCAATCTTCGGATCAGGTCCACGCCGCCCGGCGTGTCGATCTGCTCAAGATCTCGTAGAGTACCCAGGCGGAGCGCCCGTTGGTCAGATGTGGCTGCAATGATCAGCCAGGCTCCGTGTTTTGATGCCGGCAGCCCCCGCAAAAGCCGGTAGGCATTGATGGAATAGTATTGGCTTTTGTCCGTTAACTCCTGGATGAGTTCAAGCCCGAACCGCTCATCAGGCGGATCGATAACATCTAGACCAGCCTCCTTGAAGCCACTAAGAATCCACTGAAGTCTGGGAAGACTTTGATGCGCATCCCACCATGTCTTCCAACGCGGGTAGAACATGCCCTGGTCGGTATTTGTAATGGATCTGAGGGCGTCCACGAGGTGGACCTGCGTGCAGACGAAGCCAAGCTTTAGCCCCGGAGGCAGCACCGGCTCAGTCGTCCCATAGTCAATTCGGAGCCGTTCTAGGAGCAACGGCACAGTCTCTTCGTCGCCGATGCCTATCAGCGAAAGGTACGCGTCATGGCGGGCAGCGTCGTTTGGTCCGGGCGGCTGGCGTAGTATGTCGTGCAGACGACGGAGAGCCCGGTCCGTAGACTGATCGCGTTTGGAGAGGTCCTGTGGCTGCGTCGGTTGCGCAGTTGCAACCGCGAACATCAGGGCGTACACTGGAAGACGCATTTAGCGTTGCCTCACCACAGTGCCTACCACGGCATCACGATAACACCTAGAAAAACGATTCGTCAGAAGAATCTGTGGGTGAGTTCCGGCTCGGGCAGTTTGCCAAGTGAATGATAGAGCGCCAGTTCGGTGACTCGGAAGGTTCGGAACCCATAGGATTTTC
>JBEKYD010000018.1:0-44643 GCA_049511335.1 Bryobacteraceae bacterium | reverse complement strand
GAAAGTGCATTCCGTCCGCGCTGGCGTCGAAGCCCAGGCAGTCGCGGTACCACTCGCGCAGCCGTGGGGCATCGGGCGATTTGAAGAAGACGCCCCCGATGCCGATGATCCGTCCTCTTTCCGGTTCGTCGTTCATGCTGTCAATTGTACAGTTACTGACGGAAAACGACGGTCTGTCCCACCTCTGGGTCGCCCAAGCGCGCTCTTACCTGAGGTATTTTTCCAGCGGTCCCCAATAATGCTCCCTCCATCCGGATGCCAGGTGTTGCGCCAGGCCTGTGGGGAAGCCCGTATGGTCGAAGACGATTCTTGTGCCCGAACCATGTTCGGTTAGCTCGAATTTCGCGATGGAGTAGACGCCAGGCTTCCAGTCGGTCACACGCCACGCTTGCACGATTCGTTCGCCGGGTACCAGCTCGATTTGGCGTCCGACGATGTGCCCGCCGAAAATCGTAAACGCGCCGCCGGCCTCCTTGCTGATTTCGGTAGGGCTGTTCCCAAGGGACATCGATTGCATGGCCTCACCGGTCATCTTGGCGAATTGTCCGGCATCCGTGAGTGCGTCATAGACGCGCTTGCGGCTCGCCTGGAAAACGGCCTCCTGGTGGATGGACTCGGCCGTGTGGGAGATCTCGTCCTCGGCGCCGGCCTTGGCCAGCCTAAGGCCGCCAAAACATGCGATCCCGACCGCATCGGCCACCCAACGGCGGCGGGTCCGGGCGTGTTGAAGATTCATGGTTGCATTTCATCACAGGCACAAACTATGATCAAGAACATATTTTAGGAGGGTGCCATCCATGCCGTATCCAGCGGCCATCGCGATAAAGTCAGGAATCGAATCGTGGAAAGCGCCCGGCGGCTGTTCAACCGGAGCGGATTTGAGAATGTCTCCTTGAATGCGATCATGGCGAACGCCGGTTTGACCCGGGGGCCTTCTACGCCTACTTCGAAAGCAAAAGCGACCTCTACACCGAGGTTTTGGGATGCTTCTTTACCGACCCAAATTGGAAGAACCGCTGGGAGGGAGTGGAAGTCGATCTTGGCTCGGCCGACGCCGGCCCGCAAATCGTTCGCGCTTACTTGTCCAACCAGCATCTGGACGACGTGGAGAATTCGTGTCCGATGGTGGCGCTGCCAAGCGATGTCGCTCGCAGCGGGGATACCGTGAAGGCGGCGTTCGAAAACGTATTCAAGGCAATGGTGAACATCCTTAGCCGGGAAGTAAGGAACACCAGCCAGCCGGCCGAAAACACCGCCATGGCAATCGCCAGTCTCTGCATCGGAGGCATGGTGGTGGCGCGCTCCTTGAATGACAGCGGCTTCAGTGAACGGCTCCGCGACGCGGCCACCCATGCCGCCCTGGTTTTGGGCGGCTGGCCGGTCGACGGCGCCCGGCGGCATATCTCCGGGCAAGCCAAGCGAATAGGCGAAAGACGGGCTCCTCGCCGCCGTTCTACGGAACGTTCCGCACTTGGATCGGATCGACGCGTGCGGCCTTGAGGGCGGGGATCGGGCAAGCGGCCAGCGCCGCTCGCGCCTGCATTTTTCAAGTTCCGGCGTGCTATCGTGAATGCTAGTGTCGTCGCCGTTAGACATCCATCTGGAAAAATATGAAGGGCCCCTCGACCTGCTGCTGGACCTGATTCGCAAACAGCAGATCGACATCAAGGATATCCCCATCGCCACCATTACTGCCCAGTATTTGGAGTACCTGGATCGGGCGCGGGAGATGGATATGGACCTGGGCTCGGAATTTGTCTACATGGCGGCCACGCTGATCCACATCAAGTCCAAGATGCTGTTGCCACGAGATCCAGCGCTGGGAACGGAAGACGAAACGGGCGAGGATCCGAGGCAGGAATTGGTGGAGCGGCTGCTCGAGCACGAGCGCTTCAAAAACGCGGCCGAAATGCTGCAGCAGAAGCGCCTCATCGAAGAAAATGTGTGGTCCAACCCACAAATGAAACAGTTTGCCGCCGAGGATGAAGATCCTGGGCTGGCGGTGACCCTGTTCGAGCTGGTGAAGGCCTTTGGCGAGGTGCTGGAACGCAAGGCCAAGGGGCGGCCCACGTACGAGGTGGAAACGGCCGAAGTCACCGTGGCGGACATGGTGCGCTACCTCGGCAACGAATTCCAACGGGCGGGTGAGGGCAAGCCGGTATTCATTCTCCGCGTATTCGAGCGGCAACCCAGCCGGCGCGCCATGATCGCGCTGTTTCTGGCCGTGCTGGAACTGATACGGATGCGGGCGGTAACGGTGACGCAGAAGGACCTGTTCGGCGAAATCGCGCTCGAACGACACGTCCATTTCGATCATGTGATGGCCTCGGACGAGCCCATGGCGGCCATCGAAAAAGACTACATCTAAAATCGTGATGCAAGAGTTGGATCAAGAAGAGGACCTGCAACCGGAAGCGGAACGTCCGGAGAGCGAAGAGAACGCGTCCGCACCGGAAACCGGTTCCCTGGAAACAGAGGTCCCCCAGATCGTTTCCGCGGAGATCGTTTCGAACGAGACGGTTTCGACCGAGATGGTCTCGCCCGAGACCGTATCCATGGACGAGCTTCTGCCGGCGGCCGAAGAGATGCCCCCAGTGGCGGACGCGGAGCTGCGGGCCGTGATCGAAGCCATCGTGTACGTGGCCGAGGAGCCGCTCACGGTGGCGCAGCTTGCGGCCGCGCTGGTGCAGCCGGCCGAGCGGGTGAGCGAGTTACTGCGCCAGTTGACGGCGGAGTTCGATAGACCCGAACACGGGATCGCCATTCGCGAGGTGGCCGGCGGCTACAAAATGGCCACCAAGGCGGAGCACCACGACCGCGTGCGCAGCTTCGTAAAGAGCCTCAAGCCGCCGCTCAAGCTCTCTCTGGCGGCGCTGGAAACCCTGGCCGTCATCGCCTACAAGCAACCGGTGACGGGGCCGGAGATTCTGGAGATTCGCGGCGTGCAGGGCGTTGGCGTGCTCAAGACTCTGCTCGACCGCAAACTGATCGCCGTGGCTGGCCGCAAGAACGTGGTGGGTAAGCCGATTCTGTACAAAACCACGCGGGAATTTCTGGTGCAGTTCGGCCTCAAGGATTTGAGCGAGCTGCCGTCGCTGAAGGAATTTGAGGAAATCCGTCGCATGGCTTTCGCCGATAGCGAGCCGGGTCCTACGCCGGCAGAAGCGCCGGCGGAAGCGCCGGTTGCGGTCGCGGAAGCTACCGTGGAGACTCCGGCAGCGCCCCTAGCCGAGGCCGAACCGGTGACGGAAGCGGAACCAGAGCCGGCGCTCGACGATCCTACGGCCGGCCAGGAAAGCTGATGGCCGAGGAGAGACTGCAGAAGATTCTCTCGCAAGCCGGCGTGGCTTCACGGCGGCACGCCGAGCAGATGATTCGCGAGGGCCGCGTGGCGGTCAACGGCGCGGTGATCACGGAACTGGGCAGCAAGGCGGACCTGGAGCGCGACCATATCAAAGTCGACGGCCGGCTGATTCGCCCACCCAAGCGGCTGGTCTACCTGGCTCTCCATAAGCCCAACAATACGGTCACCACGGCCAGCGATCCGCAGGGAAGGGTGACGGTGATGGACCTGCTCCGCGGCGTGAAAGACCGCGTGTACCCGGTAGGGCGTCTGGATTATCACAGCGAGGGGCTGCTGCTGCTCACCAACGATGGCGAGCTGGCCAACGGCATCATGTCGGCGGCTTCCCACCTGGCCAAAACCTATGTGGTGAAGGTGAAGGGGACGCTCACCGCCGACGAGGAGGAGCGCTTTCGCCGCGGCGTTCCGCTATCCGGCCAGCGCACCATGCCGGCCGGACTGAAGCTGCTGCGCCCGGCGGACAATCCTTGGTACGAAGTGCGCCTGTACGAGGGCCGCAATCAACAAATTCGCCTCATGTTCAAGCACTTCGGTCACCTGGTGGAAAAGCTCAAGCGGGTGCGGATCGGGCCCATCGATCTGGGCTCGCTGAAGCCGGGCGAGTTCCGCCATCTGGAGCCGGACGAAGTGCGCAAGCTCGAGCGCTCGCTGGCGGCCAAGAAAACGCCGGCCAAGAAAACGCCGGCCAATGAGGCCAAATGAGCGACTTTGCGGAAAGTCTGCGCGCGGCCAAAACCATCGCCGTGGTGGGTCTTTCGGGCAGGCGCTACCGGCCTAGCCACGGCGTAGCGGAGTATCTGCAGCGCGCCGGGTATCGCGTGATCCCGGTGAATCCGCTCGAGACCGAAGTGCTGGGTGAAAAGTCCTACCCCAACCTGTCTTCGGTTCCGCTGCCGGTGGATATTGTCGATGTTTTCCGGCGCTCGGAATACGTGTCGGAGATTGTGGAAGAGGCCATCCGCATTGGCGCCAAAATGGTGTGGATGCAGGAGGGCGTGGTCCACGAAGCGGCGGCAAGGCGCGCACAGGGGGCAGGTCTAAAGGTGGTGATGGACCGCTGCATTCTGAAAGAGCACCGGCGGCTGCCGACGGGGTAAGCACATGTAGCCAGCCCCGCGGCCCTTAACTGCCGTGCGAGATGATCGAAATGCCCGGCACTCCGCGGTAGTCGCTGCCGTTGTGAGTAACAAGGGGAATATTGTAGAGCAGGGCCGTGGCGGCGATCCAGGCATCTGCGCACTCGATGCGGTAGCCGCTCGCTCGGCCAGCCACGGTAACTTCGGCCCATTTCATACACAGGGCGCGGTCATACGGCATGATGACAAATCGATCCAGGTAGAGGCGCAGCCAATCCCGCCGCGCGTTGCTCCATTTGGACTGGATTGCCCAGCGGTCCAGCTCGGCCAGCGTCATGAAGGAAATAAGAAGCGTTCGGCCCTGGAGATCAGCGTCGTACCTGGCGCCGGCTGGGTGATTCTTGAAGAGGAAGGAGACAACGTCCGTGTCAACCACGACACTGCTCATGCGGCTGGGTCAGCCCTCTTGTGGCCGCGCCACTCGTGGAGGGCGGCCAGGAAGTCCTCGATCCGTTCTTCTTCGGGCCAGAAATTTCCATGCAGGACCCGCACGTCGGTGACCGGACCCTTGCCTTGCTGAGCGATCAACTCATCGAGCGTGGGATTCGCATCGAAATTGTGCCGGGGATCGTTCCAGGACTCGTTCATGTGCGCCTTCCGGAGCTTTCAGTATAGTACGAAGGGCGCTCCCGCCATCTAGGTTTGCCTCGTCCCTTCCATCACACTTCTGTAATCGAGAAAATTCGATAATTGGTTGAGCACGCCCAGGAGAACCGATGGAACCTCTCGCGAAAGATGAGCTGCGCAAACTCGACGCGTATTGGCGGTCCGCCAATTATTTGTCGGTGGGACAGATCTACCTCTACGACAATCCGCTGCTGACCGAACCGCTCCGCCTGGAGCATATCAAACCCCGCCTGCTGGGCCATTGGGGGACCACGCCCGGTTTGAATTTCATTTACGTTCATTGCAACCGCCTGATCAAGAAGTACGACCTGAACATGATCTACGTTTGCGGGCCGGGTCATGGCGGGCCGGGCATGGTGGCCAACACGTATCTCGAGGGCACCTACAGCGAGATCTATCCCAACATCGGGCAGGACGCGGAGGGGATGGAACGCCTGTTTACGCAATTCTCGTTTCCCGGCGGGATTCCCAGCCATGCCGCGCCCGAGACACCCGGCTCGATCCATGAGGGCGGCGAATTGGGATACTCCATTCTCCACGCTTATGGCGCTGTATTCGACAACCCCGACCTGGTGGCCTGCTGCGTGATCGGCGATGGCGAAGCCGAAACCGGCGCGCTCGCCACCAGTTGGCATTCCAACAAATTTCTCGACCCGGTGCGCGACGGCGCGGTAATTCCCATCCTGCACCTCAACGGCTATAAGATTGCCGGACCGACCGTGCTGGCGCGCATTCCCGCAGCGGAGCTCGACGAGTTGTTGCAGGGCTATGGCTATAAGCCATACACGGTGGAAGGCGAAGAGCCCATGGCCATGCACCAGCAGATGGCGGCCACGCTCGAAACCGTGGTGCAGGAAATCCGCGACATTCAAACCCGCGCCCGCCAGAACAACGACCCCTCGCGGCCGCAATGGCCCATGATCGTGCTGCGGTCGCTCAAGGGATGGACCGGTCCCAAAGAAGTGGACGGGCTACAAATTGAAGGCACCTTCCGCGCGCACCAGGTGCCGGTGACGGATTTCGAATCGAAGCCGGCGCATATCAAAATTCTCGAAGACTGGATGAAGAGCTATCGCCCGGAAGAACTCTTCGATGAGTGCGGCCGGCTGAGGGAGGAGATTGCCGAGATGGCTCCCAAAGGCAACCGGCGAATGGGCGCCAATCCTCACGCGAATGGCGGGCTTCTGCTCAAAGACTTGCGCATGCCGGATTTCCGCCAATACGCCGCCAAGGTGGAGCATCCGGGCCAGAGCGTGGGCGAGGCTACCCGCGTAGCCGGCGAGTTTCTGCGCGACGTGATGAAGCTGAACTTCGCTTCCCGCAACTTTCGCGTGTTCGGACCCGACGAAACCGCGTCCAATCGCCTGGGCGCTCTGTTCGAGGTCACCAACCGCGTTTCCGATGCCACGATTTTGCCGACTGACGACCACGTCGCCGCCGACGGGCGCGTAATGGAAGTGCTCAGCGAGCACATGTGCGAGGGATGGCTGGAAGGCTACCTGCTTACCGGCCGCCACGGCTTTTTCTCCTGCTACGAAGCTTTCATCCACATCATCGATTCCATGTTCAACCAGCACGCCAAGTGGTTGAAGGTCACCCGCCACATTCCGTGGCGGCGCCCCATCGCCTCGCTCAACTACCTGATCACCTCCCACGTCTGGCGGCAGGACCACAACGGATTCAGCCACCAGGATCCCGGTTTCATCGATCACGTGGTGAACAAGAAAGCCGACGTGGTGCGCGTGTATCTGCCGCCCGACACCAATACGCTGCTTTCAGTGGTGGATCATTGCCTGCGGAGCCGCCACTACGTCAACGTCATCGTGGCCGGCAAACAGCCCGCCCTCCAATATCTCAACATGGACGCGGCCATCAAGCACTGCACCGCCGGAATCGGCATCTGGGACTGGGCCAGCAACGACCAGGGCGGCGCGCCGGACGTGGTCATGGCCTGCTGCGGCGACGTTCCCACGCTGGAGACGTTGGCGGCGGTCGATCTGCTGCGCGCCTCTCTGCACGACCTGAAGATCCGGGTGGTGAACGTGGTCGACCTGATGACTCTGCAGCCCTCCAGCGAACATCCGCATGGCCTTTCCGACAACGAGTTCGATTCCCTCTTCACCACCGATAAACCGATTGTTTTCGCGTTCCACGGCTACCCGTGGCTGATCCATCGCCTCACCTACCGGCGTCATAACCATGACAATCTTCACGTGCGCGGCTATAAGGAAGAAGGCACTACCACGACGCCCTTCGACATGTGTGTCCTCAACGAATTGGACCGGCTGCACCTGGCGATCGACGTGATCGACCGCGTGCCCGGGCTGCGCAACGTGGCCGCGCATCGGAAACAGGCGTTGCGCGATAAGCTGATCGAGCACAAACTCTATATTTCGCGCTACGGCCAGGATATGCCGGAAATTCGAGATTGGCATTGGTCGCGGTAAAGGCTCGGCATCATTAGTAGGGCGGACCCCCTGGTCCGCGCGGGACGCCCCCGTCCCGCACTTCTCCCCAAGAATCAAAAGTCCGACACCGGTGAAGAGCCGGCCAGGGGCCGGCTGCGGACGAGCGCGTCCGCCCTACGAGTCTGCAGGCTTGCGCTGGGGGCAAAAGTACATGCAGGCCTGTCCTACGCGTGCGGATCCGTTTTGTCCCCAGCCGTCCAGGGTTGGAATTCCGCGGAGGCTTCGTGGGCCGTGTCCTCGGCCTCTGGCCATGCGTCCGGCGGGCCAAAGCGTTGCGGCAGCGGCAGCCAGGCTTCGAGGGTGGTTCCGGTGCCCGGTTCGGAATCGATGCGCACGCTGCCGCCCAGGCCGGTGACGCGCTCTTCGATGCCCAACAGGCCAAGGCCGCGATTGCGTTGGCGCGAGAAGCCACGGCCATTGTCGCGCACGACGACGGTTAGACGCCGGCCGGCGGTTTTGACCGCGATGCTGGCCTGATTGGCGCTGGCATGGCGGCACACATTATTCAAAGCCTCCTGCACCAGGCGAAAAATACAGATCTTGTGCTGTTCCGGCAGGTCGTCCGGCAATTCCTCCGCCTCGACGTCGATATGAATACCGGTGGAGCGGGTGACCTGGTGCGCCTGCCACTGCAGGGCCGCGGCCAGCCCCAGATCGTCGAGCATGGAGGGCCGCAGCAGCAGAGCCACGTTGCGCACCATGGCCAGCGATCCTTCCACCAGTTCACGGATGCGGTCCACGCGGCCGCGCAATTCGCCCTCGCCGGGCGCGAGCGCCAGCGCCAGGTCGTGCAATTCGAACTGCACCGCGGAAAGCGACTGCCCCACCGCGTCGTGCAATTCGCGCGAGATATTCTTGCGTTCGGATTCCTGTGTGTCCACCAGCTTTGCCGACAGGCTTTTCAACTCCTGGCGCGCCTCGCTTACCTCGGCCAGATGATTCAACGTGCGTTTTTCCAGACCTAGAATGTGAATCGCGGTGCCTACTGCCAGCATCAGTCCGAATAGCAGCATCACGGCCAGCGCGCCCACCAAACGGTTGCGCAGGCCGGCGAACATCTCCTGCAGTTGACGGTCCTGTTCCACGAGCTGCTGCCGATTGAGGCTGGCGATGGTATCGGCGATGGCGAGAGTATTGGAGCGGCGGGGCAAAATCTGGTCGCGCAGAAAACCGTATCCTTCCTTGCGGCGCTGATCGCCGCTCCAATTGACTACCGGTTCGAGCGCGCGCCAGTAGTCCTCGATCTGCAGCCGCAAAGACGCGCTCAGGGCCGGATCGGGCAGACGCGGCAGCGTGTAATCGCCGGATAGCATGGATTGAATCTGTTGGCGGGAACGGAGCAACGCCAGGCGGCTCTGTTCGGCGCGCACGGGGTCGGGCTCCAGCAGGTAGTCCCTCACGTAAGTGCCGGAAAGGTAAACCGTGGAACGGATCTCCTCCAACTTTTGCGCCCGGCCCAGAAATTCCTTCACCGTGGCTTCGTTATTGGATTGCAGCTTGATCAGCGCCTGAACCGCGTTCACGCCCGAGAGCGCCAGCAGGATCAGCAGAACGCCGAAACCGAGCGCGAGAGCGGTGCGAGTGCTGAGCCAGCGCCGCGCGGTGCGGAGGGGCCTCGTGCTATCCATCGTTTGCCACCGCGCTGCCATGGGCGGAAATCACACCCTTGCGAATGGCGTATAGAATCAGGTCGGCCACGCCGTGGAGGTTGAGCTTCTGAAAAATGTGCTGGCGATGGCAGATCACGGTAGTGGGACTCAGGTTGAGGATGGCGGCGATGTCCTTGTTAGACTGGCCTTCGGCGAGCAACTGCAGCACCTGGCGCTCGCGCGCGGACAGTAGGTCATAGCTGTCGGTGACGTTGCGCTCTTCGAGATACCGGACGTATTCGTCGGCCAATATTCTGCTTACTCTCGGGCTGAAAAACGCTTTACCTTTGCTAACGGCGCGAACTGCCTCCACCACTTCCAGCTCGGCCGAGCTTTTCAGCACATAACCGCGCGCACCCGCTTTCAGTGCGCTCAGCAGGTACGATTCGTCGCTGTGCACGGTCAGCATAACCACCTGAGTCTCCGGCAAGTGCGCGCAGATCTGGCGGGTGGCTTCAATGCCATTCATGATCGGCATGCCGACATCGAGCACGGCCACGTGCGGGTGTTCGCGCCTGGCCAGTTCGAGGGCTTGGCGGCCATCGGAGGCTTCGGCCACAATCTCGAACGATGGCTCATGCGTAAGCAGGGTACGCAGACCGCGCCGGATAATGGCGTGGTCGTCCGCGATAAGAATCCGGACTCTAGGCATCGATAATCCTATCCGTTCGATCCGAATTATAGCCGTCTGACGGCGCCGTTGGAAATCCTGCAAACAGAGGAGCCGGTTTGGCCGCCGGTACCGCCGGATTGGCGGAAACATCCTCCGATCATAGGATTGTGCGAAGCCGGTTCGGCCGGTACCATCGTAGTGACGCTAAATCTCAGCCGAGATTTCACCGAATTGCCCGAATCTATGTCTTCCCGCTCCGCCCCGCCCATTCAGGCCCTCGAACGCCTGCGCCAATTCGACAGTTGTACCCTTTCTAACGCAATCGAAAGGCTCGGTATACGCCCTCGCAATGAAGGCTTCGCGAACGGAAGCATCGCCTGCCGGTTTCCCCAGCTTCCGCCGGCCGCCGGCTATGCCGCGACCGGGCGCATTCGGACCTACGACCAACCGATAGACGGCCAGTGTTACTACGAGCATCTGGGCTGGTGGCATTATCTGGAAACCATCCCCGAACCCCGCATGGTAGTGCTGCAGGATGTTGACGAACGCCCGGGGTTTGGCGCGCTGTTTGGGGAGGTGCACGCCCGCATTTGCCGCGCCATGGGCTCGGTGGGTTACGTCACCAACGGTGCGGTCCGCGATCTCGACGGCATAGAGGCGCTGGGCTTTCATCTTTTTTCGGGCTCCGTTTCGGTGTCGCACGCCTACGCGCACATCGTCGATTTCGGCTGTCCCCTGGAGATTGGCGGTCTACGCATCGCGCCCGGTGACTTGTTGTTCGGCGATCGCCACGGCATCCTTTCCGTCCCGGCGGCCGCGGTTCCGAAGCTCCCCAAAGTGGCGGACCAACTGCTTGCGGAGGAGCGGGAGCTGTTCCAACTGTGCGAGTCCGGGAAGTTCTCCGTCGACTCGCTCGCCAACCAGATTAAAAAGATGGCGCGGAGGCAGCGATGTTAGGTACTCGGTTTCGCAATTACGGTCACGTATTCGGCAACCGCTCCTTGACAGTCGCGGCTCTGACCCGAACAGTCGATCCTGATGCCAACATGCTCAAGTTTGCGAGAGAGCCGCGGGTCAGAGCCGCGACTGTCAAGGAGCGGTTGCCGAATACGTTACTGAATTCCCGAAACGGGGTACCAAGGCAGTGCGGCTGGGGTCTCGCCAATCCGGCGGGACGGGCCAGCTTGCCTGCGGCCGCCCTTCATGCAGCGGTATTGCTAGCCCTCGCCGTCGCCATCGTCACTTCAGTTGGCTGCTCCGCCAAGGGAAGCGCCAAAGCCGGCAGCGGCGATGCCCAGCCGGCTTTGACCACCGTGGGAACGGTCGCGATTA
Source organism: Bryobacteraceae bacterium (assembly GCA_049511335.1). Taxonomy (GTDB): domain Bacteria; phylum Acidobacteriota; class Terriglobia; order Bryobacterales; family Bryobacteraceae; genus JBEKYD01. The sequence continues at coordinate 33,454 of JBEKYD010000018.1, read as the reverse complement.
CGCGCAAGCCCATCTTCCGCCAACTTACCGTTTCCTCCGAGCTCGTGCCGTTTCAAGAGATCGACGTCTACGCCAAAGAATCCGGTTTTGTGAAGCAACTCCTGGTGGATTACGGCAGTCACGTGCAGGCAAACCAACTCCTGGCGGTGCTGGAGATCCCGGAGCTGGAAGCTCAGTTGCAGCAGGACGCCGCGGCCATCAATAACGAGCGGGACATGGTGACCCACGCCCAGCATGAACAAAGCCGCGTGGAGGCGCAGCACAACGTTTATCACTTGCAGTACACGCGCCTGAAAAACGTAGCCGATAAAACTCCCGGCCTGGTGGCGCAGCAGGAGGTGGACGACTGGCAGGGGAAGGATATGGCGGCGGAGTCGCAAGTGGAAGCGGCCGAGGCGACGTTCCAATCCGCGCAAAGCCAATTGCAGCAGGCTCAGGCCAAGGAACAGCACGACCGGGTTCTGTTCGATTATTCAAAGATCTACGCGCCATTCGCCGGGGTAGTCACGCAAAGGTATGCCAATCTAGGGACCCTGGTGCAGGCCGGACCAGTTCCAGCACCCAGGCCTTGCCGATCGTGAAACTTTCCGAGGACGACAAGTTCCGCCTGGTGATTCCGGTGCCGGAGTCCTCCGTCAGGTTTGTCCGTCTGGGCAGTAAGGTTCAAGTGCGGGTGCCCTCACTCGACAAGATCGTTTCGGGAACCGTAGCGCGATTTTCGGTGGATGTCGCCCAAGACACGCGGACCATGCATACGGAGGTTGACGTTCTCAACCCAAATAGAGCCCTCATGCCGGGCCTGTACGCGGAAGCCACTCTGACGCTCGAGGGCAAGAACGACGCTCTGGTGGTTCCTTTAGCGGCGGTCGATCAAGCCAACGGTCACTCAAGCGTATTTCTGGTGGATGGAAACAATCGCCTCGAGGAGAGACAAGTCGCCATCGGGCTACAAGCGTCCAACGACGCCGAGGTATTGAGCGGCCTGGCCCCGGGCGATCGGGTGGTGGTGAGCGACCGCAGCGGTCTTAAAGCAGGTGTCGCAGTGCAGCCGCACCCCGTCCAAGGCCTCGAATACGAGACCGGCAAGGATCAGCAGTAGAAACAATTGGGGCACCGACCGGCTGGGACGCACTTAGGAGAGATGGCCACTCACTATGCCACGTTTTTCGATTCGCAACCCATACTTCATTGTGGTGATCTGTCTGGCGCTGCTGGTCATCGGCGTGACTGCCGGGGCGCGCATGCCTGTCGATCTGTTTCCGCCGATCAACATTCCCGTGGTGATGGTGGCCACCTTCTACAACGGCATGCCGCCGCAGGATATCGAAACAGACATCACCGATCCTTTGGAGCGGTTCTTTACACTGGGCGCGGGGATCGACCACCAGGAATCGCGCTCCATGCTCGGCGTGAGCCTGATCAAGATTTACTTTCAGCCCGGAAGCAACGCCGACTCGGACGTGACGGAAATCAGCAACCTGGCGCTGGCCGACCTGAAACGGCTTCCACCGGGCACTCTGCCGCCCGTGGTTTTGAAATTCGACGCCTCCAGCCTGCCGGTCTGCCTGGTTACGGTAAAAGGGGAGGGGCTCAACGAAACCCAGCTCCACGATCTGGCCCAGTTCCAGATTCGTAACCAGATTGGCGCCGGTGTGCAAGGCGCCGAAATTCCGCCGCCGTTCGGCGGCAAGTACCGCCAGATCATGGTGTACGTGGACCCGCTGAAAATATTCGCCCGCCAGCTCAGCCCCATGGACGTGGTAAACGCGGTGAACAACGCCAACCTCATCATGCCCGCGGGAGACGTCAAAATTGGGCCTTACGACTATTACGTTTATTCCAACAGCATGGTGGACAAGGCCGAAGAGCTCAACGATGTGCCGCTGAAAACCGTCGGCCAGCGCTGGGTGTCGGTTTCGGACGTGGGCAGAGCCGAGGACGCGGCCCAGATTCAATACAACATCGTGCGGGTGGACGGGCAGAAATCGTCCTACATTCCCATCATGAAACAGGGCGGCGACACCAACACCATCACCGTGGTCAACGGAATCCGCACGCAGCTACAAAACCTCTTCGAAGTTCCCAAACAACTGGTCACAACCGTAGTTTTCGATCAGTCGGTCTATGTCAAGAATGCCCTGGAAACGGTGCTGCACGAAGGGGGGATGGGCCTGGTCCTGACCAGCATCATGATTCTGCTTTTCCTGGGAAGTCTGCGGGCTACCTCCGCGGTGCTGATCTCGATTCCGCTTTCGGCGCTGGCTACCTTCGTGGTGCTGGCGATGATGGGCAGCACCATCAACACCATGATCCTGGGCGGCCTGGCGCTGGCCTTTTCGCGCGTCATCGATAACTCGGTGATCTCTCTCGAAAACATTTATCGCCATCTGGAAATGGGCGCGGCTCCGGCGGTGGCGGCGGAAGTCGGAGGCGCCGAAGTGAACCTCGCGGTGCTGGCCGCAACCCTGGTGGACGTAGTGGATTTCTTCCCGGTGGTTTTCCTGTACGGCGTGGGAAAATTCCTGTTCTCGTCCCTGGCGCTGGCGTTCTGTTTGTCGCTTCTGGCCTCTTTCGTAGTGGCGATGACCGTCATTCCGCTGTTCTGCTCGCGCTTCCTCAAGAGCGTTCCCCATGAAGAACAGGGCGTGGAACACCCCGTCAGCCGCAATCCCTGGGACAGGTTCAACCACATGTTCAATCGCGGCTTCACCAAAGTGCTGGACTTTTACGAGACCTCGGTGCGGCGCGCAGTGCGCCGTCCGGGCCTAACCGTGATCGCCCTAGCGGTCCTCTTCGCCGTGAGTTTCGCGATTTATCCTTTGCTGGGCCTCGCCTTCTTTCCACGAACCGATGCCGGCCAGTTCACCATCAATGCCAAACTTCCGACGGGCACGCGAATCGAGCTCACCAACAGCTACGTAGCCCAGGTGGAAGACATGATCCGGCACATCGTGTCCCCCGAAGACCTCAAGATCGTCGTCTCCAATATCGGCGTCGTGCCCGATTTTTCGGCTCTTTATACCACCAACGCCGGTCCCTACACGGCCACCATCCAGGTGCAGCTCAACCAAGAGCACAGGACCAGCAGCTTCGACTACATGGATAGGGTACAGAAGGCGATCGCGCAGCAGCATCCCGAAATCCGCACCTTCTTTTCCAGCGGTTCCATGGTGGATGCCGTGCTCAACCAGGGCATGCCCGCGCCCATCGACATTCAACTGGCCAGTTCCAACCTGCCCCTCTCCTACAGCGTCGCGCAGGGCCTGGCCGCGCGCATCCGCCAATTGTCCGGCGTGGGCCAGGTCTACATTCCACAAGACATGAACTATCCGGGCCTGCAGTTAAACGTAGACCGTATTCACGCCGGCGAGCTTGGCCTGAGCCAGAAAGAGGTTATCGACAACCTGATCACGTCGCTGAACTCGAATTACATGATTGCGCCGAATTATTGGGTGGATTACAAAACGGGTAACGATTATTACGTAACCGTGCAATACTTCGAGCATGGCAGCGGCGCCATCCATAATCTGGTGGATCTGAGCCAGATGCCGCTGCGCGCTCCTACTCTTACCAAGCCGACGACGCTCGATACGGTCGCCAGCATAAAACGAATCGAGACGCCCACCGAAATCGATCACTACGCGATCAAGCGAATCATGGATATCTACGTTGCGCCGTCGGGAGAGGACCTGGGCAATGTGACTAAGTCGATTCAGAAGGTGATCGCCAGCACCAAGATCCCGGCGGGAATGCTGATCGACATGCGCGGCATGGTGGAGGGCATGTTCGCGTCCTTTAAGAGCTTCGGCATCGGCTTTACACTCTCTTTCATCCTGCTTTTCCTCATCCTGGTGGCGCAGTTCCGTTCCTTTATCGATCCGTTTCTGATCATGCTCGCGATTCCCATGGGCTTTATCGGCGTACTGATCATCCTTCCGCTCACGCACAGCACACTCAACGTGATGTCGCTGATGGGCGTTCTGATGTTGATCGGCATTGCCGATTCCAACAGCATTCTGATCGTGGACTTTGCGCACAAGCTGGAGGAGGAGGGTAATTCGGTCGAGGATGCGGTCATCACGGCGTGCCGCGTACGCTTGCGGCCGATTCTGATGACTTCGCTCGCCACCATCATCGGCATGATCCCAATGGCCATGAAACTGGGCGTCGGCGCGGAACAATACGCGCCCATGGCGCGGGCCATCATCGGTGGGCTCACCTCCTCGGTCATCCTGACGGTGTTCATCGTTCCCGCGGCGTATTTATTGGTTTATCGCAATAGACGCCGCCCCAATCCGCCGGCGATCCCGGCCACGGAGGCAGCCTGATGCGCACGCCTGGTACTCGGTTTCGCAATTACGGTCACGTATTCGGCAACCGCTCCTTGACAGTCGCGGCTCTGACCCGAACATTCGATCCTGATGCCAACATGCTCAAGTTTGCGAGAGAGCCGCGGGTCAGAGCCGCGACTGTCAAGGAGCGGTTGCCCTGGAATACGTCACTGAGTTTCCGAAACTGGGTGCTTAGCTATGTGCCGTTGATTGGCATCGCCTGCGCCTTTCTGGCATCGGCGCAAACACCGCTGACCCTGAAAGACGCCGAAGCGCTAGCCCTCAAGAACCACCCCCAGGTGCTCGCCGCCGAGCACGCGCTCGCCGCGCAGGGCCAGCGCGTGGTGGAAAACCGGTCGGCATATTACCCTACCTTGAACGGCGTGGTCACCGGTTCGCAGGGCAACATCGGCGGGCGGATCGGCGCCGGCTATCTTTCCGATTCGCGCTTATTCAACCGCTTCGGCGACGGAATCGAGATCAACCAGTTGATTACCGATTCCGGCCGCACGCGGAACCTGGTGGCGCAATCGAGGCTCCTCCGAAACGCCGCCGACCAGACCTATCAGGCCACGCGCTACGACGTGCTCATGGCGGTGAATCAGGCGTACTTCGAGCTGCTGCGCGCGACTGCTACCGTGAAGGTAGCGCAGGAAACCATCGCCGCGCGGCAGTTGGTGCTCGACCAGGTGACGGCTTTGGCCAACAACAAGCTGCGCTCGGAGCTGGATGTAAGCTTCGCGGACGTCAGCCTCTCCGAAGCGCAACTGCTGCTGATCCGCGCGCAAGACGCGGTCCAGCGCGCGACCGCGGAGCTGACTCGCACCCTCGGAGCGCAGCAGAGCGCCACCTACGAGCTTTCCGAGGAACCGCTGCCGCCTAGCCCCGCGCAGAGCGCCGACGATCTGGTGGCTCAGGCCCTCAAGAACCGGCCCGAATTGGCCGGCTTGCGCCTGGAACGCGAGGCGGCCTATCGCTTCGAGCAGGCCGAGCGCGATTTGAAACGACCGACCGTGAGCTTCATGGCCGTGGCTGGTTATATGCCCTATATCGACCAGATCACCCTGCCGCGAGTCATCCCCGGCGAATATGAGGGCGCCGCGGTAAACGTGAACGTGCCTATCTTCAACGGCCACCTGTTTTCCGCGCGCCGGGAAGAAGCGCACCAGCGGGCGCTCGAATCCGACGAGCGTGTGCGCAATTTGGAAGAGAGCATTACCCGCGACGTGCGCGCCGCCTGGGCGGAGTCGGTAACCGCCTACCAGGAACTAGACGTTACCGCGCAAATGCTGCGTGAAGCCACCCTCGGCATGAGCCTGGCGCAAGGCCGCTATGATATCGGGCTCTCCTCCATCGTCGAGTTGACTCAAGCGCAGCTCAATCTCACCAGCGCGGAAATCGAGAACCTGACCGCCAAGTATGGTTACCAGGCCCAGTACGCGGAGCTGCAGTATGCGATTGGAGCGCTGCGATAGCGCCTCGGCCGGACACTGCCGCCGCGACGACTTTTTCGTGGAGCGGACTCTCAGTCTGCCACGCCGGGACTCATCCCGGCGCTTGTCTCGCACAACCCGTCGCGCTCCCCGCGAACGCGAAGACAGCCCGCGCTGCTCTGTGGGGCAGGTTGGTAACCTGCAGCGGGTTGGTAACCCGCTTTCGGCAGTTTCTCAGCGGCTCGCAAAACGCCGATTGACAATCGGCGGCAGCGAAGCACCTGCCTCACAGGCACCGCTTGCTGTCACTCTATTATGCGAGCCTCATTAATCGAGCCGCTTTACCGTGCTGTGTGAAGAGGCCAACCGCACCGCCGCTTATCGCTTTTTGTGGCGGGCGCGGTGCGGCTTGGGCTCGGCGGGGGCTTCGGTCTTGACCGCCGCCCCCGGCGCCAGCTTGCTCAAGATGCGGTCTTTGATCCAGTGCTCGTCCCACCATTCGCGCGGATTGATCTGCACGCCGTCGATTTGCATGCCGAAATGAACGTGCACGCCCCCGGCCAGACCGGTCGAACCGGCCACACCCATATTCTGACCTTTCTTGACCATGTCGCCCACCTTCACGTCGATGCGGCTCATGTGGCCATAGAGGGACTGCAGGGCGTATCCGTGATCGAGCACGATGCAATTGCCGAAGATGCCGAGATCGCCGGCCCAGACCACGCGGCCGTCGTTGGCGGCTTCCACCGGGCCGTTGACCACGTCGGAAAGGTCGAAGCCCAGGTGTACCTGCTGGTCGATCTTCTTGCCCTGATACATGTAATTGCGCACGTCGGCGAAATTGGCCTCTTCCTTGCCCCAGTGGATGAACGGCCCGTTCCACAGGATCTTCTCTTCGGTTTTGAAACGCAGGTCGGCAAGTTGCTGGTTGTTCTTGCGGCGCAGATCGCCGTTGATATAGAGGAAGCGAGTGACCAGGTCCTTGCCCGGCAGAATCTGGCCGTTGGGGTCCACCGAATCGACCAGTTTCTGCATGAGCGCGTCATCGACCGGGAAATCCCGCACGCGAAACTTTTTAGGGAAGAGCTTGAACCAGAAGTGGGCGTCGGCTTCGGCGCCGGCGGGGTTGCGGACAAAAACCATGGGCGTGACGTCCGGGGGCAGGTCCCAAGCATAGGCGAACATGGCGAAACGCTGATTCGGGTCGTTGCCGGGTAGCGGGAAACTGCGAAAGCTGTAGGGGCCGACCTTCACGCCGGCCTCGGTCCATGAACCCGACGCGGTGAACGTCACCAGCTCCATGCCGCCCTGGTTGATGTAATGCTGGAGTCCGTCGGCGGCTACATGAGGTGGGGCCAGCACCACGGTGACTTCCCGCACGGCCGTATCCGCGCTGCCGCGAAAGTCGTTCGAGACGGCTTCCACCACCAGGCGCGCTTTCCCTTCCGTGAGTGCGGGTGCCTTGTTCTTGCCGGCTTCGAACGTGAGCGAGCGCGGCGACGCATGGTGGCTCCAGAAGAACCGCGTGGAGGGGTACTCCTGGTCGAAAACCGGATAGCTCGCACTGCCCTGCTCGATCCGCGCCCGCACCGCGCGCACGCCATGCGGATTGGAGAGCTGAACCGTGACCGGAGTGGTGAAGCCAATGGCACTGAGCGGTCCAACCCCGACGCCCGTGTGTCCGGACATAACCAGCAAAGACCCCACGAACAACAGCAACAAAATGGCGATAGCGGCCAGTAGGACTTTCATTTCTTAACCCATGAGTCGAGCCAATCGAGCACGGTTCGATACCACAGCAGGCTGTTCTGCGGCTTCAAGATCCAGTGTCCCTCATCGGGAAAAATCACGAGCTTGGAAGGAATCTTTTGTAATTGCAAGGCCGTAAACAGTTCCAGGTCTTGGTTATACGGCACGCGAAAGTCCAATTCGCCGCCGGAGACCAGCGTGGGCGTATGAAAATCCTTCACGTAGCTCGAAGGCGACCATTTGACGGTATCGTCGGTCTTGTCCCATGGCGTGCCGCCGAACTCCCACAACGGGAACCATAATTCTTCGGTGGCGCCGAATTCGCTGGTCAGGTCGTAAACGCCGGCGTGCGACACCAGCGCCTTGAAGCGCTGTGTGTGGCCCAGAATCCAATCGATCATATAGCCGCCGTACGAGGCGCCCGCCGCGGTCATGCGGCTGGTATCGGCATAGGGCAGGTCGATCACGACGTGATCGGCCACCGCCATGATATCGTCGAAGGGCTTGCCGCCCCAGTCCCCATTGATCTCGTCGATGAACTTCTGTCCGTAGCCGGTCGAGCCGCGCGGATTCGGCATCACCACCACGTAACCGGCGGCCGCGAATACCTGCTGGTTCCAGCGATAACTCCAACTGTAACCCCAGTTGCCTTGCGGTCCGCCATGGATCAACACCACCACCGGATATTTCTTGCCGGCCTCGAATCCATAAGGCTTCACCACGAAATACTGCACCTTCGAACCGTCGGGCGAATCCACCCAGAACTCCTCCAGCGGAGTGAGCTGATCGGCCGCCAGGCTGTCGTCGTTCAAATGGGTCAAAGCCGCGGGCGTGCCCCCGCTCGACGAGGCGCGATAGATCTCGACCGGCGCGCTGCCGGTCTGTTGGGTATAGACCATGGTCTTGCCGTCGGCCGATAGTTGCATGTCGTCGAATTCGCCGTCGCCCCGGACGGCGACACGCACGCCGCCGCCCGTAACCGGAATGAACTGAATCCACTGCCGCCCCCGGTCGGCGGTGGTGAAGAATAGCGTGCGCGATTCCGGCGACCAACTGAAGCTATTCACCCAGCGGTCCAGGGTTTCGGTAAGGTTGGTTGTCTTTCCGGTAGCGCGCTCCAGCACCATCAGCCGGTAGCGATCGCTCTCGTACCCGGCGCGAAACTGCGCGCGCCAGGCCAGGTATTTGCCGTCGGGCGAATACTGCGGGCTGGAATCGTTGCCCGGCGTCGCCGTAATCTTCCGCGGCGCTCCGCCTTGAATCGAAACCGCGTATAAGTCGGAATTGGTGCTGGTGGCCGGGACCGGGTCGGCATTCATGGAATAGCAGACTTCCTGGCCGTCGGGCGAAATCGCGTAATCGTCGGGTCCGCCCAGCGAAAATGGCGGCACATCGTGCGTGCCGGGAGTGAGATCGCGCGCCGGGCCGCCCGAAACCGGCGCCACCAGCAGATGGCTGCGCCGCGCGCTGGACCACTCGGTCCAATGGCGATACAGCAATTCGGTATAAATCCGCGCTTTCGATTTATTGGCCTGGTCGGCGGCAATGTGTTTCTGGTTGCAGGCATCGTCGGCGGCGCAATCGGGATAGACCGAGCTGGTGAAGACCAGGTTTTTCCCATCGGCTGAGAACAGCTCGCCGTCGGCTTCGGTGGAAAGATTGGTGACCGCCTTGGCGGCGCTGCCATCGGGCGCCATCAGCCAGATCTGGGATGAGCCCGAACGGTTCGAAATATAAGCGATGCGGCTCGAATCGGGCGACCAGCGTGGCCGCTGATTGGAGGTGCCGTCGCGGGTGATCTGGCGAGGCGCGCCGCCCTCGAGCGGCACGACCCAAATTTGCGATGGTTTGCTGTTGGCGGCCACATCCACGATTTGCACCGTGAAGGCCACCCATTTCGCGTCCGGTGAAATCTGCGGGTCGGAGATCCGCTTCAGCTCCATCATGGCACTGGCATCGAACGGCCGCTTTTGAGCGAACAGCATCGCCCCAGCGGTGAACAGGAGAACAGTCCCGCGATAGATCGCGCGCATAACACCACGATTGTAGCGTGAGGCAAATACGTGGAGCGGACTCTCAGTCTGCCACGCCCCGACTCATCGGGGCGCCTGGTGCTCCAGTAGCGTGCCCGCATGAGTGCGGACACGGCAGCCTGAGAGGCCGCGCCACGGTATCCGTTATCGGCGGAAACGCTTAGCTGTCCAGCTATTTATTTGATTATTCGCGGCCTAAAGTACCATGTCCCCCGGCTTCCGCCGCTGCTGTTTGCACCAATCCAGATAGAGCCTCGCATAACTGGCGGTGATGTAGTCGCGAGGGCCGAAGCCCATGAGCCGTGCGGTGCGGTCGATCCAGGCGGGCGGACCCTCCAACTCCACGTACACGCCGATCGGCGTCTCGTCGAGCATGGCCATGCCCGCACCGCGCTGCATGCGGAATTCGGTGCGATATTTCTCGTAGCGAAAAACCGGATGAAAGCCCAGCCGCGCCAGGATCGCGGCGAAACGCGCGGCATCGGGCAGGCTGGTCTCGAGCTCTTCGCGGTTCTTATACGGGCCGGGCAAGGGCCGCCCTTTAAACGTCAGCGTCACTTTGCGGCCAGCCTGGCGCACGCGCAGCAGGCGGCAGCCGCGCCGCAACGTCAGTTTGGCAGTATCGAAGACCGTATTGGCTTCAAATACGCGGCGCCGCGCCACGCGAAAACCAGCCCGTCGCAGCAGGTCGCGGGCCGCGGCAGCGCCGGCAACCGCAAGCTTGATCTCATTTTCGTGAGGGCCCTGGGTCATCGGGTTAAGTGATGTCTTCGGGAGCGGAATGGTGCGCCAGAAAATCCTGGTCGATGGGCTTGCGCCCGCGAAAGCCTTCGTCGGTGCCGTGCCAATAGGCGATCCGCGGCTCGCCCAGTTTCCAGCACAGATACACCTCGACGCCGCGAAATACAGTGGGAAAGTCCACCAGGCCGATATCCAGGTCCTTCACGTGGCAGCCGATTTCCTCGAATTGACTGACCGCCTGGCGCAGGCGGGTTTCGGCCGCGTCGCGACGCCGCAAATGGACGGCGAATTTCTCCCGGTCCACCACCACCCCGCCTAGAAATGCCACTCGCTGGCGGATCGCATCCACCGCGCCGGCCGCTTCGGCAAACTCCGAGCGTAACGCCACGGCCTCCCGCAACAACCTTTCCACCTGTGGCAAAATGGCTTCCGCCTGGGCAAGTGTGAAGCGCTTGGACATGAATCCTTGGACCGCGCGGCCGCGAGCCGGACCGCTACACCCCGGACACCTGAATCGACATCGAGCGGCTGCGGGGGCCGTCGAACTCCGCCAAAATGATACTCTGCCAGGTTCCCAGCAGCACGGCCGAATTCCGAACTTGCAGGCACAAGCTCTGGCCCATCACCATGCCGCGCAGGTGCGAATCGGCGTTGCGGCGCTCGCAGTCGGAATAGGCCGGATCGTTGTGCCGCCAGTCGGCGTTCGGGTTGATCAGCTCGTCCAGGAACTGTTTGACGTCGTGCAGCAGAGCGTCCTGCCACTCATTGATGAAGACGGCCGTGGTGGTATGCAGCGACTGCAGGTGCACCATGCCGTCGCGGATCCCGCTCTTGCGCACGATGTCGTTGATGCGATCGGTCACGTTGATCAACTGCATGCGATCGTTGGTGATCCAATCTACGATGCGGTTAAAAATCTTAAAACCCGGCACCGCTTGCGGCTCGCCGGTTTCATTGCCTCTCTCGGCCAGCGGCGCCTTGGCTGAACTCATGCTGGGCTCCTTATTCGGGACGCGCGGCCATCATCCCGCCGCAATCCTGTCAGTACCCGATTTTGTTCCGATTATAACAGCACGGCTGCGGTAGCATCGGGCGCGACATCGGGTAAGTCGGCCGGTGGCGCGTAATGCGAAGCCACGTAATGGTTCAAAATATCGATGAACTGCGGCACGATACGATCCCCGCGCAGCGTCAGCGTGAGCCGGCCATCCACGTACACCGGCGCCGTCGGCTCCTCGAAAGTTCCGGGCAGCGAAATTCCGATATTGGAGTGCTTGGATTCGCCGGGGCCGTTCACCACGCAGCCCATCACCGCCACCTTCATGGTTTCCACGCCCGCATGGCGCTCTTTCCACTTGGGCATCTGCTCGCGCAGATAGGTCTGGATCTGGTCGGCCATTTCCTGAAAAAAGGTGCTGGTGGTCCGGCCGCAGCCCGGGCACGCCGTTACCTGCGGCGTGAAGCTGCGAATGCCGAGCGACTGCAGAATCTGCTGCGAAACCGTCACTTCCTCGGTGCGGTCTCCATTGGGCAGCGGCGTCAGCGACGCGCGGATCGTATCGCCAATGCCATCCTGCAGCACCGGCGCCAGCGCAGCGGTAGTGGCTACGATGCCCTTCGAACCCATGCCGGCTTCGGTCAAACCTAAATGCAGCGGGTAATCGCAGACCTCCGCCAGCGCGCGGTACACGTCGATCAGGTCCTGCACCCCGCTCACCTTGGCGCTGAGGATGATCCGGTCGTGCCCCAGCCCGTGGCGTTCCGCGGCTTTGGCCGATTCCACCGCCGACACCACCATCGCGTCCATCGTCACTTCGCGCGCGTCCTTCGGTTCGGCGCGGCGCGAGTTTTCGTCCATCATGCGGGTGAGCAGTTGCTGGTCGAGCGATCCCCAGTTCACCCCGATGCGCACCGGCTTGCGGTTCTCGACGGCCACTTCGATCATGGTTTTGAAGTTATCGTCGCTCTTGCGTCCAATGTCTGAATTGCCCGGATTAATGCGATATTTCGCCAGCGCGCGCGCGCATTCGGGATACTTCTTCAGCAGGATGTGGCCGTTATAGTGGAAGTCGCCGATAATCGGCACGCGCACGCCGAACTTGTCGAGCGTATCCACGATGCGCGGCACCGCGGCGGCGGCTGCCTCGGTGTTGACCGTGACACGCACCAGCTCGGAACCCGCGCGCGCCAGCGCCATGACCTGGTTGACGGTAGCGGCGGTGTCGGCGGTGTCGGTATTGGTCATCGACTGCACCACAATCGGGTGCTCGCCGCCCACCTTCACGCCACCGACATCTACCACCACCGCCTTGCGGCGGGCTTTCACGGCCATCGTCTCAACCTCCAAGGGGAAAATTCAATTTTATCAGGCCTGTCATTTGGAAGTCAGCGCAAGATCCCGTGTCAATTGATCCGTCATTTGGGGTATAATGATACTCATGCTGGAGCCGCGGCATATCGGAGAGGTTCTGGGCGGAGGCCGCGTTTTGGGCCGCCCGGTCGCCTCGCTGCTCGATTTGGACAACGCCGTCGAGCGCGGCTTGCCAAAATCGACCCTTCGCAATGTCGCGCAACGCGTCTACTCGGATGCCGCCGAACAACGCGCCATGATGCACCGCATCGTCCCGGAAGCCACTTATAAACGCCGCCGCGAACGCCTGAGCCCGGCGGAGAGCGGACGCACGGAGCGAATGGCGCGGGTGGTCGCCATGGCGGAAGAGGTCTGGCAGGACCGTGACGAGGCGCGGCGCTTTCTCACTACACCCCACCCGGAGATCGGCGGCAAATCGCCTCTCGACGCTGCCCTGACGGAGTTGGGCGCGCGGCAGGCTGAGGAAGTCATGATCCGCATTCTCTATGGCCTCCCGGCGTAGCGGTCCGCTGCGGGCGTTCCGCATTGCCGATATGCGGTATCCCATCTTCGATGGGACGGGGGCAATGCTGTACGGCGCGCGTTGGAATTCGCCCGGCCGGCGGGTTATCTATGCGGCCGAAACGTACTCGGGAGCGTTATTGGAGATTCTGGTCCACGCCTCCGGCGCCGTTCCACGCAGCCAGGGATATGTTGAGATCGAGATCCCGGCCCGCCTGTCAATCGAAGAAGTCACGCCGGCGGATGTCCCTCGATGGGACTCGCATTCCTTTCGAGCCGCCCGAGCTTTCGGCGACCGCTGGTATGACGAACAGCGCACGCCGGTGCTTATGGTTCCCTCATTGGTAACCCGGGTAGAGCGAAACGTACTGATCAGCCAGGAGCATCCCGACTTCCGCCGCATCCGGGCAACCCGGCCGCTGCCGGTGCGTTGGGATGCGCGGCTTTGGAGTTAGCTGTGTTGCAGGACTGCTCCGTGGGGCAGCACGATCGTTTTTCGTCGTCTGCAATGAACCACGATCCCATTCAATCCCTCAGCTTCTTCAAGATGTTCTTCGCCAGGTTTTCGTTCACTTCGTTGTGCCGCGGAACTGGTTGAGACACCCCGGTCCTCGGATTTGTATACCAGTCGTGTTTCCCTCCGTGGCGAATGAGTGTGCAACCCAACTCTTCGAGCTTACGAACCAGGTCGGTCCGCTTCATCCAACTGCGATCTCGTCGACTCTCCGAATTCCCGGGATCTCACCGCTCGTGAGGTCGCGGTAAAGGTCACGGAGGTTCTCTTGGAGTTCTTCCCGAGTCTCTCCCTGGGTCAGATAATCGGGGAAGTCTTCGAAGTAGCCGAGCCACATCCCGTGGTCTTGCCAATGAACATAGCGCGCGGTGCTCATGCCTTTATTCTACTCCCTGATTCAACGGGTTGTCCTGAGCCGGGAAGGGCTAGCGCCCGTGGGGCAGACGATCTCTTTTCGTCGTCTGCCCTGAACCGCACCCCCTTACGGCAGCAGCATCACCGGCGCCTGCCAGAAAGCGGCTTTCTGCGTGGCCGGGTCGATCACACTGACCTGGCAGTTATAACGGCCCGCCGGAAGCTGGCTCAGGGGAAAGCTGAAGCGCAGCGGCACCGCCTTCGACTTGGCGTCCAGCCCGTCGGTGACCGAAACCGGAGCGGTTTCAAACGCCTTGGTTTTGCCGCGATAGAAAGTCACGTAGGCGAGCAGCGGCTGGGTCGTGGTGGCGCCGCGTTCGTAAGCCTGCAAGTAAACGTATAAGTCGCTCTTCTTGTTGAACACCCGAGTTACGCTGGGGATCAGTTTCATGCCGCCTTCCACCAGCGGATCGGTGGCCTGCGCCGCGGCCTGAAGCGAACCTCTTCCGGCGTTGTAGACCGCATCCCGCACCGCTTGCCGCTGGCTGCTCAATACCACCGAGCTGATGGGGATGCGCTTCTCCTCTTTGTTCAAATTCGGAATCGTGAACTTAAAGATGAATGTGCCGATGCGGCCGGTTTCCTCGTCGCGCGCCAGGGTCTTCAGGGTGTAAGTGCCGGGCAGCAGCGTGAATCCCGTCTCGTACTGAATGGGGTGGCCGGCGGTTTCCCCGGTGAGCTTGATGTCCACCTTGTCGCGCACGTTGGTGACGGTGGCGCCATACTCGTCCTTGATTTCCGTCATGAACGCGATCACGGTGTGCTCGGCGCCGCCATGGCGCGCCAGGGCCAGCTCGCTGCCGGGAACCTTCACCGCGACCGGCACAAAGTACTCGGCGCGGTTCAATTGGAAGTAATTCACTTCCATGCGAATGGTAAGGTCCGTAATCGGGTCGCCCAACATGAACGCATCTTCCAACTGGCGTTCCCTGTCGGCCGTGTTGAACTTATTAAATGTCTTGCCGGCGTAGTAACCCTGCCGGTAATTGAGACCCGCGGCGAGGTTATTATTCAGGGTTATTTTAATCCGCCGGAATTTGCCGTCGAGATTCGTGTTGGTGGTGTAGTAACCGATCGCGTAGTAACTCGAAATCGCCTGTTCGGCCTGTACGATGCCGAGCGACAGGTCGTTGTTGTCGAGCAGCGCCTTGCCGCCGGTATCGGCCGCCAGCGTCCAGAGCGTATCCTGCGTGCGCGCGAAGTTGGCCTGGGCGGCGAGCGCCGAGCTGCCGGAGTACATGCCGCTGCCGCCGGGCGAACCCTGCGTGGCGTCGCCCATCGGCGCGCTGGCCACCAGGCCGCGGGCGTCCACCGGAAACAGCAAAACGTTGGCGCGGATGGCGGCATTGGTCAGCGCCTGCATCTGCGCCTGGTTGTTGATGCCCTGCGGCCGCAGTCCGCTGGCGAAATAGATCAGGGCCTTCTTCTCGTTCAGATTGCCAAGCATCTTGGCGGCGGTTTCAATCGCGGCCAACTGGCGATCGGTATTGAAAATGTTGAACTCGCTGTTGTCCTGGCCGAAAGCCGTGCCGACATCGGCGGAGCTGTCGTCGTCGTCGGTATCGTTGAACCCCTGGCCGGTGCCGACCACCAGCTTCTCGAGAGTTTGCTGCAGCAGGTCGCGGTCGTCGGTGAAGTCGGTCAGAACCGAAACCGAGCCGCCGTCGTATTTCATCAGCGCCATCAGGTCGGGCGGTTTCATCTGGGTTTTAATGAATTTCTCCGCGTAGCTAATGGCGCGCAATTGGTCGGGCTCCGGCATGGCGGACATATCGAAATAAATTGCCAGCATGCGGCGGTCGCGGTGCCCGATTTCCCCCGGCTTTTCGGGCGCGATCTGGTGCTGGGTCATGCCCCCGACTTCGGAGACGCGCGGCGCCGCGGCGGCGGGGGGCGCGGCAGCACTGGGAGACGCTGCGGCAGTGGGAGACGAAGCGGCGGGAGGCGGAGCCGGCGCTTCGTCCGCCAGCTTCTGATATTCGCAGAAGCGGATCTCCTGCGGCTTGCCGTCTTCGGTCACCGTGAAGTCCTTGGCGGTCAGCCCTTCCACCGTCTTGCCGCTCTTGTCGGTGACGCTCACCATCTCCACCACCAGTTGCAACGTGGTTTCGAACTTCACGCCACCGCTATCGGGCTGTTGCGGCGCGTTCTGCTGCGCCGCGTTTTGTGAAGTTTGCGGCAGCGCTATCGCGGCGCTTAACAACAGGGCGAAGGGTCGCAGGAAATAAGTGGTAATCGGCATAGTTAGAACCGGTATCGCAGAGTGGCAACCACCTGGCGCATCTGGTTGGCATTGGCGGGCAAACCGAATTGTCCGCTGGTAACGGCGACGTTCCACCCCGTCCAAGTGACGTGGTTGAGAGTGTTCGTGGTGGCAATCATGAAGTCCAGCTTGCCTTCGTCGAAGCTGCGCGACATGGCCGTGTTAAGCGCAAACTGGTTCGGCCCGGTGATGGAATCGCGTCCCGCGGTCCCCCACTGGCCCGGCGCCGGCGCGGTGAAAGCCGCCGGATTCAGGTAATAGCCGCGAGGCGCGTCGTAAATACCGGCGCCGGTGAAGCTGGGACGAATCGGGCCGGTTACACCCGTGCCCGGATCGGTGAGCGAATACGTCGGCGTCTCGGGCAAGCCGCTGCCCGCCGTGATTTGCGCCGATAGCGTCCAGTTCTTCCAGATCTCGCCCTTCCAGCCGTTCGCCAACGTGCCCCCGCGAACTCCCATGCCGGTGGTGTACTGGACCAGCCCGGTAACCAGGTTGCGCTGATCGAAAGTCGAAAGCCCGCGCTCGGCCGCAAGGTCGAGCCAGTTCTGCGCATACACCACGCTCGTCTGGGCCTGCCCGGTCGATCCGGTCGACCCACCCGCTCCCGCCGGCCCTCCGCCCGACCCGCGCCCACCCAAAGACGCGTCGTCAATGGATTTCGAGTAGGTGTACGACAAGCTGGCGGTGAATCCGCTGCGCAGCCGCCGCCGCAGTTGCGCAATCATCGCCTCGCGCGTGGAGTCTCCGTTGGACATCATGTAGTAATATCCGGCCGTGCACGCCGGGCATGGGTTGATGGCTCCCACCGGATAGGTGTTGGGCAGGAATACTTGCGTCGCGTGTGTGCCTTTGATGCCGTTATAGGTCAGTACGCCCACCAGGCCCCAGGGCAGATCCCGCTGCACCACCGCCTGCCAGTTGTGCACGTAGCCCGGCTTGGAATTCGGATCGATGCCGAAAGTATCCGTGGCGATGCCCGGCGAGGCGTTGAACCCGTTGGCCAGCGTGAGCGGGTCGGCCACGCTATTGGCCACGATGAGACTCTTCGAGAGCGGCGCCTGCTGGTACATCTGTTGGGCGATGTTCTGATAGATCGAAGTGTTGTAGTAGATACCGTAGCCCGCGCGGATGGTCAGCGGCGACGCCGCGATGGGATGCCACGCGATCGCCACCCGCGGTTCGATTTCGTGACGGTCCGGATTCAGCAGGGAATTGGCATAATGCTGCCCGGTGAGAGGGCCGATGGGAGTGTTCGCCACCACCGGCGCCTCGCTGGGGAAGCCGGGCAGCACGTCCAGATTCACCAACCGGCCATACTTTTCGGTGATGGGAGCGTTATACTCCCACCGCAAACCGGCGTTGACGCTGAAGCCGGGCTTGACGCGCCAGTCATCGTTGATGAAAGCGTCGTCGAACGAAGAGCGGAAGTACTTGTCCGCGTTGCCGAATGCGATCGAGCTCGTATCCGGAATGCCGAGCAGAAAATCGGCGAAATCCATCCCCGTATTGGGCACCGGCACGCCGCCCGAAACGGCTTCCGTGGCTGCGCCGGTAAAGCCGAACGTGCCGCGCGGATTCGACTCCGACAGGTAATTGAACTCCTGCCAGCGGTAATCGCCGCCGAAATTGATATTGTGCGAGCGGTGGTTCCAGAAGGTGCTAAACGAAATCCAGGAGGTTTGGTTGCGCGCGTCTCTGGCATTCGCGTCGCTTAGTCCCATAATGGTGCTGCCGGTGAAGGAAAGCGTGGGAGGGCCCCAGTAGAGGGAATCCTGATCGTTGCCGGTAATTCCGGCGCTGCCCGAAACGTTGGTGCGATTGGCAAAGTAGGGAGAGACCAGAGAAGTCTGGCGGCTGAAATCGAACCTTAAGGTTGAGAACACGCGATTGCTGAAACGGTGGTTCCAAGTCGGCCCGATATCCAAACTGTCGGTGTGCGTGCTATCCAGGAAGCCGAAGGCACTGGTGGCGCCGGCATTGTTGCGCTGCCAGGCGAAATTGCCGTTGAACTGATTCTTCATGCTGAGGGCTTTATTCAACCGTGCTTGCACGCCGTCCTGGCTGGTGGTGCTGGGAAGCGCCACCTGGTAGTTATACAGCGCGTTGGACGCGAAGTTTGGCTGCGGATAAAGAGCCATCAGCGCTTGGGCCTGCGGGCTAATGCGGTTCTGCGGTATGAGATTGCCCGGAAACGGCTGCCCGTTGCTGGGATCGTAAATGGTGACCGGCACGCCCAGCCGGCTGACCGCTTGCGAAAAATCGCCGTTGCGTTCGGCTTCCGTAGGCACTAGGTTGGGCGAATTTGTGGAATTGCGGGTACGCGCCCACTGGTAGCTCACGAAAAAGAACGCCGGCATCCGGCTGGGCGGAATCACGTGCGGAATCAGCAGCGGACCGCCTATCGAGGCCGCGCCGTTGAGTTGATTGAAGGCCAGCTTGGGCGTTTGAGCGCCATTCACGGAAAAGGGCTTGGCGTCCAGCGCGGAATTGTTTTCCGTCAGGCTCAGCGCGGCTTGATACAGAGACCTTGGCCCTTTCCGGCCGTTGCCGAATGCCGCCGATTGCGCATAAGGAGAAGCCGCGCCGTTGTTCATGCTGCCGTTCACCGTAAAAGCGTCGTTGGAACTCTGGGTGGCGTCTCCCGGCGCGGGAGCCTCGGCCGAAATCGAACCGGCGTCGGCGGAAGCCCTCAGGTCGGTGCGCTGAAAGCCGTTTTGCGCTGGAGCCGTGGCCTGCGCGTTCTTGCCGTTACCCTTGGCCGATTTCGCACCATCGGTGGGAGCCGCGGCCGGAGCAGCCGCGGTAGCGATTGGCGTGGCGGGTGTTGCCGTCTTCGGCGGCGCAGCCTGTTCTTGCACGGTGTGCATCTGGCCGGGAGGCAACAATTTCAACTCCCATGTCGGCGGCGGCGCATCCGCTTGAATCGCGACCTCGCGCGCGATCGTCTCGAAACAAAGCATTTCCACCTGGATGGTCCAAACGCCATCGGCCAAATCGGGAAACGAATACGCGCCCCGGTCGTCCGTAATCGCAACCAAACGCTTACCGTCTTTGGTTGCCGTCACCATGGCGCCTGGCACCGGCATGCCGCCGAACTGCACCGTGCCGTGATGCTCCGTGGCAAAGGCCGCCACCGCCACGAGGCAAGCCAGCAGTACGCCCCGAACGGCAACCGGCACGTGCGGCTGCAGCCATCCATTCATCTGTGGAAACCTTGTTCGCATCGTTCGATAACCGGAATTTCAACCGCCATGCTCCCAGCATGCGCAAAATCGCATGTTCCGCGAGCAAAATGCTTGTAATAAATGTAAGAGCCGGCTTGACGGATGACATCGCCAAGTTCGTTTCCGGCTTGCCGCATTGTATTACAGCCTCTCAGATCCTTTTGCCGCCGCGACGACTTTTTCGTGGAGCGGACTCTCAGTCTGCCACGCCGGGACTCGTCCCGGCGCTTGTCTCGCACAACCCCTCGCGCTCCCCGCGAACGCGAAGACCGCCCGCGCCTTTGGCTGCGGCTCCGCTGCTCTGTGGGGCTGGCTGGTAACCGGCGGCGCAGGCCGGTAACCTGCCGGCCGATTCCGATCGCCGGTGTACCTCGACTCGCAGTCGAATTCATGACCTTCCTATACTCGACGCCGGAACCGCAAAAACGGCAGCAAATCCGCGCCCGGTCCGGCTCATTTTTCCGCCGGTGCCGCCAAGCCCGGCCGACGCCGCCGTGGCACTACCATCTGAGACGTGAGATCCACCGAAAAATTGTACTTGGGCGCCACGGTGGGCCGAAGCCACGTCGAATGACGGAGCCGCCGTCAGGCTGCCGAGAACCATGAATGGAATGCCACTTGT
The DNA here is from genome assembly GCA_049511335.1 of Bryobacteraceae bacterium. GTDB lineage: Bacteria > Acidobacteriota > Terriglobia > Bryobacterales > Bryobacteraceae > JBEKYD01. Next base: position 13,258 of record JBEKYD010000018.1, on the reverse strand, counting down.
CACAATCTCATTGCCCTTTGCGGCTGCTATAGGCCCTGAAGAATAAGACGAGAACTAGGCTGCCAAATTACGGAACCGAGATTCCTTCCTTTCCCGGACAGTGTCAAATGGAAGACGCCGCTCATGGATTCATCGTGGAATGGGAATCGTCGTATGAAAGCTTCACGCTAGAGCAGCGCGAGCGGTCGATGGATGCCGGAACAAGAGCGCGCCATGCGTTCGGCTGCGCGGGCGTCGCCGGATTGGGCTGCCTTTAGCAACGATTTGGCGGCCTTACGGTAGTATTCGATATTGAGGCGAACCGCCTCGGGATTGGCTGGCATACGACCTTCCTTTCCCATGCGCCCATCGTCCGCAAGAACGGGCTGAAAGAAGGTTCGTCAAAACGAGGCAGCGCCCCTTTTGCGCTCCAGTCCATTGTAGTAATTCGCCACAGACGAACTACCGGAAGGGTTTGCACAGCAGTTCCCGCACCGCGCGCAGGCGGGCGCATTCCGGGCAAGCGTCGGAGCAGCCATCGCTCGCGTGGGCTAAGAGAAAGTCGAATTGTTCGCGCATCACCTCCGCGACGGGAGCGGGCATTACGAAGCTTGCCCGAAGCTTCTTTGCGCGCGCGGGCGCTGCCGCGAACGCGGGCCGCTCCACTGCGCGACTTGAAAGACCGAAGTTCCGTCTGGCCACATCTGGATTATCGGCAGGTAGGGCCGAAGGGTTTAGCCCCTCGCAGAAAAACGACTGGGGGTGGTTTGAGGCCTGTCCCCGGGCGCCGCCGCTGTAACGAGTTTCCGGCGCGGCAGCGGCCCGGCACGCTGCTGACAGCCCCTTGCTGCTCTATCGGTTAAGCCATGAGGATAACGCCCAGTCTGTCCCCAGCTTTCCCTTGAAAACTGCCGGCGTGGCCGAATGGTGCCGGGCTGGTTCTTTACGCCTGCCGCGGCTGCCTGGCCGTTGCGGTAGCTCTCCAGCACTTTTTGCCGGATGGCGCTCTTGACCGCTTCGCAAGCGGCGTCGCATTCGGCGCCGTCGCCCTCCGTCACGGCCTGGTGCAGCGGATTGATGACGGTGGCGGTAGTCCACGCGTCCAGACTGCTGCATGAATGATTGTTTTTGTTCGGACATATGTTTGTCCCTTTCGGCAAGCTTGAATGCTTCGGCAGCGGGCAGTTTGCCTTGCTCGCTACGACCTGAAGTCAAGCCGCCGGGTGCCCTGCCGTGTCATAGGCCTGGCACCCCGCCGCCGCGTTTGACGCGGCCCCCTTGCCAGGCCTTGATACGGGAGGGTGGAGCCTACAATGGAAGACCGCGAGCAAGGCAAGCTGTTTCTTGCGCCCTGTTCCCTGCGTCCTGGGCCCTGCAGTTGGAGGCAGGGGTAGCTGGCCGGAGGGACCTGTCGCCAGTTTTCTGGGCTGCGCTGTCTGCGCGGCCAATAAAAAGAACAGGCATCGCGTTAGCGTGCCTGTCGCAAAACTGTCGCATCCCTGTCGCCCCCCAAACCCCTGAAAGCGCGTAAAATAGCAGCGATAGTGGAGGCGGCCAGAACGATGTTACCAGATGGCCCAAAGATCAGGGCTTTGCGACTCCGGCGAGGCTGGACCCAAGCCGAACTCGGTTTAGCGAGCGATACAACGAGCCGGACGGTACAACGAGTCGAAGCGAGTAAGCGCGTCTCAATTGACAGCCTCCGATCCATCGCCAGCGCGCTGGAGATGGATGTAGCAGATCTACAGTTCACGCAATTGCACTCAAAATTCGAAGATTCAAAGCGTGACCAGCCGAACGCAGCTATTAGAACTCGACTTGAAGCGCGGCGGTTGCTGGATGAAAGTATCGACGCGTTGTGCAGATATCGGGACGACCGTGCCCCAGGTTGGCACGCTTCTGCAGCGGACAAGAGAAAAGTCGAAAAGTGGATTCATGACTTCGGGGAGGAGGCGGTCATGACGGCAATGGACGACTGCGGACGGCAGTACATCCAATTCTCACAGTATGGCTTCGCCACGGCTTCGTCGGCTTGGCACGGTTTCAATATGATTCCCCGCGTTTGCAACGTGAGCCAACGTAAGCCTGATGATAAAGAACTGTACTACGCACGCGGCATCGCTCGAAACAGGCTGGCCGAGTTCGACGACAGAATAGCATTGCGCCTCTTGAAAGAGGCATACAATGCCGGCGCAAGTATCGAGAAGCTCCAAGATTTCGCGAGAATCGCCCGCAACTGGGTGGAATTCCAACAAGGCCTGTACCTCTTGGCCGAGATCCCGTCCGCTGAAGTGGCGGTCGAACGTCCGCAGGCCGTTCCCTCTCCCGAGCTCATTGGACAACTCGGCTTGAAATCGTCAGCCGCGATACAGCAATCGGTCGCTCTGGTGGCTGTGACCAAACAGCTATCATCGCCCGAGGATGTAGCCCAAGAACTCCTTCGACAAGCATCAGCAAGTGGCGAGTTCGTCGTCACTATCGACGGCGACCAGCAAATATTCTATTTTGGTAGCTCCCGAGACGGAGGTGGTCGAACATTAGCAATTAGAGAACCGTGGACCGAGCGCAGGATCGCGGAAGCCATCAAGGACGGATTTCACCTGTCACTGCGTTCCGAACGCTCGTAAGTCTTCGGCGCGAGGGCACTGCCAATCTTGTCTAGTCCTACTTGCTTCCTAGAGCGCCCCAGGGGTTCGATTTCTGCGTCCTGGGGCGCTGCAGTTGCAGGCCGGGGGAGAGCTCGCAGGGGGACTCTGGTCTGTCTCGATATCATCAAGGTAAGGACTCCGGTTGCGAAAATTGAGAGGTCCGAGGAGAAGGATTCACATGTCCTGTCAATTCAGTGTTGGGGCAGTAAGCGGCAAGCCCGGTCCGGTACGCGCTCTGACCATGGTGATCACGTTGCGGTGGGTCGCCGCAGCGCCAGCATTCTTACTGAACATCCAGGGCCGAGTACGCCTCAACAATGAGGTTGTCTGCGACTCGTTGGCGAGGGACGGCATCAGTTTTGGTGGTAGTGCCGCCGCTGACCTGCAGCGGGAACGACCGATTCCCGCCACGCTCACAGCGCCGCTTTCTGCGGAGAGCATCCGTTGGATTGAGGACCAGCGGGCCACTAACGACATCACCATCCAAGTGGAGCTGAAATACGCATGGCAAGAGGCGCTTCCTTTGGCCGGCGGCACACAGATCGCCGCTGGCAGAGTTTATTGGGACACGGCTGACTGCCACTATCGGATTTCCCGCTCCGATTGGCTTCGGATACTTGCCGAATTGAAATGGCAGGAATACGAGATGTTTGAAATCGCCGCACTTCCCCTCGTCGCTGACGCTAACTTGCAACAGGCCCTCCAGCTCTTGCGCCATGCACAGGAGGCCCTGAGGAGCGGTGACTACGCTGGTGCCTTGGCCTGTTGTCGACGCGCCCTGGAGAGCGCTGCAAAATACCATGTGCAAGGCGACAACGTTAAGGAGGGGTTCAACCTCCTACTTCAGGCAGCGGTTCCAGAACATGAAGATAAGCGGACCGCGCTCAACGGTGTCATGGCAAAATTGTCTGAGTACGCCCACCTCGGTCGGCACGAGCGATATCCGGCCTTAAGAATCACACGGGCGGAGGCGGAATTTGTGGTCACCGCGACTATTGCGCTCTTTTCATTCCTCAGCCGTCGTTTGGCGAAAACAGAAACTGCTGATTAAACAGTCCGTTACCCAGTAGAAGACGTAAACACTATGGCGTGAGGGGAGGACCGATAATGGAATCCAGTCAACTTCTGGATACGCCGTGACTTGGGCGGAGCCCGTGTTCGGCTACCTTGGTAATTTAGTCCCGTCAGTTCTACAGGCAAATGTCCGGTTGCCAGCGGGTTGGGCGGCCGCTGGGGCAAGGGCCAAGTTCTATAGGGGTTGAGATGGAGCCTAATGGAGAAGATGGAGGCTTCCAAAGAGTATGCACCCAATACGACGATTCAAAAGAGTCAGAGTCGATGAGCAGAGAGGATTTGCTCTGGAACCCGCAGACCCTTTACCATTACACGACCCGCGAAGGCCTATTAGGCATCCTCTGCAGTGGAACAGTGTGGACAACGAACATCCGATTTCTCAATGACGCTTCCGAATACACCTATGCCCAGTCGAAGTTTAATCGAGGAGCTTCGTGAGATCAGGCAAAGGATTAGTCCGACGTACTCGAAGGAGCTGGACGAAGCTATCCGACATCTGGGCTCCTCTGCTAATGTTTTCGTCTTTTGCCTTTCCGTACGCGGAGATCTGCTTAGTCAATGGAGAGCTTACGGGGAGCCCGGCAATGGATACTCTATCGGCTTCGACGCTCCCGCGTTGGACGAGATCATCCGGAGGAGAGAGGGGATGCAGTTGGCGGCGGTATGCTACGATCCGCAGGCGCAGTGGGACCTGATGAATCGCATGGAGATTCAGGCTTCCGAAACGCTCTAGCGCCAGGTCTAGAGACCCGCGGGCTTTCGGGCAAGCTCTTCGCGACATTTTCTTAGATGTGGGACCGATAATGAAGCATCGAGCTTTCGAGGAGGAACGCGAATGGCGTCTCGTCCTGCGCCTTCATAGCGCAGCCTCCCCGCGAGTAAGACACCGTGCTGGGCATTCGATGTTGGTCCCATATATCCCTGTGGCGGTAGGAACCAACGCGCGGCCACTGCCCGTCAGGAATATCGTTATCGGACCAACTCCTCATTCGGATCTCGAAACGGAAGCCGTGAAGGGGCTTTGTCGCCAGTGTGGAATCAGGGCTGACGTACAGAAGTCGGGTATCCCCTATCGCGCCCTTTAGGGACGCCCTCGCGCTGTCTGGCGCCGCTGCCAGGGCGATCATTTTGGGCCTGCCGCCCAACTGCCAACGAGATTTCGCGCGCATCGTCGGCCACCTGCTGATGGGCGAGGAACTTCTGAAGAGGACCGGCGCCGGCAACCTGTTCATGGTTTTCGGCGAGCCGGATGTGGAGATCCGCAAGCGGAAAGACGGCAAGCTGGAAGTGGAAATTCGCGGCGTGGATGTATACGACCCGACCACGCAGGAAATCCGCAGCCACTCCACGGACGATATCGCCTGTTGGTTCATCGACACGGCTTACAACGGCGAGAGCTTTTTCGTGCGCCATGCCTACTTCACTGGCGCGGACGACCCGTACGACAAGCTGAAGCGCGCGCTCCGCGCCGAAGTGGACGAGGCCGCCTGGGCGTCGCTGTACTCCACTACCAGCCGTCCGTTCGAGCGCCCGAAGAGCGGGAAGATCGCGGTCAAGGTCATCAACCACTATGGGGATGAAGTGTTGAAGGTGTTCCGGACGGAGTGAAGCAACTCCCGCCAGGGGCGGCACTACGGGCGATCATTTGCCGCTGGGAAGGGGCGTTCCTGTCCGCTTCTTGCTCCAGTCCCGGATTCGAGCAAACAGGGTCAACCCGCTGTGGGCTATGCGGGGCGGTCGGGCAACGGGAGGAGATGCAGGTCCGGCATCGGGAAGTGCTTTCGATTGTCGGTCAGGAGCGCGACTCGGTTGGTCAAGGCGACGGCGGCGATAGTCACGCCGGTGTAGGAAAGAGTGTAGCCTTTCCTCTGCCGGTCGCGGCGTAATAGACCTGCGTCCCTGGCGATTTCCGCGGTGACGGGCAGGAACTCCAAGCTGTTTAGAAACGCCGCTGTCTCGTGCTCTTTGCCGGGCCGCAGACCGGCATATACCTCGGTGAAGTTTACCGGACAACAAGCCAGGAGGTGCCCCTGCTCGATGAGTTGCTCCAGGAATTCGGTTCGGCCAAACCGGCCGTTGAGGTGAGTTCGGTTAGGCGCGTCAACCGCTCCCTAACGGTCGCGGCTCGGTTACGGGTGCCGTGTGTTTGCGGTCACTTACCGAGCCTCGACCGTGAGCTTGGCCCGCAAATTCCGCGTGGTTGTGCAGGACGGGCTGGGAAGCCTGACCTACTTATGCCAGGTCGAACTTTTCCTGATGAAGCTGGCTGTCGGCTTTGACGAAGACCGGGCGGCCAAGGGTTTCTTCCAGTTCCTGAAGATAGGTATTCTGGTTCGATTTGAGGAGGCGGGCCACTTCGGGCGAGACGCGCAGCAGCACGTCTTTCCCTTCGATGCTGCCGGCGAGCTTGCGCGCTTCCTGCAGGATCTCGGTGATCATGGTTTGCGGGCTTTTGACGTAGCCCGCACCTTCGCAATAGGCGCACGGCGTGCATAGCGTCCGCTCGAGGCTCTGCTTGACCCGTTTGCGGGTGATGGCGACCAGGCCGAAGTCGTTGAACTGCAAAATCTTGTACGGCGCGCGGTCGACGCGCATGGCTTCTTCGAGCGCTTGCATCACCTTCTGGCGGTTCTTGCGCTCGTCCATGTCGATGAAGTCGACCACGATGATGCCGCCCAGATCGCGCAGCCGAATCTGGCGCACGATTTCGCGGATGGCGTCGGTGTTGGTCTTGACGATGGTGTCCTCGAGCCGGTTGGAGCGGCCGACGTATTTGCCGGTGTTGATGTCGATGGCCACCAAAGCTTCGGTTTGATTGATGACGATGTAGCCGCCGCTCTTGAGCCAGACCTTGGGGCGCAGCGCCTTCTCCAGCTCGGCGGTGATGCCGAATTCGTCGAAGATCGGGTTGGAGCGGGTATACAGCTTGACGCGCGGAACCAAGGACGGCTGGAAACGCTCGACGAAGCGCAACACGTCTTCGTAGAGTTCTTCGTTGTCGACCCAGATATTCTTGAACGAACTGGTGAGCTGATCGCGCAGCACTCGCTCCACCACGTTGAGATCGTGATGAATCAGCACCGGCGCGGGTTTGCGCTCGGCCTTCTGGCGCATGTCGAGCCAGAGGTTGTAGAGGAACATCATGTCGGCGCGAAGCTCTTCTTCGCTGCGGCCCTCGCCGGCGGTGCGGACGATGTAGCCGCCGGGAATTCCGGTGCGATGATTCTGCAGGATGCGTTTCAGGCGGGAGCGCTCTTCGTCGCTGGGGATCTTGCGGGAGACGCCGACGTGATCGACGGTGGGCATGTACACCAGGAAACGGCCCGGCAGAGCGATATGCGAAGTGATGCGGGCGCCCTTCTGGCCGAGCGGTTCCTTGGCAATCTGAACGATGATCTCTTGGCCTTCCTTGAGCAGATCGCTGATGCTGGGACCGGGGCGGTCGGAGCGGAGATCGGGAGCGGTTTTGGCGGGGGCGGTTCGTATCTCGGGTTCGGGAACGGGGCGGCCCACCGGCTCGGACGCGGCAACGGGCTGAGGGTTGCGGTCTCCCCGGTCGCGGCCGCCGCGGCGGCGCGTGCGGCGGGAAACCCGGTGCAGATAGCGGGGGCCCTGTTCGCGCAGGGTAGCGGTCAGGCTGGTGGGGATGCGCGCAGGCTCGGGGCCCTCGGGCTCCTCAATCGTGTCGGCAGCCACATCGGCGGCTTCCATGGCGGGTTCGGGTTCGGCGGCGTCGCCGTCTTCCGGCGCGGGTTCCTCCTCGCCGGATGCGGATTCCTCAGCCACGGTTTCGCCGGTACCGGCGGCGCTTTCGGGCTCGGCGGATTCCGCGGCGATGGATTCCTCGGCGGCAGTTCCATCAGGCTCGACGGCAGCCGAGAGGGCTTCCACAACGGTCTCCACGGGGAGGGCCGCGGAGCTTGCCGAGATCGGCGTTACCGGAGCGGCGGCGACAACGGGCGGCTCCGGCGCAGTCTCGCATTCCAGTGCCTTGACCAACCTTGCCGCGGCCGGCTCCAACCGCTCGGCCTCCGGCGCGGAATCGGGCTCGATTTCCGGCTCGGGCTCGCGATCCTCGTCGGGCCCGGCATACTTGGCCAGAGATTCACCGGGGAGGACGAAGAAATCGTCCGGTTGGGCGGCGGCACGAGGGGCGGATTCGGTTACCGGCTCCGGTTCGGGAGCGGCAGCCTCCTCGCTTCTATCGGGCCGGTCTTCGCCGCGTGGATCGGGGGAATAAAACTTGGAGTCCGGCAGGCCGCGTCCCCGGCCACCGCGCCGGCGGCGAGAACGGCGGCCGCGGCGGTCGCGATCGTCGCGGCGCGGGTCGTGGCTGGGGCCTGAGGGAGGGGGGGCGCTGGATGCGATACCCTCCGAGGGCGGCGAAACCGGCAGGACCACCGCCGCGGGAGGCGGCGCCTCCACAATCTGTGCCGCGCCCGCTGCCGGACTCGATACGGGGCTCGGTGTGGGGCCCGACGCGGCGCTTGGAACCGGCGGAGCGAAGGGCTGCTGGGCCTTGCCCAATTTGAGCACCTGATCTTCGACGCTGGTGACGATCTTGTCGTATTCCTCGTTGTCTTCAAAGAAATCCGAGACGTAGAGGAACGCGTCGCGATCGAGGCCAATGTCGACAAAAGCGGATTGCATTCCGGGGAGAACGCGGGTTACCCGCCCTTTGTGAATGCTGCCGGCCAGAGAATATTCATTCTCGCGCTGATGAAAGATCTCGACGAGTTGGTCGTCCTCGATCAGCGCGACGCGCGTTTCGTGGCGCGTGGCGGAGATGACTAAATCCTTTGACATCTGCTACCTCCCCGGGAACATGGAGAGCGTAGACCAATTGGGAGGTGGGTGCCCTCAGTGGCTCGTGAGCCGCTTCGCCGGAGCGGTACCAGCTCAACCCGATGCCAATTTTCACGCCGGCCCGCCGATGGAGCTCGAACCTCACACACCGGCCAGCCGGGAAGCACTCTTCAAACCTGGTAGAGCGCCAGAGGCGCCACCGTCCCGGGAGGGGTCTCTACAGGTTCCCGAACAATTTCAATATTTTTGGCGATCCGGCGTTGCGACCGGACCCGATCAATTCACAAACCTTCGCAAGCGGACGTTGTTTACTAGCCCCAACGCCATGAAACTAGACCAGATACTGGAACCGCCGGCACTCATGAAGGGGAGCGGGATTCCGGTCACCGGAATTGCCCCGGCCACCATGCCCACATTCACGAAAATGTGGAACAGGAGCAGCCCGGCCACCCCCATACACACGTACATACCGACGGGGTCGGAAGCCGTCTGCGCATTCTGGACGATGCGCATCACCATGACAAAAAACAAAGCAAGAACAAAAACCACACCGACGAACCCGTGCTCCTCGGCGAAGGCCGAGAAGATAAAATCCTTGTGCGGCACAGGCAAGAAACGCAATTGAGTTTGGGTTCCCTTGGTAACCCCTTTGCCGAACATACCGCCCGCGCCAATGGCGATTTGGGACTGGATCAACTGGTAACCCGAGCCCTGGGCATCACGTTCGGGGTCGATAAAGCTCCTCCACCGCGTCTTTTGGTAATCCTGCAGCACAAAAGTCCAGGTAATGGGCAGCACAATGATGGTCAACACGGCGATCACGGCGACATATTTCCACCGCAATCCCGCGATGAAGGCCCCCACCACGAGAACCGCCAAATACGTCAACGCAGTCCCCAGATCCGGTTGTTTTAGAACAAGAACCGTGGGGATCAACACCAAGCCCGCCAACTTCAGCATTTCCCGGATTTCGAGAACTTCCGTCCTCAGCTCCGTCAGATAGCGAGCCACTAACAAGATTATCACTAACTTGGCAAATTCCGATACCTGCACATGGATGGGACCGAGCGGAATCCAGCGCCGGGAACCGAATGCCGATTGTCCGAAGGCATAAGTCGCCACCAGGGCGAGAACGGTCCCGGCATACAGGCCGGGGACATATTCGAGCATGCTGTGGTAGTCGATTTCCTGGACCAGGAGCATGAGCACCCAGCCGCCGGCGACGAACAGGATCTGGCGCCACCAGGCGCTATGGAACTCGGTGTCGAGGGTGGCGCTATAGATCTGCAGGACTCCGACGGAGCAGAGCATGAGGGCGATCAGCACCAGCGGCCAATCGATATCGCGTACGGCAAAGTGGCGGCTCATTGTGGTTTGGAAGGGCCGGGAAGATCCAACCGGGCGATGGCGGCCAGGCGGGCAGCGGCCGCGGACTGTTGCTGGCGCAGCATGGTGAGGCGGACCTTTTTATCGAAATAGGCTTTCAAAACATCGCGCACGATGGGGGCGACCAGCGGGCCTTCGGCGCCGTGGTCCCAAAGAGCGGCGACAACAATTTCGGGAGCGTAGCAGGGGGCGAAGCCGACGAACCAGGCATTAGCCTGGCTGGCGACGCCGCCGGTGGCTTTGGCCAGGTCGGAAGATTCCACTTGAGCGGTGCCGGTCTTGCCGCACACCTGGAGCCCCGGAATCTGCGCGAGAACGCCGGTACCCCATTCATTGACCACGCCGTACATGCCGTCGACGACGTCTTTGACGTGGTCGGGGTCGAGCGTCCAGGTGACGGGCTTTTCCAGCTTGGCGGTTTCGACGAGGTGGGGTTGCTGCCAGACGCCGCCCATGGCAATACCGCCGAAGGCGCGGGCCAGTTGCAGCGGAGTGACGGTGAGCGCGCCCTGGCCGATAGCGACGGAAACGGTTTCTCCGGCATACCACTTGCGGTGGTAATTGCGCGCGGCCCATTGGGTTGACGGCACGGTGCCTTCTTTTTCGCCGGGCAGGTCGATACCGGTCTTATGGCCGAAGCCGACCAGGTCGGCGTAGTAGGCGATCTTGTCGATGCCCATCATGTTGCCCACGGTATAGAAAAAGACGTCGCAGGACTGCACAATGGCGCGGTGCAAACTGAGGGTGCCGTGACCGGTTTTGAGATGGCAGCGATGGTAGGTACCGTAAAAGGAGGCCCCGCCGGAACAATGAACGGTGAACTGCTCGTCGATGGTTCCGGTTTCGAGGGCAGCCAGGGCCATGGTGGGTTTGAAGGTGGAACCCGGGGCCTGCTGCGCCTGAATGGCGCGGTTGAGCATGGGCTTATCGGGGTTGTCGCGGATTTCCTTCCAATCGGCGGCGCGAATGCGCACGGCGAACTTATTGGGGTCGAAGGCGGGATGGCTGAGCATGGCGAGGACCTCGCCGTTGCGCGGGTCGAGCGCCACCACGGCGCCGTTGCGGCCTTCGAGGGATAGCTCGGCCACCGATTGCAGATCGAGATCGATGGTCAGTTTGAGATCCTTGCCGGGGACGGCGTCTTTGCTTTTAAGCTCGTGGCGGACCTGGCCGGTGTTATCCACGATCACCTGGCGCTGGCCATCCTGGCCCATGAGGACATCATTATATTGCTGCTCGATGCCGAACTGGCCGATGACCGCGCCCTGGTCGTACCTGGCGAATTCCGGCAGATCCAGTTGGGCTTCGGTGATTTCACCGGTGTAACCGAGGACATGGGCGAGCATGCCGTTCTGGGGATAAACGCGGCGCTGCGAGGGGATGGTGAAGAGCTCGGGGAAGAAATCGCGATGGGAATCGACGAAAGCCAGGTCGAGCGGGGTGAGCTCCTCTTTGAGCGGGAGGGCCTCGTATTTGGGGCGATGACGATAGCGGCGGACGCGCGCCGCCAGGTCGTCATAGTCGAGATCGAGGCCTTGGGCGATGGGTCTGAGATGCTCCTCTTTGAGAAGCTCGCGAGCGAGGCGGAGGGAGAAGGAAGCGTGGTTATCGACAATGTCGCGGCCTTCGCGATCGAGGATGCGGCCGCGGGGAGCGGGGATGGGGACGGATTTGACGCTGTTGGCGACGGCGCGCTCGTCGTAAAACTGGGGATTCTGCACCTGCAGGCGCCAGAAGGCGGAAAGCAGGATGACGAAGATGGCGACGGTGGCGTACTGAAAAATGGCGATCTTGTTGGCGGCGAAACGAAAATCGTCCCGCAAAGGCGGCTTCTCGGAAAGGCGCGAAGTTCCGAGTTGCGGATGAGTAGGAGGTAGGATCACAACCTGCAGGCGCCAGCACGACGCCCAATCTACTAGTGTAACTCAACAATCGGCGCGGCAAAGGTCGCGCGCTCGATTCAGTTCTCCCGAACGGTTCGCCCAAGTGCGTCCTCGGCGCTGGGCGACATTCCGTCCAGGTAATCCCGAAGCGCCGCGTTGATGAGGGTCCGATAGCCGGCCGTGCCGCCGGATTGTTCCGCCAGTTCGAAAAAGCGACCCACGATATCGTGGTCGAGGCGGATCGTGATTCGGGTTTGGCCCTCGGGCTCGGGTTTTGGCGGAAGGGTTCCGGGCTGTTTTCTCTTGATTGAAATCATAGCGATCTTTCGTTGTTCTGCCGGGTGCGGACGAGGGGCTTAACCGATCTGGGAATTTCGCAATATAGGCACGCCAACCGCTCCCTTACGGTCGCGGCTCGGATACGGGCGCCTCCTGTTTGCAGTCACTTACCGAGCCGCGACCGTAAGGGAGCGGTTGGCGGGAACGGATTTCCCCAGATCGGTTAAGCACCCCGGGCGAAGGCGTCCGCCCTACAACTAGGCCGCGGCCGTTTGGGATTTACCCAAGCAGCAACGCTTGTATTTATGGCCGCTGCCGCAGGGACAGGGGTGGTTGCGGCCGATTTTGGGCCCAGGACGGCGGTAAGGTCCGGGCTTTTGTGCATGGTTGTGCATATTTTGCGGATTTGCGGTTGTGCATTCTTGGGCAAATGCGGGCTCCGTGGGTTCCTCTTTGAGGGGGCTGCGGGGAGATGCGAGTCTGGCGGGGCGTTGAAGCTGAGGGGCTTGCCGGCCTTTTTAGGGTAATTATTTACTTGACAAACCAACCCAAATCCCTTAACATTTTTAAAGATGCTAAACTGCGACGTGAAGATCCCGTTTCCGTGCCCGAAGTGCGGCGAGCAGATCGAGGAAAGCATCGCTCGGCTTGAGGAGAACCCGACACTCACCTGCCCTAGGTGCGGAACCTCGATCCAAATCGAAGCTGAAGACCTCCGCCGGAACCTTAAACAAGTCGAGGACGCGCTGGAGAAGTTCCGGCGGGACATCGGCGATCTCTAAAGAATCCTTCATCTCCGCTAGGAGCCGCATCGCCGGATCGGTTGTTAAAAGAAACCGAAAGGAAACCATAAGATGATTACACCTTTAAGCCCAAAGCCGGGAAAGTGGTATTTGTACTTTGCATGCAAGACCTGCGGAAAACCTATTCCGATAACAGATCTTTTGGCGGGCGCCACAGTGAAAGTTCAGCGAGATGCTCCGATTCCTTATCTTGACGTTCTGTGCCCGCAATGCGGGAACTGTCACGACTATCTGGATACCGAATTACAACCCCTTCAGGCAGAGTAATAGGAGCTATCTGCGCTTGTCCCGTCGGCTGACACAAACAGTTAAGACACTGTTTCCGTCCAATGATAAATGCTTCCTTCCGATCAGGCAACAGTTTTATGCTGGCATTGTCGGCAAAGCGGAGGCGGGCAAT
>JBEKYD010000017.1:0-44652 GCA_049511335.1 Bryobacteraceae bacterium | reverse complement strand
CTGGGGCTGGAGCACCTCCGTATTACCCCGCGTGGGTAATACGCAGGCCAACTCGTAACCCGCTAAGGAAACAATTACTTACGCCTTTGTTCCGGCCCTTCTCAGTAAACTCCCGCTAGGCGAGCCCCAGGATCTGGCCAAATTCATTTCCGCCGATTGGAATTCGTACCACCTGATCGTGCGCGGCAACGTGCTCGTTCACATTTTGAACGGCCACCTGATGAGCGCCGTGATCGACGACGACGAGGCGCACCGCACCTTCGAGGGCCTGATCGGCGTGCAGGTGCACGTAGGGCCGCCGATGAAAGTGGAATACCGGGATTTTCGGTTGAGGAACCTGTGACGCGGTGCTCGGTTTGGCAATTACGATCACGTATTCGGCAACCGCTTCCTACGGCCACGGCTCGGTTAATTCTCGAGCCGGTTTAGCCCGCACTCCAAAGACGTGTCGAGAAGAGTCTCCGAACTCTTGATGCCGTGGAATTTGAGGTGAGCCATGTCTGGATGACCCAGAGGTGGGACAGACCATCGTTCTTCGTGGTCTGTCAGGCTTTCGCCAAGCCACAACAGCCTGACAGACGACAAAAAACGATCATCTGCCCCACCTGGTTTCTCGCGCCGATTCCCCTTCAATTGGGTCACCTTATTTTCCTCATCCCTGGAAAATGGCCAGCGACATCAGGAGTTCGGAGTCTCGACACGGCGCGGGCATTCGTGCTACGCATGAGTGCGTGCGCCACAGACGCGAACCGCCTGTGAGAGATATGGGCGTACGTTGCGACATTGCGAAATCGTGTGCTTAGCGATACCGGTAGAGCTTGACGCGCTGGATGGCGCGGTTGGGCGCTTGGAGGCGCACTCCGCTGCCGGACTGGCCTAGATCGGCGACGGTTGCCATGTCGTATCGCAGCACGGAATCGTCGCCGGCCAAATAGCGCGTGACCACCCAGTTGCCGTTTGCGAAGTGGCCGTTCTCTTGGCGCGCGATGCCGGCGATGGGCGGGCCCGGGGTGTTGGGCGTGAAGGTGATCTGGAGATTGTCGCCGGCCAGCAGGTATTCGTCGGGGCCAGTGGACATGAAGATGCCGTAGCCGGTGAGGTTGGGCACGGCGTCCGGCGTACGGCGGTCGCGGGGCAGACCGACGTTGAGGATGTAGTCGCCGAGCTTGATCTCGCGGCCGGGATTTTGCCGGTTGAGCGAGGCGGCCGCAATGGTTCCCTTGGATTGATGCTCCAGAATGAGCGGGGCGAGTTGCGCGAGCGTCTTGTAGGCCACGGAAAACGGCTGAGCCTCGACGTCCGGGGCCGGCTGCGGACCGGCGGGCTGCGGACCGTCCGGGCCAACTCCTACCAGGCGCGCGACGTTATCGATTCCGAACGGCGAGTAGCCAATGGCGCGAAGTTGGCCGATGGCATAGAAGGCGTTGGCGGCGCCGGGCGTGCCGGCGGCCGATTCGGGGACGAAAAGCGTGTTGCCGGAGCGGCTGTAGCTCGTCGCAATACCCGTGAAGTCAGGCAGGTAGATATCGGGGCAAAGCAGATCGAGGAGCGGGGCTCCGGCGCGCCAGATGTCGTGCAGGTGGCTTTGCGGGCCGCCGCTCGGATAGTCGCCCGGTCCTTTGTCTTCAGGCTGCACAATCCAGGCGTTGACATACATCGGGAGGGCATACTCCTTTTTGCCGGCCTCGGCCACCGCATTGAGGTAGCGGGCGTAATTCCAGGCCATGAAGATCTCTTCGCCTTTGGAGCCTGCGCCGAAAACCTCGGCCCACGTGCCGGAGGTTTTGGAACCGGCCGCATCCCACACCTGCCTGAGCTCCGGCAGCAAGTCCTGCTTATGTTTCACCAGATAATCCATCAGCTCGCGGGGCACGGGGCTGGCAAAAGCCTGGTTGGCGGCTTCGGAGCGGTCGCGCGCGTCACCGAGCACGCCGACTTCGTTCTCGACCTGCACCATGATGACGCGATGGGTGGGGTCTGCCTGGCGGGTATGGCGCATCAGGGCGGCGAAGGCGCGCGCATCGGCCTCGAGGTTGTTGCGGCTCAAGGTGGAGAGCGCCTCGATGGTTTTGCCGCCGCGGATCTGGGCGCGCGGGAAGCGGTCCTGCGCGGCTTTGACCCAGGCGGGGGCGAAGCTCGAGAGCCCGTTCTTCCAACTGGCAAACCAGAGCCAGACGATATGGACGTCGTTGCGGCGTGCGCCGTCGATGAGCCGATCGACGAGACGAAAATCGTACTTGCCTTCCTCCGGCTCGATCCAGTCCCAGGAGACGCCGGTCAATACGGTGTTTATGTGGACTTGGTTGGCCAACAGCGGCCAGACGGTTCGCATGCGCTCGGTATCCGAAGACACGGTGTTGCTCAGTTCTCCGCCGAGCACGAGGAAGGGCTTGCCATCGACGATCAACTGGGTGGCATCGCCACGCTTCTCGATATGGGGAATGGCGGTCTGTGCGCTCACCAGGGCCGGGGAGCACAGAAGAAATGCGCAGGCAAGGGACTTGAGGGCGATCATGTTCAGCGGCTTATTTTAACGAGACGGCCGGTCGGGTGTGCATCCTTGGGCGCCAGTTCGAAAATATCGGAGTCCGTCTGGCCGCGGCGCCATACCGAGAATTGCCTTTTTGTCGGCTGGTAAATCCGTCATATAAGACTAACCACAGCCATACGATAGCGTACGAGCAAGGAAAACCGGGTCGGGGGAGGGGGCGGGAATAGCTGTAGAGCGATGAAACGGCTAGGGTAAAGAACATTTCGAAGATCTGTGACCCATTTCGGCGCGCTGGCGCGCGCCCAACGGGACGGATGAAAATGGGCGCCAGTCGCGGGAGTTTTTATTTGCCGCCGCAAAGCGGTGCTAACCGGCTAGACCATTGATCAGAATGGGGATCTAGGGCAGTATTTTTGTAGGACCGAGGTTTTGGAGGGGGTCGGAAAAGGCCCGTGCGGGCGGGACGACTGGCGCTACGGGCGGCTTGTGCAAATTTGTGCACATTTGCTCTAGCCGCCGGCGCGAAACGCCGGCTGGACAGCCGGCGCAGCAGGCCTGGAGGCCCGCGTGACGACTATCAAGCTGGCTTTAGCTGTCTTTGGGCTTGTCGGAAGAGGTGACTTCCTTCATCGAATCTTTAAAGCTGCGGATGCCCTGGGCCAGTCCCTTGCCAAGTTCGGGCAGCTTTTGCGGCCCGAAAAAGAGGATGGCGATGGCCAAGATCACAAGCAGGTGCCTGGGTTGCAGAAGATCTTCAATCATATTTGGCTCCCAAGTGAAGGGTAACACGTTTCGGGTGTCTGAAACGCATTGTGGGCCTGGCAGCGCGGGGAAAAAGTGGGGGCAGTTCGCCGTAGCCTTTGAAATTGAAGGAGTTATTTGGCGGCTTGGGGCAGTCCCCGATCTTCACCGCGGCCTGTTAGAGCAGCTTGAAAAAGCGCGACCAGCGTATTCGACCGCGTCCGGAGGTCTGCCCATTTAAGAGCGCCTCGGCTGGTTGTTCCTCGGAATCGTATATCAAAAGAGGCTTGCCGATTAAGTCGCCAGAGCTGACGAATCCCCAATACCGGCTATCTAGCGAGTCGTCCCGATTGTCGCCCAGAACGAAGTAGTTTCCCTCGGGTACGACGACCTCGCCGTTCACCACGTTGCGCTCAAGCATCTGCTGAGCAGGGTACGGGAGGGGAACATTCGGTTCGCTCGGAGAATTGTCGCGGTAGCGGTCGACGTAATCGGTCTTGTGCACGGCATATGGTTCCTGGATCGCGGTCCCGTTTCGGTAGAGAACCTTGCCGGAGATTCTGATGCGGTCTCCCGGAACGCCAACGACGCGCTTCACGTAGGTCTGCTGGCGGTCGATGGGATAAACGAAAACAACCATATCTCCGCGTACCGGTCTGGGCCCAGGGAGGCGTTGCACCAGAATACGGTCGCCGACGAGCAGGGTGTCCTCCATGGCAGCCGACGGGATCACAAATGGCTGAACGAAGATCAGCGGCAGGCTGCACAGGGCGGAAATCGCGATCCATGGCAGCGGCGAGCCGCGCTGGGCACCCGATTTCGCCAGCGCCCTACCCGCGAGGAGGAACAACGGAATCAGAATCGCCCACATTGCCGCCGCCGTAATGAAATCCAGCGACCGCCCAGGGGGGATGCCACCCCGGATGACAACAAGCGCCAACACCAGGAGCTGTGAAGCGAAAAATAGAACGAAACCGTAGGCGCTCCAGGCGCGCTTTCGCAAGATGCCGATCCCGGCCATCAGCGGAATTAGAGCAAAAGGCGCGGTGACAATTTGCCCCATCCATGCAGAGACGACGACGAGCGCCGCCACGACGACTGCCAGCACGCCAGCGGCGCGCGCGATCCTTGGCATCGGCACCTCGATACATTTTACTCCCGGCGGAATTCATCGCGGACGCATCGGACGAACCTCCACCCTTGGCCGGTTTTGCATATAATCAAGTGGAATGTTGTGTTGGGAAATACTCTCCCCCCACACTTAGAGGACTCCGCATGTCAACTCTCGAGGTCTCCCCGGTCGAGCCTTCCTCGGGGCCAACCGGCCCAGCGGTTATTAACGATTTCAGCCTTCAGGTCGCAACCGTCAACGGTTCCGGCAGCCAGACTGCGAACGCCGTCCTGATGCGCGCCATTTTTCAGATGGGAGTTCCGGTTTCGGGCAAGAACATGTTCCCTTCGAACATCGCCGGGCTGCCCACCTGGTTCACCATACGAGCTTCCAAGCAGGGCTATATCGGCCGCCGCAAGGCGATCGATTTTCTGGTGGCCATGAACCCCGAAACGGCGGAGGAGGACGTGCGGAAGCTCGAGCGCGGCGCCGCCGTGGTTTACGACGAGCCGCTCAAGCTCAACCAGATCCGCTCGGATTTGCACTTTTACCCGGTGCCTTTCGACAAGCTGGTCGGGCCGGTATGCCCGGAGCCGAAGCTGCGCAAGCTGGTGCGCAACATGCTTTACGACGGCGTGGTGGCCAATCTGCTTTCGATCGAAATGGAAGAGGTGCGCAAGGCGCTGGTGAAACAGTTCGGCCCCAAGAAAGCCAAGGCGGCCGAAGTCAACTGGCGGGCCGCGCAAGCCGGTTTCGATTACGCCAAGGCCACCTTTACCAAGACCGACGCCTATCGGGTGGAGCGATCGAACCAGACCGCCGGCAAGATCATCATCGACGGCAACGCGGCCTGCGCGTTGGGCGCGATGTTCGCGGGCGTAAGCTTCGTGGCATGGTATCCGATCACGCCGTCCTCTTCGCTGGTGGAGACTCTGATCGGCTATATGCGCCGCTTCCGCACGGACAAAGAAACCGGCAAGGCGAGCTATGCCATCGTGCAGGCGGAAGACGAGCTGGCGTCGATCGGCATGTGCCTGGGCGCCGGTTGGGCCGGGGCGCGGGCCATGACGGCTACCGCCGGTCCGGGGATCTCGCTGATGTCGGAATTCGTCGGCCTGGGCTACTATGCCGAGACGCCGGCGGTGATTATCGACGTGGAACGGGTGGGCCCTTCCACCGGATTGCCTACCCGTACCCAGCAAGGCGACGTGCTGACCACGGCCATCCTTTCGCATGGCGATTCCAAGCACCCCATGTTCTTCCCGGCTTCGCCGGAAGAGTGCTTCGAGTTCACCATCGACGCTTTCGATCTGGCGGCGCGATTTCAGACCCCGGTATTCGTGATGAGCGACCTGGATCTGGGAATGAACAATTGGATGGCCGATCCCTTCCCGTATCCATCGAAGCCGATCGACCGCGGCAAGGTTCTGAGCGCGGAAGATCTGGAGCGGTTGGGGGGCTTCGCGCGGTATAAAGACGTCGATGGCGACGGCGTGGGCTGGCGCACGTTGCCCGGCACCAACCATCCTCAAGCGGCATACTTTACGCGCGGCAGCGGCCACAACGAGAAGGCCCAATATACCGAGCGGGAAGACGATTACAAACGCAATATGGACCGGCTGGCGCACAAGTTCGAAGTGATTCGCCAGCATGTGCCGCAACCGTTGGTGGACCAGGCGGAAGGCGCCGAGGTGGGGTTGATCGCTTTCGGCACTTCCGACTACGCGGTTCGGGAGAGCCGCGACCAGTTGCAAGCCGAATACGGAATCCGCGCCAGTTATTTGCGGTTGAAGGCTTACCCGTTCGCGCCCGATCTGGCCGCGTTTGTGGCGGGTCACCAGCGGGTGTACGTGGTGGAACAGAATCGCGACGGGCAGATGCTGGGACTGATGCGCCTGGAACTGGCCGCCGAACTGATCGCCAAGCTGCGCAGCGTGCGCTACTACGGCGGTCTGCCGCTCGATGCGCGCACGGTGACCGACGATATCGTCGCGCAGGAAGGAAAGAAATGAGCACCACCGTTACGCCGCCTCCCAAGAAGACCAACCGCCTCGGCCTGGAAGTGCTGAGCTACAAGGGCGGCAAGACTACCCTGTGCGCCGGTTGCGGGCACAATGCCATCTCCGAGCGCATCGTAGAGTGCTTTTTCGAGCTGGGAGTAAACCCGTGGAACGTGGCCAAGTTTTCCGGCATCGGTTGTTCCTCCAAGTCGCCGGCTTATTTTCTAGGGCTTTCCCACGGCTTCAACGGGGTGCACGGGCGCATGCCCGCGATTGCCACCGGCGCGCTGATGGCCAACCGCAACCTGATGGGGCTGGGCGTAACCGGGGATGGCGATACCGCTTCCATCGGAATCGGCCAGTTCATGCACATGGTGCGCCGCAATCTTCCGCTGATTTACCTGATCGAAAACAATGGCGTCTATGGACTCACCAAGGGCCAGTTCTCGGCCACCGCCGACCTCGGCTCGACGCTCAAAACCGGCACTTCCAATGAGCTACCTCCGTTCGATTGCTGCGCTTTGGCGTTGCAGTGGGGCGCCACGCTGGTAGCCCGCTCCTTCAGCGGCGACAAGAGACAACTGCAAGCCATACTCAAGGCGGCGATTTCCCACCGCGGCCTGTCCGTGATCGACGTGATCTCGCCGTGCGTCACGTTTAACGACCACGAAGGCTCGACCAAGAGCTATTCGTATATGAAGGACCACGAAGAGCCGTTGCACGAGCTGGACTTCGTGCCCTTCTATGACGACATTTCGGTCGAGCTTCCGGAAGGCGAGACCAGCGAAGTGGAGTTGCACGACGGCTCGCGCATTCGGATCCGCAAACTGGGGCGCGATTTCGACCCCACCAACCGCATGGCGGGCCTGGCGGCCCTGGATCAGGCCGAAGCGGCCGGCGAAGTGCTGACCGGTTTGCTGTATGTCAATACCAGCAAGCCGACTTTTGCCGACGTGCTGCAGCTTGACGATGCGCCTCTGGCTACGCTTCCGGATGCCAAGCTGCGGCCGTCGCCGGCAGTGCTGGAACAGGCAATGGATGAACTCCGCTGACTAGGCAGGCCATGACAAAACCTTTGAAATCCTGCACATAATCTGGATTTCGAGTCAGGATTATCTGATTGTTTTGTTTTGTAGGCCGATGATAACATTGTCACCGGTCTGTCATCCTCCGAGACAGATTGAAGCATTTTTAGCCCCACGCCTCACGGCGCGGGGCTTTTTTATTTCAGGAGGGTTTTCGTCGCCGGCAACCGCTCCCTTTGGTCGCGGCTCTGACCCGGGCATTCGATCCTGATGCCAGCGTGCTTGAGTTTGGGAAAGAGCCACGGGTCAGAGCCTGACAGACCACGAAGTGCGGTGGTCTGTCCCACCCCGACTCTGCAAGCCTGAAGGCTTGCGCCACGGGGAGGGGTCGCCATGCTAAGAATAGGGTTGTCCGCTCGTCCTATCTATTGGAAGAACCGGACAGGATGAAATTGCCGATGGCTGCCTCGGTGGACTCCGCCGGCATGCCGGCCGCCGAACTGGAGCGCATTTTTGACGAGCACCACGGGCTGGTGTTTCGCGCCGCCTACCGCATCACGGGTAATGCCAGCGATGCGGAGGACGTTCTGCAGACGGTATTTCTGCGGCTGTTGAAGCGCGATCCGGACGCGGAACCGGTCGGGAATATGGCCAGCTTTCTGCACCGCGCCGCGGTTAACGCGGGGCTCGACCTGATGCGAACCCGGCAAAAGGTGCGGAATATCCCGTTAGATGAGTTGGAGCCGATTTTGGCCGAGCCGGCCCACCGGTCGCCAGAGCGGCAGCAGTCGTCGGGGGAAATCCGCGACTGGCTGCGCGGGGCGCTGGCGCGTCTCAACCCGCGCATCGCGCAGATGTTCGCGCTGCGGTTCTTCGAGGGAAAGGAAAATCCCGAGATCGCGCGGCTGTTGGAGACCACCCCCGGAACCGTGGCGGTGACGTTATCCCGGACCCGCGACCGGCTGGAAAAAGAGTTTCGCGCGTACATGGGAGGAGTGGCATGACCCCGGAAGAACGCTTTTTGGACCCGCAACTCGATCGTGCCGTGACGGAAATCCGTGACGAAGAGGTCGATCCCGCCGCGATCGAATCCGCCCGCTCGAGGGTTTGGCGCCGGCTGGCGTCGGAGTTTGTGCCGGCCGGGGAACACATCGCCGATTGCGCCGCTTTTCAAGCTCTGATCCCCGCGTTTCGCGCCGGCACGCTGCCGGAATCCCGATCCTTGTTGGTGCGCGATCACCTGCATGCCTGTGTGGCCTGCCGCAAAGTATACGAAGGCCGGGCGACGCCGATCACAGCCGGCCGCGAGGCTGCGGCGGCCTCCGATCGTCGGTCGCGCCGCGTGGTTCGGTGGCGCTGGGGTGTGGTCGCGGCCGCGGTTGCGGCGGAAGCCGTGTTCTGGGTTGTGGTGGTCCAGCGTGGCGCCGATCATGGCCCGGCCAGCGTGGAGTCGATCAACGGCGCGCTGTATGAAGTGACCGCGGCCGGCATGCAGCCGATGACCAACGGCCAGAGGCTCCCCGAAAACGTCGAGATCCGCGCAGCCAAAGCATCGGACGCCGTGCTTTACCTGGGCGACGGCTCGCGGGTAGAGCTGCGGGAGCGCGCGAGCCTGGTCACCTATGCATCCGGCGACGATCTCACCCTGCGCCTGGCGCGCGGCAGCATCATCGTGTCAGCCGCCAAACGCCGCAAAGGCCATTTGTATGTGGATACCGACGATTGCCGGGTGGCGGTAACCGGCACGGTTTTCGGCGTCAGCTCGGGGGTCAAGGGCTCGCGCATTTCGGTGGTTCAGGGCCAGGTCCATGTGGCCCACAACAATATCGACACGGTGCTCAATCCCGGCGACCAGGCGGTTTCCAGCATGACGCTCGAGCCCGAATCGGTGCGCGAGGATATCGGCTGGAGCCGCAACCGCGACGCTTTGCTGCGCCAACTCGACGCGCTGCGCACCGGCTTGCGCGAGATCCGTCTGCCGGCTCTTCGTTATTCCAGCGTGCTGATGGACCGCTTGCCGGCCGATACCGTGCTCTATGCCTCGATTCCCAACCTGGGGCCGTATCTCGCCGAAGCCCAGTCGGTGCTCGATCGCCAACTGGTGGAGAGCCCGGAATTGCGGGCCTGGTGGGCCGAGCGCGGCCAGCGCATCGGTCCGGTACTGGAAAAACTCCGTGCCGCCAGCGAATACCTGGGAGACGAGATCGCCCTGGTCAGCGTGGCCGGCGCCGATGGCCGACCGCACGCCCCGGTGTTGTTCGCCCAGGTAAGGCGCGATGGCTTCCCGGAGTTTCTCAAAGCTCAGGGCATTCCTCTGACGGTGGAAACCCGTAACGGTTTCGTAGTTTTTGGGCACCAGGCCGATGCCGTGGCCGCGCTGGCGCCGGCGCTCGACCATGCATCCGGCGGTTTCACCGGCACGCCGTTTCGGGCGCGTATCGCCCAAGCGTATGGCCAAGGCGCGGGCCTGCTGATTTGCGCCGATCTTTCCCGCTTGTCCGGCGGGCGGGTAGAAAAGACGCCGCTGGCCGGATTGCATTACCTGATCGTGGAACAGAAGGAAGTGGAGCAAAAGATGGAGGACCGCGCCACGCTGGGGTTCGATGGGGCCAACCAGGGAATCGCGGCCTGGCTGGCCGATCCCGCTCCCATGGGCTCGCTCGACTACGTCACGCCGGAAGCTTCGGCGATGGCCGCCTTTGTCGTCCGAGACCCAGCGGCGCTCACCACCCAGGTGCAGTCGCTGCTCCATACGAACGCCGGCACGGCCGATGCGGAAGCGCTGGCCGATCTTTCCGCCAGCTTTGGCGGAGAGTTTGCCCTGGCCATGGATGGGCCGGTGATCCCGGTGCCCTCCTGGAAGCTGGTGGCGGAAGTGTACGACCCGGCACGATGCCAGGCGGCGATCGCCAAGCTTGCGGCCGGCGCCCCGAAAGCTCTGCGCCTTTCGCAGGAGACGGTGGACGGCCGGGTGTTCTACTCGCTCTCCTACACGCCCGAAAACGGCCGCTCCAATCCGCTCACCCAGGCGCAATATACCTTTGCCGATGGCTATCTGATTGCGGCCCCCAGCCGGGCGCTGATTTCGAGCGCGCTCGAGGCCAAAGCCACGCACCTTTCGATCGCGCATGCGGCCGGCTTTCTGAGCCTCGCGCCGCGCGATCATTTCGCGAACTTTTCGGCCGTGCTGTACGAAAACCTGGGTCCGACGGTGGTGCCGCTGGCGAGCCTGTTGTCTACGCCGGAGCAGGCGCGTTCCTGGAACGGATTGAAGCCCGCGTTGGTGGCCGCCTACGGGGCGCCGGACCAGATCACGGTGGCCGGATCGAGCGAGCTGCTGGGCGGCAACCTCAGGGATCTTGTTAGCGGCGGCATTGCCGGTTTCGCCAGTCACGCCCTGCCGTTGGGCCAGATGCTCGGGTTCGGCTCGGGCTCGGGCTTCAATATGGGCGGAACACGGCGGCGCGAAAAAGCGTATAAATAGGCTGAATGGACGCGGTCATTGAACTCGACGCGCTGGAGGTGCGCTTCGGCGCGCGGGTGATTCTCGACCGGCTCACTGCCTCGCTCACCGGCCAATCGATCGGCCTGCTGGGCCCGAACGGCGCCGGCAAATCGACCCTGCTCAACACGCTGCTCGGTTTTCACCGGCCTTCCGCCGGGACGGTGCGCGTGCTGGGCCACGATGTGAGGACAGCGGCGCGCGAGGTGCGCAGCTTGATCGGCTACATGCCGGAGAACGACGCCTTCATTGCGTCCATGAGCGGCGTGCGCTATGTGCGGATGATGGCGGAGTTGGCCGGGCTGCCCAAAGCTCAGGCTCTGGAGCGGGCCCACGAGGCGTTCTTTTACGTCGGCCTGGGCGAAGTGCGCTATCGCGCGCTGGGAACCTATTCGCTGGGCATGAAGCAGGCGGCCAAATTGGCGCAGGCCATCGCGCACGGGCCCAAGCTGCTGCTTCTGGACGAGCCCACCAATGGCCTCGACCCGCCCGCACGGACGCGCATGATCCAACTCATTCAGGATGTCCGCGCCCGCGGCGATCTTCATCTGGTGGTCAGCTCGCACCTGCTTCGCGACGTGGAGGAGTGCTGCGACCAGGCGCTCATCCTCAAGGAGGGCCGGCTGGCCGCATACTGCGATTTGGAAGAGGAGCGAAAGGCCAACCGCCGCTTCCTGGAGCTGGAGACGCGCGGCGGCAGCAACGGCAGTTTTATCGCCGCCCTGGAACGCATCGGCTGCCAAACGGCCGCGGGCGCGCAGGGGCGGCTCAAGCTGGTCCTGCCGGAGGATCTGGAAGTGCGCCAGCTCTACGAAATCGCCGGGCGCGAGAACGTGCAGATCCGCCGGCTGAGCCATAAGCGCGATTCGCTGGAAGACATCTTCCTCAAAGCCATGGAGGCGCCCGGTGGCCGTCTATAAGAAAACCTACCGGCCCTACCAGGGCAATCTGACCCCACGCTGGCGCCGCTTGCTGGTGATCCCCCGCTACGCGTTCGAGGACCTGCACCGCTCCCGCTTCCTGAATACGTTCTATATCGCCAGCTTCATCTACCCGCTGGTGGCCGCGCTGATCGTCTACGCCGTGCACAACGCCAGCGTTCTCAAGCTGTTCAACGCCGAAGGCGCGGAGCGGCTGATTTCCATCAACCTGCCTTTCTTCCAAGGGCTGCTCGGCTGGCAAAGCATGCTGGCACTGTTTTTGGCGTCGTTTATAGGCCCCGGCCAGATTTCGCCGGATTTGGCCAACAACGCTCTCTCGCTTTATCTGGCACGGCCGTTCTCACGCGTCGAATACGTGGCGTCGAAGATGGCGGTGTTGTTGATTTTGCTTTCGCTGATGACCTGGGTTCCGGGGCTGCTGCTGTTCGGGCTGGAGGCCAGCCTCGAAGGCGGGTCGTGGATGGCCGAGCACTGGCGCATCGCGGCCGGACTGTTCTTCGGATCCTGGGCGTGGATTCTGTTACTGGCGCTGCTGGCGCTGGCGCTCTCGGCGTGGGTGAAGTGGAAGCCGGTGGCGGGAGGGTTGATGTTCGGCGTGTTCTTCGTGGCCGCCGCCTTTGGGGCCGTCATCAACAACATTCAGGAGACCAACTGGGGCCATCTGCTGAACATCAGTTTTCTGGTGGGCTCGCTGTGGCAGCATTTGTTCGAAGGCAGCCAACCCACCAGCAATGGAGCGGTGTTCTTCCGCGTGCCGATGGGCGAGCAATTGCCGCTGGCCGCGTGCGTGGCCATGCTGGCGCTGTTGGCCCTGGCCTGTCTCTATATGCTGGCGCGGAAGATCCGCGGGGTGGATGTGGTGCGATGAGAGCAACCTCACGTGGCGCACGCACTCGTGCGTGCCGCGTTAAGTCCGCCAGGGGGCACCAATGACCACGGCTGCTCCCACCAACACTCTCATCACCTTCGCCGACGTCTCGCGCTTCTACGGCGAAGTGCTGGGCGTCAACCGCGTGAGCCTGGTGATTCCGCCTGGGGTCACCAGTCTGGTTGGCCCCAACGGCAGCGGCAAGAGCACGCTCATGAATTTGATGACCGGCTTGATCCGGCCGACCCAGGGGGAGATTCGCGTGCGCGGCGCCCGGCCCGACCACCCCGAAACGCTCTGCCGCCTGGTGGGATACTGCGCCCAGTTCGAAGCCGTGCCGAGGGGGCTTACCGGGTTTCAGTTTATTTATTCCTACCTCTTGCTGCATGGATTCGGCAGCGATGAGTGCGCGCGCCGCGCCTGGGAAGCCATCGAACGCGTCGGCATGACGGCCGCGTCCGGCCGTCCCGTGGCCGCCTACAGCAAAGGCATGCGCCAGCGCATCAAGCTGGCGCAGGCGATGGCACACTCTCCCGAGGTTCTGGTGCTCGACGAGCCGCTCAACGGGCTGGACCCCATGGCCCGCGCCGAAACCATCGCCCTGTTTCGCGAGTGGGCGGACCAGGGCCGTCACGTGATCGTCTCCAGCCACATCCTGCACGAGGTCGACCGCATCTCCGATCAAGTGATTCTGCTCAGCCACGGCTACGTGGTGGCCGAGGGCGGAATTCAGGGCGTACGCAGCCAGGTGAAGGAGCAGCCGATGCAGATCCTGGTGCGCTGCGACCGGCCGCGCGATCTCGCGGCACGGCTCTTCTCGCACGACCACCTGGTAGAAGCCAAAGTTCACGGCGATGGCCACAACTTGCTGGTGCGCACCACCGACGCCGACCGCCTCTATCTGCTGCTCAACCAGATCGTGCTCGAAACCGGACTCGAGATCGAAACGGTGGCTCCGGCCGACGACGACGTCAATTCGGTGTATCAATACTTGATCGGCGCCGAAGGAGGCACCGCGTGAACGAGAAGACCACCGTGTGGCAGCGGCAGATCGCCGCGGTGTTCCGCCTGGAGTGGCGTAAGACGCTGCTCTCGCGCCGTGGCTGGTGGATTTACCTGCTGGCCGCCGGTCCGGTCGGCATCTGCCTGCTGCATGCCCTGTTCACCGCTCGCCGGGCCCATCCCCGCCATAATCTGGGAAACGACGTTACGGCTTTTGCCCTGATGTTTCAGTTGTTCTATCTGCGGGGCGCCATCTTCTTCGGCTCGATGGGCATCTTCGCCAGCCTGTTTCGCGGCGAGATGCTGGAAAAGACGCTGCACTACTACTACCTCACCCCGCTTCGCCGCGAGTCTCTGGTGGCGGGGAAGTACCTGGCCGGTTTGCTGGCGGCTTGTGCGATGTTCGTTCCCAGCGTGGCCGCGTCGATGTTGCTCATCGGCAGCCACGACCGCGCCTACAGCGATTACATCTGGCATGGGCCGGGCTTGGGTCAGTTGGGAGCTTACGTGCTGGTGACGGTCTTGGCCTGCATCGGCTATGGCGCGGTCTTTCTGGCGTGCGGTCTGCTGTTTCGCAATCCGATGATCCCCGCGGCGGCCGTGTATGTTTGGGAGAACGTGAATCCGTTCCTGCCGTCGATGCTGCAAAAGATCAGCGTCATCTCTTATCTGAAGGGTTTGTGCCCCGTGGAAGTGCCGCTGCCGCCGCCGCTCAACGTGATCGTAGTGGATATCGACCCGACGCCCGCGTGGATCGCTATTCCCGGCCTTCTGGCGGTGGCCGCTCTGCTGGTGGCGTACACGGCTGTCACCGCGCGGCGAGGCGAGATCAGCTACAGCGAGTGAGTGGACGTATGCCGTATCATGAACATATGTCCGAGCTGGTATTCGAAGTCGTCCAGGAGTCCGACGGCGGCTATTGCGCTGAATGCCTTACGGAGAGCATATTCACGGAAGGGGATACGTGGGATGAACTCCGAAAGAACGTATTGGAGGCGACTGCCGCGTTCTTTTTCGATCGTCCACGGCCCGAGCGAATTCGTCTCCATCTTGTACGTGACGAGATCCTACAGGTGGCATGAAACTTCCTCGCGATGTGTCTGGCGAGCACCTTGCTGACGTTCTTTGCAGAAAATGGCGTTACACAAGGGCGCACCAGGTCGGCAGTCACATTATTCTGGAGACCTCCGACCCGACACATCACCGAATCGCGATACCGGATCATCATCCTGTTCGTGTTGGCACTCTCAATTCAATTCTCCGCGCGGTCGCCCAACATAAGCGTGTGACCCGTGATGCAATCATTGCGGATCTGTAATGGATACGGTACTGCGTTTCAGACTGCGTTCGCCACGTTTCCCCTCAATAAAAATTGTGTGCTTCCGCTGCAGCGCCTGAGCTCAATGCGGCTACGCGTCCCACTTTGACGGAAATCGCTCCGTCCTGATTTTGCAGAATACCGTCGAGCAGCAGAAATCGCTCGCCCAGCACGGTGAGTTTGTAACGGTCGAAAACGGCCGGCTCCAGGATGGCATTTGCGATTCCGGTTTCGTCTTCCAGGCTGAGGAAGACGAAACCCTTGGCGGTGCCGGGACGCTGTCGCACGATGATGGCGCCGGCTACCCGCACCAGCCGTCCATTGGGAATGTGGGCCAAGTCGGCGGCGCGGGCGACTCCCATTCGGTCCATCTCGGCGCGCCGGTGCGCCATGGGATGGCGGCCGATATTGATTCCAGTACCGTGGTAATCGGCCCACAGCCGCTCTTCCGTGCTCATAGCGGCGAGCGGCGAGGGCGCGCCTTTTTCTTCGAGCGGGGCCAGGAGCGGGCCCACCGGCAGCACCGCGCGCTGCGTTTGCCAGAGCGCGTCGCGGCGATGGAGGCGGTCGAGAGAATTGAGCGCGCCGATTTCGGCTAGGCGATTGATCTCGTCCTTGCGCAGCTCGCGAACACGCAAGGCCAAGTCGTCGATCGACGAAAACGGCCGCGCTTGCAAAATCGCGCGCGCCGATTCCTCACGCAGCCCGCGCGCGTAACGCAGGCCCAGCCGCATGCTATGGCGGTCGATCACGCTGCAGTCCCAGCCGGAAACCGTCACATCCACCGGCAGCACCCGCAGGCCGTGGCGCTGCGCGTCTTTGATCAAGATGGCCGGCGAGTAGAATCCCATGGGCTGGTTGTTGAGCATGGCGCAGGTGAAGGCGGCCAGATGATGGCATTTCAGATAGGCGCTGGCATAGGCCAGCAGGGCGAAGCTGGCGGCGTGCGATTCGGGAAAACCGTAGAGCGCGAACGAGGTGATGGAGCGGACGATGGCTTCCTCGGTAGCGCGCGGAATTCCCTTGCGCCGCATCCCCTCGCGCAGCTTGATCTCGATTTCCGCCATGCGTTTTTCGGAGCGCTTGAACCCCATGGCGCGGCGCAGCTCCTCCGCCTGGCCGCCGGTGAACCCGGCCGCGATCATCGCCATGCGCAGCAATTGTTCCTGAAACAGCGGCACACCCAGGGTGCGGCGCAGCACCGGTTCGAGCGAGGGATGGAGGCAATCCGGCGGCTCTTTTCCCTGGCGCCGGTTTAAGTAAGGGTGCACCATCTTGCCCACGATCGGGCCGGGGCGGATGATCGCCACCTGTACCACCACGTCGTAGAAGCAGCGCGGCTTCATGCGCGGCAGCGAGGACATCTGGGCCCGGCTTTCCACCTGAAACATGCCGATGGTGTCGGCTTTTTGCAAGGCTTCGAAGACCGCCGGGTCGTCCTGCGGCAGGTGCGCCAGATCAACTTCTTCGCCGTAGACCGGCGGGATCCGCTGCAAGGTTTCTTCGATGACGGCCATCATGCCCAGGCCCAGCAGGTCGACTTTGACGATGCCCATATCGGCGCAGTCTTCCTTGTCCCACTGCACGACCACGCGGCCGGGCATGGTGGCGGGTTCGAGCGGCACGACCGAATCGAGCGCATCCTGGCAGATCACCATACCGCCCGAGTGCTGGCCGAGATGGCGCGGCAGATCCAGCGTCATGGAGTACAGCTCGAAGAATTTGCGCACGCGCGGGTGATTCAGGTCGAGGCCCGCATCGCGGAAACGCAGCTCGGCGGTGTCTTTGGGATCCTTCCATTCCATCACGTGGGTGAGCGAGGCCAGCCGGTCGAGCATAGTCACTTCGAAGCCCAGGGCTTTGCCCACTTCGCGCGCGGCGGAGCGGCCGCGATAGGTGATCACGTTGGCGGTCATGGCGGCGCCCAATTGTCCGAAACGCTGGTATACGTACTGGATGGCGCGTTCGCGCCGGTCGCCGCTGGGCAGGTCGATATCGATGTCCGGCCATTCGCCGCGCTCTTCGGAAAGAAAGCGCTCGAACAGGAGGTCCATGCCGACAGGGTCCACGGCGGTGATTTCGAGCGCGTAGCAGACCGCGCTGTTGGCGGCCGAGCCGCGGCCCTGCGCCAGGATGTTGTTTTCCCGGCAGAAGCGCACGATGTCCCAGACGATGAGGAAATAGCCTTCGAGACCGAGTTTTTCGATGAGCGCCAGCTCGCGCTCGATCTGGGCGCGGGCGCGCTCGTGGTAGGGGCGGTAGCGGCAGCGCGCGCCTTCGTCCGCCAGGCGGCGCAGGAAACTTGCCATGCTTTGGTTTCCCGGAACCGGGTAGCGAGGGAAGCGATAGCCGAGATCGTTCAAGGTGAATTCCAGGCGCGAGGAAACTTCCATCGTGTTGGCGATGGCTTCCGGAAGATCGGCGAACAAGCGCTCCATTTCCGCCGGCGTTTTGACGTGCCGCTCGGAATTGGCCTCCAGCTTTCGGCCGGCCGTTGCCAACGTGACTTTATGGCGAACGCAGGTGAAGACATCCAGCAACTGGCGACGATCGGGCGTGGCGTAGGCGGGGGCGTTGGTGGCTACCAGCGGCATGCCCAAACCGCGCGCGGTCTCGACAATGCGTTGATTGGCGGCTTCCTGACCGCGGTGGTAGTGGCGTTCCAGCCGCGCGTAAACATTGTGCTTGCCGAACATCTCCATTAGCAGCGGCGATGGATGGCGGGTGAGGCAGATCAGGCCGGGCGCGAATTCGGCCAGTTCTTCCGGCGTGGCCGCGCCCTCGCCTTTCTTGGCACGAAGCTTCATGCGCGTGATGAGCCGGCAAAGATTGCGGTAGCCTTCGCGTGAAGCCGCCAGCAGCACGTAGCTGGCGCCGTCGGTGCAGGTAATTTCCGAGCCGATGTGCGCGCGCACGCCGGCTTTTTGGGCCGCCATATGAAAGCGCGGGGCGCCATAGACGCCGTTGCGGTCCGCCAGCGCCATCGCCGGCATGCCGTACAGCGCGCAGGCGCCGATCATTTCCTCGGGCAGAGAAGCGCCTTCGAGAAAGCTGAAAGCGGAGCGGGCGTAGAGTTCGGAGTACATGAGTTGTCAGTTATCAGTTGTCAGTTATCAGTTGTCAGTTACGGCAAGGAGTGAGCCTGCAACGGCGACTACCCTGGTCCGCAGCCGGCCCCCCGGCCGGCTCTTCGCCGGTGTCGGATGGTGGGGAAAAGAGCGGGACGAGGGCGTCCCGCGCGGACCGGGGGTCCGCCCTACTAGTATGCCGTGCTGGCTCCTGCGAAAAGTATGCGGATTAGGCTGGACAGCCCGCGCCACGGGCTTACCTGATAACTGATAACTGACAACTGATAACTTTTTAGTCATAACTTCCCTCCACGAACCAGCCTGCCGGATCGCAATAAAGCCGGTAGAGGCCACCGTCGGAAAGGGCGATATCCCATTCATCGCGCGACCAGGGATCGGGGGTCCACCAGTCGCCCGAGCCTCGCCAGGGACCGGCCAG
Organism: Bryobacteraceae bacterium; assembly: GCA_049511335.1. Taxonomy (GTDB): domain Bacteria; phylum Acidobacteriota; class Terriglobia; order Bryobacterales; family Bryobacteraceae; genus JBEKYD01. The sequence continues at coordinate 26,146 of JBEKYD010000017.1, read as the reverse complement.
ATCGATCACTCTGCCGCGGACACCCGCGGCGGCGACCGCTCCGGGCTGGCACCGAACCAGCGTGACGCGAGCGGCTCGGGCGGGGCGGAAGCGGCGCAGAATCAGCAATGCCGGACTGCCGGCCGCCGGCGCCGCCGCCGCCGCGGAAGCGCGGCCCCATCCGCCGCGATTGGAGAATGCATCCGGCCGATGCGTATCGAGCACCTGCGGCATGCCCACGTTCCGCTCGCCTACGATGGCCCGCACACGCGCGAGGGTGATTTCGAATTTTACCGGCTCGGGCGCGGCCGGCAGGAACAGCCCGCTCTGTGCCGCCTGCGGTTTGGCCGGGTGCAATTCGAGCCATATTTCGACAATCGGCGCGGCCGGCGGATGAGCCGCCAGATCGAGCTGCCAGAGTTTCAAAAACGCTTTGGTATCGAGCGACGGCACGGGCAGGCGCAGAATGCGCTCGTGGGCGGCGCCGTTTTCGAGCTTCAAGCGCAGGCGCAATTCGTCGGTGGCCAGCGCGCGTGTGGCCAAACGCGTGGCGAGGCCATTGAGCAGGCGCGCCAGCAGGAATGCCAGCGGCTCCAGCAGATCCACCGGGTACTCCGGTTCGAGCGAATCTTCGAAGCACTCCGGATCGGCGATGGGCACGAGCTTCCGTTTGGCCTCCCCGCGCGCCAACTCGCGCAGACGGAGACCTTCCGGGCCGAGGCGTTCGGCGATGCCCAGCGGCGGCAGCGCAGCCAGGTCCTGAAAACGGCGGATGCCCCAGCGGGCGAGCGTCTCCGCCAGTTCCGGAGAAGGCGCCAGTTGCGCCAACGGCAGCGGCCCCAGAAACTTGGCTTCATCGCCGTAAGGAACGATGCTGAGCCGCGGGAAGCCCCGCGCGGCGCAGATGGCAGCATCGGGATTGGAAGCCAGGGCGAGGCTCCGGACTCCCGCATCGAAGTGGTGACCGTCCGGACGGGTACCCAATGCCGTATAGTTTTCCCGAGATCGAACACCGGCGCCAGTTGTGGGGCGGACCCCCTGGTCCGCAGCCGGCCCCCTGGCCGGCTTGTCGGCGATACCGAGACTTTGATTCTTCGGGAGAAGAGCGGGTCCAGGGGGACCCGCGCGGACCAGGGGGTCCGCCCCACTGTTTATCCAGAGTTCCGCTCCACGTTCTTCGGCGCGACGCAAAATAGCGGCGGCGATCTCCTGTGGCAGTCCGAAAAGGCGATCCAGGCCGGAAATATCGAAGGTCACGGTATCGGCCGCGGTCTGCTCCACGAGGGGCGAAAATTCGCCTGCCAGAGCCGTCAAATTGCCTTGGCCGTAAAGACAGGCGAACATATAGTGCTCCGACGATGGCCCAGTGGATGAGATGCCCGCACGCATACGCCGCGCAACAGGCGGCCGGGATGCGCTCCCGACCAGACGGTCCGCTCGCGCGCGCATTCCAGTTGCAAAGTGGCGCAGGTTTTGGCGTTCGATTGCCGCGCGATGGCAACCAGCACTGTGGGAGTGTGCTCCACCGCGCGGCGCAGGCGAAACCAGGAAGTCAGCGAGATGCGGCGGGCATTGGCGGCCGCAGTATCGCCCAGATCGAGCGCCACCACGCCGAAACCGCCGCCTTGAATCAGCAGATCGGCCGCCCGCAGCGCGTGCTCGGCATTATGGCCGCAGCGCACCCAAAGCAGCCGCGCCAGGCAAACTCCGGCGCGTTCGGCCGAGGCGGGGTCGAATGCGTCTTCCGCATCCACCAGGGCGCAGAATTCCTGCCGCGCCGTGGCCTGGGCCAGAATTGCGGCCATTATCGTAGCCCGGCCGGAGGAGCCGGCGCCAAATATTTCCGTCAAACAACCGCGCGGCAATCCTCCGGAATCGGCATCGATTTCGGCAATTCCCGAGGGCACGGTTTCCGGCGCCGGCCGGCAGCGCCAGTCCAGATCGCCGCCTAGCACCGATGCGAATTGGGATTGCAGGACAGCCGCCGACATTCGCTTTTTATTCGCCTATTACTCTATTTTTACAGCGAGCGGGCGGCGAATGTCAAGGAAGGGAATGGTGTTATTTATCAGCTATTTACCAGCCTGGCCAGATTCCGCCCGCAAATTACGCTAGCCTGGTGCTTATGGCCGCCGGGGCCGGGCCAGTGGGTTTCGAGGCTGATCCAGCCGCTGTAGCCATCGCGCTCCAGTGCCGCAATCTGGCCTTTCCAATCCACGCTGCCTTGGCCCAGTTCCAGCCATTCGGCTTGGCGATCGTGGACCCGGCAATCCTTGGCATGAACATGCACAATGCGACTGGGCGGGATGCGCGCGTAGCCTTCGGGAAACGGGTTCTCGCCGGCAACCATGGCATTGGCGGGGTCCCAGACTACTTTCAACGCGGGATGGTTGAGTGCCGCCAGTACGCGCGCGGTTTCTTCGCCGGTCGCGATGTTGCAGGCGTGCTTACTGGTACAGCCGATGCGGGAAGAGTGAGAGAAGCGATAGTGTAACTACAAATTTGGAGCTATACTTATGGCTGGGAATGATTCGGTTCGAATGGGACCCGGCGAAAGCGCGGACCAACCAGCGGAAGCACGGCGTCACCTTCGAGGAAGCGGCCAACCTCTTCGACGATCCGTACGCCCTGTTCGAGCAGGACCGCACCGACGAAACCGGCGAGACCCGCTGGCGGGCCGTCGGCATGGCTGGAGCGCTGATTCTGCTGCTTGTAGTCCACACGATTCGAGAGGAAGACCAGGAAGAAGTAATCCGCCTTATTTCGGCCCGCCGAGCCACCCGGAAGGAGAGAAACCGTTATGAGCAAACTCGTGCGCAAGACGCTGGCTGACTGCGCGCTGACGCCGGCGCGGAAACGTAAACTCGCCGAACTCGCAGCGCGGCCGGATTCGGAGATCGATTTTTCCGACATTCCACCTCTCCCCGAGAGCTTCTGGAACAATGCCGTCCGGAATCCTTTCTACAGGCCAGTGAAGCAGCAACTTACCGTCCGGCTGGATGCCGATATTGTGGCTTGGCTTCGCCGGCAGGGAAAAGGCTATCAGACCCGGCTCAACCGCGTGCTTCGGAAGGCCATGATCGAGGACATCAAGAAGAGTGCGTGAATTGTCGCGTCGCTTTTCCTCTACCTCTTGACGTACTCGATCATGGTCCACTTTTCCGATGACGCTGTTCTTCGGCCCCGATTTGCTGCACGCGGAAATGAAAAGCGGTCGGGTAAAGTCAGCGAATGGAATGCCCCGCCGCAGCCGAATACCTGCTCTTCACGGAGTCGAAGAGGTCCCAATATTCGCGAGACCAGGCTTGGGCCGCTTGTGGATCCGATGGGCGCGGGCGATTGATGAACTGTCGCCTGACCTCAAGGTACGCAAGAATCCCTACAACGCTGGTGGGGAAAGACACACCAGATCGAAGAGCCTTCTCCATCTCTGTTTTCACGATTTCGGAGTACTGAGACTCAAAAATGCCTTTTGTCAGTTCTGAGTTCACCGGCCCATCCGGTATCTGCATCCACCACCTCACTAATGCTACGGCTGACGATGGCGTGTTGAGATACCGGAGGGCGCTGGCTCCACGGAAGCGGGTGCTCTCTGAAGGCGATTCCAGCAGCTTGTTGGTTCTGGCTAGTTCGTTAGCTTCCCAGGCGGTATCGGGCGAGAGGACTTCCACGGATTCGGCGTTGGAATTCAGGTCACAATATCGAAAAGCCTTGGTCTTTTCTCCCTCAACCGGCAATGGCAGGCCGCGTTTCAAGACGACATGCACCATATAGCGGCCGGGACGCCGGAACTGAATCCATTCGTTAACGTCGATCTCCCGATCCCAGGATTCCGCTTCCGACCAACCACCGCTTCCTCCAACGCGGATTCGGTTGTCCAAGGTCAATGGATCAATTGTGCCCTCCGTAGGTTCTGACATGACGATCTGCAAAAAAAAACCGCGCCGGAACTCGGGCATTGCCGTGAATCCGTGTTGCCCGTTGCTGCTAAACGAGAGGCCGGCCTGAATCGTCTCGCCGATGTGATAAACCGCTGGTTGCCTCAGGCAGCGGAAGTGGAGCATAGCGGTGGAGCAGAGACGTTCTTGCTCAGCAGTCGGATCTTGGCGACGACCACCTGGTCCGGGCTGAGCAAAAATGCACCCGAACGCCACAAGCGTTAGGAACAAAAGCGATAGAAGCCACCGCCTCAGCACCGCGTATACCTCCACAGACCTTTGACACTCAAACTGCCGGGAATGTTCCCAGACCCCGCGCCGACGCAAACTGATACCGATGACGAAGCACTGAGCGGCGAAGCGCGCAGGCGCGGAAACGTACCGGCGACATGATCGCCAGCGATACGAACTACCGCAACACAAACTGTGTGAAAATTGCCCTTTATGGCCCATATTGCTTCCTCGGTGGAACGCGTTCCTTACTCGCGCATTCGCGAACTGGCGGAGATCGCCATGCAGATGGATGGAGTGCTGCGGCTGTATTTCGGCGAATCCGACCAGCCCACGCCGGAATACATCAAGCGGGCGGCTTGGCGCGCCATGGAGGAGGGCTACACGTTTTACACCGAAAACGCGGGAATGCCTTCTCTGCGGCGCGCTATCGCCACTCATCACCGCTTGCGGCAGAACGTGGAGCTCGATCCGGAGACCGAGATCGTGGTCACGGCTTCGGGAGTGCAAGCTTTGCATATGGGCATCCGCACAGTGCTCGATCCCGGCGACGAGGCCCTGGTGCTGACGCCGGCCTGGCCTAATGGAGCGTCGATTGTAGCGATGGCGAACGCCCGCGCGGTGGAGGTGCCGCTGCCGCTCAATGGCCGCTATTCCATCGATTTCCCGGCTTTGGAAGCCGCGGTCAGCCCATGCACGCGGTTGCTGATCTATATTTCGCCTTCGAATCCTCTGGGGTGGGTGGCCACTGAAGAAGAGCAGCGGCAATTGCTCGATTTCGCACGCCGCCACGATCTGTGGTTGCTGGCCGACGAAGTATACGATCGCCTCTACTGGAGAGGAACGGCGGCGCTCGAAGCGGCCCCTTCGATTCTGCGTCTGGTGACACGCCAGGATGCGGTGATGGTGGTGCAATCGTTTTCGAAGAGTTACTGCATGACCGGTTGGCGGCTGGGGTATCTCGCAGGCCGGCGCGACCTGATCGCGAAGGCGACGCAGTTGAATGAATTTGTGGTTTCGCACGCGCCCAGCTTTACCCAAAAGGCTGGCGAGACCGCGCTGGCGGAGGGCGAAGGGCCGCTCTGCGAAATGCTCACGCGCTTGCGCCAGAACCGCGATCTCTGCCTGGAAGTTTTGGGCGCGATACCCGGCGTCACCGTGCCCGCACCGGAGGGAGCGTTCTATGTGTTCCCACGCATTGAGGGAGCCACGGATTCGTTCGCGCTGGCGAAACGGCTGCTGATGGAAACGCGCGTGGGCGTGGCGCCGGGGGTGGCATTCGGCGCGGGCGGCGAAGGCTCGCTGCGCATCTGCTATGCCGCCAGCCGGGAGGTGCTGGAGCCGGCCCTGGAACGGATGGAACGCTTCTTGCGCGCCGGGGCGTAGTCATTCATGCTAAATAGGATCTTTGTCCGGCGAAAGGAGTGCACGTGTTCAAGGGCTTCAAAACCTTCCTGCTGCGCGGCAACGTAGTGGACCTGGCGGTGGCCGTGATCATCGGGGGCGCATTCGGCAAAGTGGTGACGTCGCTCACTACCGATTTTCTGACGCCATTAATCGGTGTTTTCGGAGGCACCCCGGATTTCAAGAGCTTCGTGATTACGCTCCATGGCAGCAAATTCCCGATCGGCGATTTAGTAGACGCAGTGATTGCCTTCCTCATGGTCGCGGCCACCATTTACTTCTTCATCGTGATGCCCATGAATGCGGTGACGGCGCGGCTGAATCGCGGCGAAAAGCCGCCCGATCCGACCACCAAGAAATGCCCTGAGTGCTGCAGCGAGATTCCCATCGCGGCGCGGCGCTGCGCCTTCTGCACGAGTACGGTGAGCTAGCGGATGAAAGCCGGCGGGCGGTGGCTGGCAGTTCTGGTTCCGGGGCTCCTGCTTTATTTCATTCCGGTGCTGGGCTTGACGGCGGTTCAGGCCCATTTGCTGGCGATTTTTGTCGCCACCATCGTGGCGCTGGTGGCGCAGCCCGTCCCGATGGCTGTATCGGTGCTGCTGGCGCTTACCTTGCTGGATCTCACCGGCACGCTGGCACCGGCGAAGATTTTTTCCGGATTTGCGAACGTCACAGTCTGGCTGATTTTCAGCGCTTTCCTGTTTGCGCGCGCCGTCACCTCCACCGGTTTCGGGGCGCGGGTCGGCTACCTGTTTGTCGGAGCCTTTGGCCGCACTTCGCTGTCTCTGGGGTACTCGCTGGCTGCGTCCGACCTGGTGCTGGCGCCGTTCGTTCCTTCCGATACGGCCCGCGGCGGTGGCGTGATCTATCCCATCGTCCGCAGCATTGCCGCCGAGCTAGGGTCCGAGCCGGGACCTACCGCCGGCCGCATGGGCACGTTTCTGGTCCTGAATTCCTTTCACACTACCTACACCGCGTCGGCCATGTTCTTGACGAGCATGGCCGCCAACCCCCTGATTGCCGACTTTGCGCGCCGGATCGCGCATGTAGAGCTCACCTGGATGCGCTGGTTCGCCGGTTCCGTGGTGCCGGGATTCCTGACGCTGGCGATTGTTCCCTGGGTGATCCATAAGCTCTTCCCCCCGGAAATCCGCGATATGGCGCCGGCCCGCGAATTTGCCCGGCGCGAACTCAAAAAGATGGGGCCGATGCGCCGCCCCGAATGGACCCTGGTGGTTGTCATGAGTGGAGTCGTGATCGGCTGGATTACGTCTCCCTGGCACGGCATTCCCAATACTTTCGTGGCACTGGCCGGGGTTTGCACCCTGCTGCTGTTGCGAGTGCTCACCTGGGATGAACTGCTGCGGGAAAAGCGCGCCTGGGACGCGCTGGTCTGGTTCGCGGGCTTGATTATGATGTCCGACCAGCTCAATGAAGCCGGGGTGATCAAGATATTTTCTTCCCGCCTGTTCAGCCAGATCGCGGGCTGGCCGTGGATGCTGTCGCTGGTGGTGCTGGTAGTTGCCTATAACTATATTCACTACGGCTTCGCCAGCATGACCGCGCACCTGACGGCGCTCTATCCGGGCTTTCTGGCCGCGGCTCTGGCAGCCGGAGTCCCTCCGCTTCTGGCCGCGCTGCCACTGGCTTACTTTTCGAGTCTGGACGCCGCCATGACGCATTACGGCACTGGCTCTGCGCCCGTATTTTTCGAAAGCGGCTACGTGAAACAGGGCGCGTGGTGGCGTGCGGGGCTGCTGATCTCCCTGATTGACATGCTGCTCTGGATGGGCGTTGGGATGTGGTGGTGGAAGCTGATCGGCCTGTGGTAGCAGCGCGGAAAAACGATTGAGCCACGGATGAACACAGATAAACACGGATAAGACCAAAGACAATAGGTTTTTTGGGGTTTTTATCTGTGTCCATCCGTGTTTATCCGTGGCCATATTTCTTCAGAGCTTCAGGGCGCGGCGACGGTCCGCTCACTGCCCCGAAGCCTGGCGTTCGTATTCGATGGGATCGCCGAAGCCCACGTCATCGACTCCCAAGCCTCGCAGAACGGCGGCCGCGGTCAGCCGCCGGTAGGAGTTGAACGTGATCAGGTGCGCCAGCATGCCGCCAAACGTAAAGCTCTCGGGCGGCTGGCACAATTCGTCGATAAAGGTGTCGTCCCACCCGCCGCGCGAGCGCACCGCGCAGAGCACGCGCTGGAATTCGGAATCGGCTTTTTCGTAGAGGGGCAGAAGCTCCGCCGGACTGAGCCGCCGCTTCATTTCGGGCAGCGGGCCGCCGGCGATCGCGGCCGTCCATACTTCCTTTTCGAACACGATGCGGTCGAGCAGGTCGCGCAAGCTGCGCTCGGGTTCTTGCCAGGGCACGAGTTGCGGCGAGGCGATGGGCCGGTCGAGTTGTTCATCGGTTAGCTGGCGTGCGTGTTCCAGCAGTTTGCGGGTATGCCAGGTTTCGAACCCGGCGAATCGGTCGAACAGATCCATTTCGAGTGCTCCTTTCGAGAGGGAACCGGGGGCAAAGAAATGCACGCGGCTTGCTCCGGCCAGCCGGAAATGCAAGAGGCCCATCCTGCGATAGAGACTGGGCGAGACGCCGAACGCCTTGCGGAACGCGCGCGTGAACGCTTCGAGGGAACCGTACTGCGCTTCCAGGGCGATCTCGGTGACGGCGCTGGCGGTGCGCCCCAATTGCCATGCTGCCCGCTCCAACAACAGCCGCCGGCGCATGGCCGCGGGCGTCTCTTCCAGCATGGCGCGAAAGACGCGGTGGAAGTGCGTCCGGCTTTGAAAGGCGCGCCGCGCCAGATCGCGCGTCTCGCCTTCGGTGTCGAGCGATTCCACCACCACCTGCCGCAGCCGTTCCGCCTCGCGTGCGTTCTTCACCCGGTCGGTTCCTCAGGCAGAATCGTATCACTAGCCGCGCGGCGGGCGCCTGATCTTTCGTCCCAAAAATTGATCGCGTGGGACTGCGCGATAATGGGCTTGTCTATGATGGCCGCTCACCCTCGCATCACGATTGAACCCGACAAGCGGGATGGTAAGCCCTGCATTTGCGGGATGCGGATCACGGTGAATGACGTTCTTGGCTGGCTGTCCCACGGCATGACCGAAGAAGAGATTCTCGAGGAGCATCCCGGTCTCGAGAAAGACGACTTCGCCGCCATATATGCTTTTGCAGCGGATGTAGCCGATACGGCATTCGGGCTTTGATCGTCCCGCCTGCCCGTGCCCCCATTGACACGTCGTTTTCAATTGCATACTGTGAAGGCGTGGGTCCCGGCGAAGGCCTGCCCGTTCGGCAGAGATTGGTTTCCCTATAGGGAGAATAGCCGAGACGCCAAGAATCCGGTTCGGGTTTGTGCTTTGGGGGCTAACGTGAAGGGCTCATGGTGGCTACCGCTGTTGGGGCTGGCGTTGGCATCCCACGAGCAGCAACTTAGCAGTAAGGCACCGTTCACCGTTGCCTGGACCAAAGGCACCTGCCTTCGCTGCAAGATCGCCCGATACCTCGGCCGCGTCCACTTCACGAGCCGCATGGATGCTTGGGGTATTGGCTATAGCTTTCCACCTCCCGGTGCGGAAGGGGCGGGCGATTACATCGTTGTTCACACCGGCGACGGCGGACGCACGTGGGAAGAACTTCCCCGGACGTGGCAGCATGCCGCACCTCCCGTCGTGTCATTCGTCGATACGGCGCACGGCTGGATGGCTTATTGGAATCCGCCCTACGGAGGCGTCCACGGCACGAAATTGGTCCGCACAACGGACGGAGGTAGGCACTGGCGTCTCATGTCCCAAGAGCCGGTGGGCGACCTGTTTTTCTCCGATCAAGTCCACGGAATCGGGGCGACATGGAGCTTCGACTACAAGCAGTTAGTCCGGACCGACGACGGTGGCCGAACCTGGTTCAAGCTCGAAACTCCTCCGGGCTTGAGCGGGTTCGCCAGCATCTATTTCCTCTCGGGCCAGGTCGGCTGGATTGTGGACCATGACGGCGACGCTCTGTTGCTCCGTCGAACCATCGACAGCGGTCATTCTTGAAAAGAGTTTCGAACGGAGCTTCCGAAGGGATGGTCTGAAGTGCGGGAACTCTCTTTCCTCGATCAGGACCGCGGCTGGCTCGCCGCCGGGCGCGAGGACGACATCCGTTTGTTCGGAACTGTTGACGGCGGCAAGACCTGGAGCCCGATGTCTGCTGACGCTCTCAAGAGCGTTGACCGTGCGGCGGACGTCGTGGATTTCGTTTCGGAAAAGGTCGGCTTCCTGTTCGCCGCCGGAAACGCAGGTGAACAGTCCGACACCCAGACCCTTTACACCAGCGATGGCGGTTCGCACTGGCTCAAACAGAATCTTCCGTATTCGGTCCACAGTTGCGAGGCCTTCGAAGGCGATCTCTTGTGCAGCGCCAGCAGTGGAAAACCAGGATTTGGTGTTCTGACACTGCACCCGAGGGAGCGGTAGCTCGCAGTGGGTGAGGGGATGCGCCGAGAAGAGCCTCTGAATCCTGGAAGTCGTAGAATCTCGGCTGGGCCGAGGTTCAGGCTCGGGCGGCACGTAGCCGGGCTAGCGCCCGGCTGGACCGACTGACAGTCGGTCCGCAGGTTGCCAACCTGCCCCACACTGTGCACAGCCGTGCCTGCGCCACGTCCGTTCTGGTACGATGCAAAATACAAAACCATGAAAACCCTCCGCGCTTTCTTGCTCTGCTTTTGTGCCGTGCTGGCTGCAGCCCAGACGCCCGATCTCTGGAAGGATCTTCGCTTCCGCCTGATTGGTCCCTTCCGTGGGGGCCGTGTGGTGGCGGTGGCCGGCGTTGCCTCACAACCCAACGTTTATTACTTCGGTGCCACTGGTGGCGGCATTTGGAAGACCACCGATGGCGGCGCCTCCTGGCTGCCGGTTGCGGACGGCCAGCTTCAGACCGGCTCGGTGGGCGCGCTTGCCGTGGCGGGCTCCGATCCCAACGTGGTCTACGCGGGCATGGGTGAGGCTTGCGTTCGCGGCAATGCGTCCAACGGCGACGGCGTCTACAAATCGGTGGATGCCGGCAAGACCTGGCGCAACGTCGGGCTCAAAGATTCGTATCATATCGGCGCGGTGGCGGTGCACCCGAAGAATCCCGACATCGTTTATGTGGCGGCCCTCGGCCATCTCTGGGGGCCGAATGCCGAGCGCGGGGTGTACCGTTCGACCGATGGCGGGGCCACCTGGAAGCAGGTTTTGAGCCGCGGACCGGAAGCCGGCGCTTCCGATCTTGCCATGGACCCAACCAACCCGCGCGTGCTCTACGCCGCGTTCTGGCAGGTCAGCCGCAATCCATGGCGGCTCGATTCGGGCGGACCCGGCAGCGGCCTTTGGAAATCCACCGACGGCGGCGACACCTGGAGCGATCTATCGCGCGCTCCCGGCATGCCGCGCGGCGTGCTGGGCCGCATCGGCGTGACCGTTTCGCCCGCCAATCCCGACCGCGTCTGGGCCATTGTGGAAGCCGCCGATGGCGGGGTGTTTCGCTCCGATAACGGCGGCCGCACCTGGACCAAGGTCAACGACCAGAACATTCTCCGCCAGCGCGCCTGGTATTACTCCCATATCTATGCCGACCCCAAGAGTGTCGATACCGTTTACGCGCTCAACACCGGTCTCTACCGCTCCATCGATGGCGGCAAGACCTACGCGGCCATCCGCCAGGAGCACGGCGATAACCACGACCTCTGGATCGCTCCCGATAACCCGTTGCGCATGATCGAATCGAATGACGGCGGCGCGGCTGTCTCCAATGACGGCGGCCTGAACTGGTCGCCCGAAGGCAACCAACCCACCGCGCAGTTCTATCGCGTGGCCTTGGACAACGATTTTCCCTACAACGCTTACGGCGCGCAGCAGGACAACACCACCGTGCGGATCGCCACCCGCACCACGGCCGGCGGCATCACCGATAAGGAATGGTACGACGTAGGCGGCGGCGAAAGCGGCTGGATCGCGCCCGATCCGCGCGATTCCCAGATCGTCTACGCCGGCTCCTACGGCAACCTGATCACCCGCCAGGATCACCGCACCGGCCAGTTGCGCAACATCAATCCCTGGCCCGATAACCCCATGGGCTACGGCGCCGACGTGCTGAAGTACCGCTTCCAGTGGAGCTTTCCGATCGTCTTTTCGCCGCACGACCCCAAGGTGCTCTACGCCGGCGGCAATGTGCTCATGAAGACCGCCAACGAGGGGCAGAGCTGGGAACCGATCAGCGGCGATCTGACGCGCAACGACAAGAGCAAGCAGGCTTCTTCGGGCGGCCCCATCACCCAGGACAACACCTCGGTGGAATACTTCGACACGATTTTCACCGTGATCGAATCGCCGGTAGCTAAAGATCTGATCTGGGTGGGCACCGACGACGGCCTGGTGCAAATCACTCGCGACGGCGGCAAGACCTGGCAGAACGTCACCCCTCCGGGCATCCCGGAATGGAGCCAGATCAATTCGATCGACGCTTCGCCTTTCGATGCCGGCACGGCGTATGTGGCGGCTACGGCTTATAAGCTCGACGACTTTCGGCCGTACCTCTTCAAGACTACCGACTACGGCAAGACCTGGAAGAAGATCGTCAACGGCATTCCCGACCGCGATTTCACCCGCGTGGTGAAAATCGACCCCAGCCGGCGCGGCCTGCTGGTAACCGGCACCGAGTTTGGTTTGTTCATTTCCTTTGACGATGGCGAGAACTGGAAATCGTTCCAGTTGAACCTGCCGGTGGTGTCGATTGCCGACGTGGCATTTCAAAAGCGCGATAAGGAATTGGTGATCGCCACCCAGGGGCGCGCGTTTTGGGTGTTCGACGATTTGCCGCTGCTTTACCAAATGAACGACAGCGTGACTTCTTCCGACGCGCACCTGTTCCGTCCCAACGATACCTATCGGGTGGGTGGCGGGCGCGGCTTTGGCGGTGGGCGCGGCTCCGCGGCCGTGGGTCAGAACCCGCCCGCGGGCGCGGTGGTCCACTACTGGCTGAAGGGCCGCGGCGATGTGACACTCGAATTCCTGGATGCCGCCGGCAAGACCGTCAACACGTATTCCAGCAAGGCGCCGGCGGCGCATCCTGCCGCCACCGAGGAAGAGCAGGGCGGGGAAGAGAATCCATTTCGTGCTCCGCCCCCGCCGCGCGTCACCACCGTTCCCGGCATGAACAGCTTCGTTTGGAACCTGCGCTACCCGGACGCGACCACGTTCCCCGGCTTGATTATGTGGGCCGGCAACGTGACCGGACCGCGCGTCCCGCCCGGAAAATATACCGTGCGCCTGACAGTGGACGGCAAGCCGCAAAGCGAAACTTTCGAGCTGATGAAGGACCCGCGGCTCGCGACCACGCCCGAGGAGTACGCCAAACAGCTAACGCTCGCGCTGCAGATTCGCGATAAGCTTTCCGAAACCAACGCCGCGGTGATCCGCATTCGCGCGGTGCGCAAGAAGCTGGACGAATACGCGTCGAGCCCGGACGCCAAAGTGGCCGACGCGGCCAAAACCCTGACTGCGAAGCTCACTTCCATTGAGGAGGACCTCTACCAGACCAAGAACCGCGCCAGTGAAGATCCGCTGAATTTCCCCATCAAACTGAATAACAAACTGGCTTATGTGATGGGCGAAATTGAGAGCTCCGATAACCAGCCGACCGCGCAATCCTACGTGGTGTACGAGGACCTGGCCACCGACGTAAATGGCAAGCTGCGCTCGCTGAACGGTCTGCTGACGACTGACCTAGCCGCGTTCAACAAGCTGGTGCGCGACGCCAACATCCCGGCGGTGACGGCGCCGAAATAGGGCCTGATAAGGGAGCTCGGCAGCAGGTTACGGATCGTGGAGAAAGACTGGGAAGCCAGATTCGCGGATAAGCAGCCAGGCTGGACGACATTATCCGGGCTGATTCGCACGGTCCCGGCGAAGCTCGCGGTTGTGTACTGGATCATAGTGATTCTGGCGTTCTTTGCCGTTCAGTGGGCTGGCTTCGATATGATTAGCATCGGAGCTATCCCGATGGCGGCCCTGACAGCGCCTTCGAGCCTGCTGGCGATGGCCATTACCACTTCTCTGCCGGAAGCCATCCTTCGCCCACTCACATCCACAGTTGGGACCTTCTTCGTCTTTCCCGTTGTCTGCGGTGGCCTGAACGCCATCCTCATCTTCCTGCTAGGGTTAGCGATTCAGCACCGGTGCAACCGCAGAACGTAGGCGTTGGCACGGCCTACTCGACGCCAAAGCCGAGCGAGACAGCGAGGCGGAAGAACCGCTATCATCGAAGATGAGATGACACTCCGCATTACGGAAGCCGAGCTTGCCAGCGACATCCACGCCGTGCTGGCCAAGGTTCAGGAGGGTGTAGAGGTGATTGTGGAGCAGGACCATCGTCCCGTGGCAGTGATCAAGACGCCACATCGAAGCGGGCGGCCCATCTCGGAGATCCTCCGGCAAGCGAAGGAGCGCAACTCGACGGTCACACTGGATCCTGACTTCGGAAAGGACCTGGAGGCTGTCATCGCCAGCCACCAGCAGCCATGGAATCCGCCATCCTGGGAGTAGTGCTCGACTCCAGCGTCGTCATCACCGCCGAACGAAGAAGTCTTCCCGTCCCCACGCTGGTCGAGTCCATCCGAGCTGCCCACGGAGAAGTCGAGGTGTCGCTTTCGCCGGTCACGGTGGCCGAACTCGTGCATGGAATCTACCGGGCCAGAACAGCGGAAGCGAGCCAGCGCCGCCGCGCCTACATCCAGGAACTGGTCACGTTGGTTCCTCTCCATCCCGTAACGCTGGAGACGGCTTACCTGGTTGGGCAAATCGAAGGCCAGGAGGCAGCGAAAGGAAACGTCCTGCCTTTTAACGATCTGCTCATCGCCGCATCCGCCATCGAGCAGGGCTATGCGGTTTTGACCGAGAACCTGCGCCATTTCGGAAAAATCCCCGGCCTTCAGGTCCTGAAGTTGTAACCGCCTTGCCGGTCGGCGCTCTTGTTCCAATTGTTATGATTAGCTTTCCATGAAAGTTCCGCTGCTCGACCTCCGCCGCCAAAACGATCCCATTCGCGACGAGTTGCTGGACGCGTTTCAGCGCGTGCTCGATTCCGGGCAGTTCATATTAGGCAGGGAAGTGGACCAGTTTGAGAGCGCCGCCGCGGCCGTGGCCGGCGCGCGCTATGCGATCGGTGTTTCTTCCGGCACGGATGCCCTACTGCTGGCGCTGATGGCGCTCGAAATCGGACCCGGCGACGAAGTCATCTGCCCGTCGTTTACTTTTTTTGCCACCGCCGGCTCAGTGGCGCGCCTTGGCGCCCGGCCGGTGTTCGTGGATTCGCGGGACGACACATTCAACCTCGACCCCGCCGACGTGGAGCGCCGCATCACCGCCCGCGCCCGCGCCATCATCCCCGTTCATCTGTTCGGCCAGGCCGCCGATATGGACGAAATTTGCCAAATCGCCGGTCGCCATCGCCTGCCCGTCATCGAAGATGTCGCCCAGGCTTTTGGCGCCGCCTACCGCGGACGCCCGCTGGGCACTTTGGGTGATTTCGGAACCGTCAGTTTCTTCCCCACCAAGAATCTGGGCGCGCTGGGCGAAGCCGGTCTGCTCGTCACCAATGACGCTAAGCTGGCCGAAAAAACCCGTTTGCTGCGCAACCACGGCGCCCAGCCCAAGTACTATCACCACATGATCGGCGGCAATTTCCGCATCGATGCTCTACAAGCGGCCCTGCTGGGCGTCAAGCTGCCGCATCTTTGCCGCTACACGGAACTGCGCCGGCAGCACGCCTGTCAGTACGACCGGGAGTTGCGGCGGCTAGACGGCCAGGGAGCGGTGGAACTGCGCTTGCCGGCGATGCTCGGAGACCGTTCCCACATCGTGAATCAATACACCATCCGGGTCCAGCGCGGCCCGAATTGGCAGCGCCCGGAATCGCCGCGCGATGCCCTTCGCCGCCACTTGACCGAGCGCGGCATCGGCTCGGAAATCTATTACCCCGTCCCGTTGCACGCGCAGGAATGCTTCCGCTATTTAGGCCCCCAGCCGCCGCTGCCGCTATGCGAACGGATGGCTGCTGAGGTCGTCAGCCTGCCAGTCTTCCCGGAGTTGACCGCCGAAGAGCAGGCCGCGGTGGTCGAAGCCATGAGGGAGTTCGTAGAGCAGGGCACTGCTACACTGGAAAGCGGCAGGTAGCTTATGGAACAGTCTGTAATCGTCAGCGACCCCGAAATCCTCGGTGGTGTCCCCTGCTTCCGCGGGACCCGCGTCCCAGTCGATTCCATGATCGACCACCTCGAAGCCGGCGATACGCTGGATGAGTTTCTGGACAACTTTCCTTCCGTTTCGAGGGAAGCCGCCGTTGCCGCGCTCGAAGAAGCCAAAACGCTTCTCACGCGCGCGCGATGAAGGTATTGATCGACGAAAACCTTCCCCGAAGGATTTGCTTCCTCTCGTTCCTGACTGCCTTGCTGCTATGGAATGTATCCGGCCAGGGGAGGTGATTTGGGTGGGGAGCCTTAGCCAGTCCTAACTAAACGCGGGCAGATGTCCGCCTATCCCGGCCCCGCGGCAATCGGCATCCGCCAGCCGGTTCCAAACGCTCGCGAGGTCACTTTCAGCACCGGCGCGGCTTGGCGGCGCTTGAACTCGGCGCTGCGCACCAGTTTCACCACCCGCCGCACGGTAGCTTCGTCGAATCCTTTAGCGACAATTTCGTCGGCCGATAAGGATTGCTCCACGTGCATCTCCAGAATCTGATCGAGCACATCGTAGGGAGGCAGCGAGTCCTGGTCCGTCTGATTGGGCCGCAACTCCGCCGAGGGCGCCTTGGTGAAGATCGCTTCCGGGATATCCGGCGCGCGCCGGTTCCGCCAGCGCGCCACGCGATACACCATCGTCTTGGGCAGATCCGCAATCACCGCCAGGCCGCCGTTCATATCGCCATAGAGGGTGCAGTAGCCAACCGCCATCTCCGACTTGTTGCCGGTGGTCAGCAACAGCCCTCCGTATTTGTTCGATAGCGCCATCAGCAGGTTGCCCCGAATCCGCGATTGAATATTCTCTTCGGTCACGTCGCGTGGATAGCCGCGGAAGGCGTCCGCCAGCGCCGCATCGTAGCTGTGGACCATGGGGCCGATGGGCAGGGTGAGAGTGCGAATGCCAAGGTTGCGGGCCAATGCCAGAGAATCGTCGATGCTTCCCGAGCTGGAATACTCCGAAGGCATCAGCACTCCCAGCACGTTCTCCGCGCCCAGGGCATCGGCGGCAATCGCCGCCGTAAGAGCCGAATCGATACCGCCGGAAAGCCCCAGCAGCACATGCCGAAACCGGGTCTTGCGGGCGTAATCGCGCACGCCCAACACCAGCGCGTTCCAAATCTCCGATTCGGGCGTGAAGTCGTCCTCCCAGATCGAGCCACTCCGGCCGTCCACGTCCACCACGATCACGTCTTCCTCGAAACCCTTAGCGCGCGCGAACAAGCGGCCCTCGGCGTCGAAAGCGGCGCTGCGGCCGTCAAAGATCAAATCGTCGTTGCCGCCCACCAGGTTCACGGTGACCACCGGAAGCCCGTGACGCCGCGCCATGTGGCTCAGCATTTGTTCCCGCAGCAACTGCTTGCCCACCACGAAAGGCGACGCGGAAAGGTTGAGCAGCAGCTTGACGCCTTCGGCCGCGACCAGCTCGATCGGATCCTGGCAATAACGGCGGCGCTGCCAGAAGTCGCGATCGTTCCACACGTCCTCGCAAATGCTGATCCCCAGCTTGCGCCCTTCCCAGTCCAGAATCTGCGGGGTCCGCGCGGGCTCGAAGTAGCGGTCCTCGTCGAACACGTCGTAGGTGGGAAGCAGGCTCTTGTGAAATTTCCGGCCCACGCTGCCGCCTTCGATCAGCACGGCGCTATTGAACAGCGGCCGGCCCACGTCGCAGGGATTGAGCGTTGCGGTTCCCACCAGCAGCGGCGGCGCATCCGCCAACTGCCGTGCCATGGCCGCCAGGGTTTGTTCCCCGCGACGAATGAACCCTTCCCTCATCAGCAGGTCGCGCGGCAGATAGCCCAGCAGCGCCAGCTCGGGCGTCACCGCCAGTTCCGCGCCCAGTTCGCCCGCCTGGCGAGCCCCCGCGACGATCCGTGCCGCATTACCGGCCAGATCGCCCGCCGTGGTATTGATCTGCAGCAAGGCGACGCGCAATCGAACAACCCCTTCCTGTTTCGATTATGGCAGGGGCCGAAGAGAACCGTGGACCGTCTCGGCAATTCTTACAGGGTCCCTGAGGCGCGTAGGAATTGCACGCCTACTCGTCGTCTCAGCCCTCGGCAACCGCTCCTTGACAGTCGCGGCTCTTACCCGAAACATTCGATCCTGATGCCAACATGCTCGAGTTTGCGAAAGAGCCGTCAGACTTGAGATTCGAAAATTCGCGTTTCTGCCCAATACAAGTTACCGCCGCGAAAGAGAATGAACCGCGCTCACTTCAAACTCCCTCAACTTCTCCTCCAAGTCGCTCTCCAGCCGCGCCTTTTCCGCTTCTTCCACGAAGGCGTATTTCAGGCTGTTGCGCACCATCTCTTTCAAATCGGCGTAACTCAGTTTGTAAGTCAGCTCGGCGCGGAGAAACTCCTGGGTCAGGTGCGTCCGGGAAACGCCTTCGTCGTCGGTCGAGATCGCCACCGGCACGCCTGCCTTCAGGTATTCCGGCAGCGGGTGATCCTGGCCGCGCACGCCCAGAATCAGGTCGTTGCTGGTCAGGTTGATCTCCACCATAACGTGGTTTTGGCGCATCAGCGCGAGCAACCCCTGAGAGTCGTTTTCGTAGCCCAAATCGGCGCCGTGGCCGATGCGCTCGGCCCCAGCGATTTCCACCGCCTCGCGAATGTGAAACCGCAAACCCTCCGGCGGCACCAGCCCCGGCCCCAATTCGCCGGCATGCAGACTCACGTGCACCTTGGGATAGGTCTGGCGCAGGTGTTGCATGATGCGCATGTGCAGATGATAGTCGCGCATCGAAATCACGCCGTCTTCCGCCTGCACGAAGTTCACACCCACCACCAGCGGTTCCACCGTGGCCAGTCGGAAACCGGCCAGCGCCTCGGCGAAGACTTGCTGGCGGGGAGACTCGCGCAACACCTCGAACACGTACCGCACCACCACCCGGCAAGCCGGCGCGTGTGGCTCCTTGTCGCACCCCAGCGCCATGCGCCGCGCTTTGTCGATGTCGCCGATTCGCGCGCGAAGCTGCCCCACCACGCTGTCGAGGCCGCCCGCCAAGAGTTGTTGTTGGGTGAATTCGAAGTCGTCGCTCCAGCCGATTCTATCCGCCAGCGCATTCACCGGCTTACCGTTGATCGCCATCACTTCCAGGTACGACTCGTTCTGCTCCGCCGCGCGGCGCGTCATCTCAGCCAAAAACGCCCCGCGGTGCTCGGGTTTCACGGCGTTGAATTTCGCGAACACGCCGAAAAAATGGTCGTGAGCGGATTCCCGGCCGGGCACGAAGTTTCGCATGGAGAGGCTGTCGATCAAGGCATTGCGCAGGGTATTGTCGGCGGCGGCCCGGGCGGCGGGCACTTCGCCTTCACCGCAGCCGCCGCCCGGGTTCGGGAACACCAGCGAGCCGGCTCGAAGATTGGCGCACAAGCCATCTTCCGCGGCAGCATCGATATAGCTTTCGGCGTACACCGCTCCGGTCAGGTGGTTGTGCAAGTCGCCGCCTTTCGGCATGCGCAACAGGAACGCGTAGAGCGCGGGGGGATCGCCGCGCAACTGCGCCAGGCGAGCCTCCATATCGGGGTATGGACTGGCCGCCAGGACAAGGCACGGCCATAGCAGCGCGCCCATCCAGCGCGCGCGGCGAAGAGTGGGGGAATTCATAAAGGCTCCCGCATGGTTCTTAAGCCACGCTACCACCGAAGAGGCGGCGCAGGCTTCAGCCTGTGATCTTCCGCAGGCTGGAGGCCCGAGCTACCAGCTTCGCACCCACGATAACCGGTTTCGGGCGGCAAGGTTTGCGGCAGTTGATCAGCGCCAGCGCCCGCTTGGCCGCTTCGTATCCGATGGTGTCGCTGTCCTGGTCGATGCTCGACAGCGGTACCCGGAGAAACCCCGAATAGGAGACATTCCCGCAGCCGATGATGGCCACGTCCTCGGGAATCCGCAAGCCGCTCTCCAGGATCGCCTGCATGGCTCCCAAGGCAACCGGATCGTTGTAGCAAAAAATGGCGTCCGGCCTGGGATCGGTCGCCAAGAGTTTGCGGGCGGCTTCATACCCCGCCGTGTCGCCCCGATCGTCCACCGAACCGATGGCGATCACGTGGCCGGGAGCGGGCGCGAGGCCGGCGTCGGCCAGCGCGTGCCGGTATCCCATAAGCCGGCCCACCGCGGTGCTGACGCCAGGGCCCCGTATGTGCGCGATGCGCCTCGATCCCTGCTCCACCAGGTGCGCGGTGGCCAGCCTGCCCACCGCGGCATCGTCGTTTCCCACGAAATTCCCGAGGCCGGAAAACCGCCGGTCGACGAGTACATACGGCGTTTTGTGTTCCCGAACGCGCCGCAAGCTCTGCGCCGACGACTGCGCCGATGCCAGCAGAATCGCATCCACGCCCCGCGCCAACATCTGCTCGATTTCCTGCCGCTCCAGCAGCGGGTCCTCTTCCGAAGACGATATCAACAATCCATAACCCGCCTGGCGAAGCGCCGCCGACAGCGCCTTCGCGATGCGGGCAAAAAAAGGATGCAGCAGGTCCGGAACGATCAGGCCCGCCATGGAGCTTCGCCCCGTGATGAGCGCCCGCGCCGCCATGTTCGGCCGGTAGTGCAGTTCCTTGATTCGCCGCAGAACCCGCGCCCGCGTCTCCTCGCCAATATCCGCGTGGTTACGCAAAACCTTGGAAACCGTGACCACGGAAACCCCGAGGTCGAGCGCGATATCTTTCATCCGGACCGGCATAACCGGTCTTTATTCTCGCAGGATTTCAGATAATCCGCCAGGCTTATCTAGAAAAGCTTTAGCGGTTACTTCAACGATAACCGTTGACATCCATGGCCTCCCGGAGTATCTTGGACTTGATTAGTTTCTCTTCAGGGAAGAGAGAAAGTCGATTCCTCGTCCGAAGCCCTAAGCTTCGCAGTTCTGGCCGCTGCGCCTCGGCAGACTTTCCAGCCCCGATACGGCCGCGCAGCCGGCCGCCGTCGCGGTGCGGGAGGATCGGCGACCGAGGAGAAAGAGGTTGATCAAGAAGCTCATGAGACCACGTAGACTCGCTGCTCTCGTCTTTGGCACCGTCGTAGTGCTGGCCCTTCCTTCCGCTTCCAACGCCCAGACGCTGTATGGCTCGTTGACCGGAAACGTCATCGACGCCTCCGGCGCGGGGGTGCCTAGCGCCAAAGTTGCCGTCGTCGGCGTCGATACCGGTATCGGCAAGCAGGGCGCCACCGACGATCGCGGTACGTTTGTCATTCCGGATCTTCAGGCCGGGCTCTACAAAGTCACCATTACCGCGCCCTCGTTTGCAACCGTCGTGGAGCCCAGCGTCGAAGTGGACGCTAACACCGTCCGCCGTCTCGACGTTCAGCTTCAAATCGCGACCACGGGCCAGACCGTGACCATCACCGCCGAGGCCGCTGCCCTGCAGACCGACCGCGCCGACGTGAACGCCGAGATCCCGACCTCGCAGCTCTCCGACCTTCCCATGACCGGATCCACTGGCGCCCGAAATTTCGAAAGCGTGTTCGTGACCGTGCCCGGCTTCTCGCCCCCGGCGGCCAGTAGTTCGACGGCCTCGAATCCGCAGCAATCCCAGGCGTTCTATGTCAATGGGTCCACCGAGACCGGTAACAATATGAAGCTGGACGGCGCCAGCGACATCTACCCATGGCTTCCCATGGAAGCCGCCTATGTCCCTCCCGCCGAGGCCATCCAAACCGTGAATATCGTGACCAATAGCTTCACCGCCGAGCAGGGCATGGCCGCCGGATCGGCCATCAACGCCATCGTCAAGTCCGGCACCAACGCGTTCCATGGCGCGGCCTGGGAGTACAACACCAACAGCGACCTGAAGGCGCGCAACTTCTTCTACGTTTCCGGTCCCAACAATCCCAAGAACATTCTCAACCAGTTTGGATTGGACTTGGGCGGCCCCATCAAGAAGAACAAGCTCTTCTTCTTCGTCGATTGGGAACGCTTCATGCAGAGGGAGTTGTATTCCACCTTCCAGACGGTGGCCACCGATCCGCTGAAGCAGGGAAATTTCGCCGGCACCGGGGCCACCATCTACGATCCTTCCACCGGCACGTCCACCGGAACCGGGCGCACGCCTTTCCCCAATAATCAGATTCCCGCCAACCGGATCGCTTTCGCGTCGTCCAAAATGGCTTCGCTGCTTCCAGAACCGAATTTGCCGGGAAGCGGGGTTTCCAACGACTATTTCGCCACCGGCGACTGGAGCTTCACGCGCGATAACGTCGACATGAAGTTCAACTACGACCCGACCGAAAAGCTTGCTGTGTTCGGGCGCTATAGCATCTCGCCGAACAGTGTTTTCGACCCGCAGACGCTGGGCGCGGCCGGCGGAAATGCCATCGACGGCGGCCAGCCCGGCAACGGCCCCGGCAGAGTTCAGAGCGTCTCCATCGGCGGGACGTATACCTTTTCCCCGACCCTGCTGATCGACGGCAACGCCGCCTTCACCCGCCTGCACCTGGCCGGCGAAAACGTGGACGTCAATACCAATTACGGTTTGAACGTGCTCGATATCCCCGGCACCAACGGCCCCAGCCAGTTGCAGGGCGGCATTCCCAGCTTTGCCTTTACCACATTTTCTTCGCTGGGCAATCCGAATGCGTCGAACCCGTTCCTGTTTCGCGACAACCTCTACGTCGAGACCCTCAACCTTACCTGGATCAAGGGTTCCCATTCCATCCGTTTCGGCGGCGAGTTTTTCCACTACGAGATCGCCGATTTTCAGGCCAACACCGACTACGGCGTTCGCGGCGGCTTTAGTTTCAGCGGCGGATCGACCGCGCTCAGCGGAGGCACCGCGCCCAATATGTATAACTCCTGGGCCGATTTCCTGCTGGGCAATGCATCCGCCATGGGCCAGGACCATCAGTTCGTCGACCCGGCGGTAATGATCGAGAATAACTATGGCTTTTTCGCCCAGGACCAGTGGCAGGCGAGCCGGAAATTGACGGTTACCTATGGCATCCGCTACGAGATCTATCCGTACAGCCACGGCCAGTACGCGATTGACGGCATCCACTACGACCCGACTACCAACATCGTGCACTTGGCTGGCACGAATGTGGACACCGGACATGGATACGTAGTGCCGCGCTTGGGCATTGCCTACCGGCTCGATGAAAAAACCGTGCTCCGCGGCGGCTACGGCATCAATACCAACTCGGAGAGCTTCCGCAATAACGTACAGACCTATCCTGATGTCATCTCCGAGCAATATTCCGGAGCCAACAGTTATACCCCCGCCGGCAACCTGACTACCGGCATACCGGCGTTTGTCGGGCCCAGCCTTACCTCCGGTGAGGTGAGTTTGCCGTCGAGCGTCGGCTGCTACACCTATACGACGCCGTATCGCCGCGGCTACGCGCAATCCTACAATTTCACCATCCAGCGCGACCTCGGCCACCACTCCAGCGTCCAGGCCGGTTACGTCGGAACGCGCGACGTCCGTCCCACCGACGGCATCAACATCAACGCGGCCGCGCCGGGCACCGGTAAAGCCGGTCAGCCGCTCTACCAGCTTTGGGGCAACTCTTCCACCCTCAGCGAGCTGGCGCCGATCGACGCCTCCAAATACAACTCGTTGCAGGTTCGCGCCGATCACCGCGCCGGCAGCGCCACTTTCGGAATGGCTTACACCTTTTCCAAAGCCCTCGACGCCGCCGACAACGAGACCGGCGGCAGCCTGCCATTGGATAATTGGGGGCCGGCCATGTATCGGAACTACGCGCTCGCCGGATACGACCGCACTCACAACTTGGAGATCTACGGCAACTATCCGCTGCCTTTCGGGAAGGGCATGCACTGGTTGAACCATGGAGTGGCGGCGGCGATCGCCGGCGGTTGGCAGGTCAACGGCATCATGAGCCGCATGAGCGGAACGCCTTTCAATGTCGCGTCCTCGTCAACATCTTTGAATGCGCCCGGCAACACCCAGACCGCCAACCAAGTGGTTTCGAGCGTGCAGATTCTCGGTGGCCATGGAACCGGTGAGCCATACTTCAATCCGAATGCATTCGCGCCGGTCACCGCCGTCGCCTTCGGCAATACCGGACGCGATATTCTGCGCGGCCCGGGATTCTTCAATCTCAACGCCAGCCTGTTCCGCACCTTTAACCTGACCGAGCGTTTCAAACTGCAATTCCGCGCCGAGGCTCTGGGCCTGACCAACACGCCGCAGTTCGCCAACCCCAGCGCCACGGTCTCCAACGCCACCTTTACCAACGGCGTGGTCACCAATTTGAACGGCTACGACACGATCACCTCCTCGACCGGCGATCGCCAGTTACGTTTTGCGCTGAAGCTTTATTTCTGAGCCCCGCACCGACGGAGGTGGGACAGACGATCGTTTTTTGTCGTCTGTCAGGCTGTTTTGGCTTGGCGAGGCCTGACGGACCACGAACAACGATGGTCTGTCCCACCCGGCACGCAGGAGTGCGCGCCACATTTGCCCGTCCGAAAATCCAAAGTCATTCTTGCGTGGGCACTAACTTAACTAAGTACACCATTTCATAAGTTCACTAACGTATTCCCGGGCAACCGCTCCCTAACGGTCGCGGCTCGGAAATGCGCGATACCGAGCCGCGACCGTTAGGGAGCGGTTGCTGAATATGTGACCGTAATTGCGAAACTGTGTACCAAGGTGGTCATTCCGTTTCAATTTCTCCGAACCGCCAACGGATTTTCCGGCCACGCGTGCTTGGGATAGCGTCTGGCCAGTTCCTTGCGCACCTGCGGGTACAAACGCTGCCAGAAGCCGGCCAGATCGGTAGTAGTCTGCACCGGTCTTTGATTGGGCGCCAGCAGGCGAACCACCAGCGGCGCCCGGCCGCGGGCGATGGCCGGCGTCTCGGTCATACCGAAGAAATCCTGCAAACGCGAAGCGATCCACGGCGGCTGTCCCGCCTGGTAATGTACCCGCGTCTGCCGCCCGCTGGGTAAGGCAATACGCTCCGGAGCGTTTTCTTCCAGCGCACGGCGCTCGGCGGCCGGCATCCGGTCGCGTGCCGTCCGCACCAGCCCGCCATCGCGCGCGGCGCCTTCCAGTTGGGCGAAGCTCTTTAGCCCGTAAGCCATCTGCCGCAGCACGTCCGCCCAATCCAGTGCAGTGCGGAAACGCGCGCCGTCGTGTGCGGCGGCAAAGCGCAGCCGTTCCCGAAACGCGTTCAGATCTTCGGCATCCGCGAACCGTTCCAGACCCGCTTCCAGCGCCTTCTCCGCCAGCAATGCTGCGGCAGCTTGGGGTTCCGGCTCGACTTGCCGCGTCTCCAGCGCTACCTCGCCATACAGCAACTCCTCCACCGCCTCTACCCGTTCGGCTGTCCGGTTCCATTCCACCCGTGAGCGTTCGCGCACCCGCTCCGGATAGAGGTCCAGCAACCACTCCGGTTCAATGGCGCTGGCGATTCGTACCAGCGGCAGCTTCTGATCCGAGCGAGCCTCCGCCTCCACCGCGATCAGGAATTCGGCGCCGGTCACCGTGCTGGCCGCGGCCAGTTGCGCCGGGCTGCCATCCGCCATCTGCAATTGGCCGCCCTGCCGCCGCTTGGCCACGCGGTCGGGAAACGCCGCCAGGATGCATTCGAGCAGAGCATCTTCGTCCCGTTCACTAGCCCGCCGGTTCGCGCCTGCAAGCCGCCGGATCTGCCGCACCGCCTGCGCCGTCCGCGGCTGCCACTCGCTCTCGAGCAGTTCCAGCAGATCGGAGCGCGAAGCTTGCCGAGGCTGCGCCGGAAGCCGCTCGCCGGCGCTCAACAGCGCCGCCACCGTGGCCCCGTCTTGCGACACCCCGCGCCTGCGCGCTTCCACAATCAACCTTCCCAAACGCGGATGCAGCGGGTAGCGAACCATTTCGCGCGCCGTCTCGCCGGTTGCGCCCAGCCGCGACAGCAGCTCGCGCGCCTGCGCTACCCCGGCTCCGGGCGGCGCCTCGAGCCACGCCAGTTTGTCCCACTCCAGATCCATTGCATCCACCAGCAGAACCATCGGCGCCAGATCGGCGCGCGTAATTTCCGGCGCCTGCTGCGGCGGCCGGCGAAGGAAGTCCTCGATCGGGTACAGGCGAATCGCGCGGCCCGGCCCGGTGCGGCCCGCGCGCCCCGCCCGCTGTTGAGCGGATGCCTGGCTGATGCGCGCCACCTCCAGCGTCGGCAGCCCCGACCACGGGGAATATCCAGCCACCCGCGCGAGGCCGCTATCCACCACCGCGCGAACGCCTTCGATGGTGACCGAGCTTTCTGCCACGTTGGTGGACAAGATAATCTTGAGCCGGTCCGATGGGCCTACCGCCCGGTCCTGCTCTTCCGGCGATTGGTCTCCGTGGAGCGACAGCACCTCACATCCGTG
>JBEKYD010000016.1:0-57434 GCA_049511335.1 Bryobacteraceae bacterium | reverse complement strand
TGTATCCAGCCGGCGGACAGGGCGGTGTTGGAAAGGCGAAACTCATCCAGCATGCCCGCCATGGGGCTGCTTTGAGCACCGGACGTCCAGCTGCCGCCGAGAATCCTTTGTACGGTGGCGACTGCCCAGTAATTTGAGCCGGTCGAAGCCGTCGTTACGTTGGTCCCGTTGATATAGATGTTGGTCGCCGCGCCCGTTGTTTTGGTGGCTACCACGAAAGTGTTGGCGCTGGACGGGGCAACGGTAGACTGGACCGAGCCGGCATTCGTGCCGGCCGCTGAGGCCACCCAGACGCTGCTGTTACAACCGACCGCGAAACCGTCGGACGTGCTGCTGACCACGTACGCCTGCAGCGCGCCGGAGCTGCAATTGGACGTATTGGTCCAAAATTCCATGGTTTCAGAACCGGTGGAGCTCAGCGAACTGCCCAAATTGATATACTCATTGCTGCCGTTAAAGCTCGCTGACGCTGAGCGTCGTTCCGTTCGGGAAGTGCCAGACGCCCAGGTAGTTGCTGTTCCAGGTGGCGCTCTGGTTTTGCTGGTCTGAGGCCGAGCTATTGCCGTAATACATATATATAGTAGTGTCGGTGGTGGCGGAAAGTGTCGGGATTTGCACCCATGCGATGAGTTGGCCGGTTGAGGAAGTGTAACTCTCGCGTTCGTAGTTAAGCTTAGTCAGACCATCGCTTGAAGTGAATAAAATGTCGTTGCCGCTGGAAAGCGCGTTAGCTGCCAGACTGGAATCGGTCAAGCTGACGAGCATTGGGAAATTGGATAGAGCTGGGGTATAGGTTATGACAATCAACCCATGCGCGCCTGCGCCTCCACCACTATTCAAGTACCCTAAGCCACCGCCTCCGCCTCCATAAGTGCCACCATTGCCAGAACTAGTGCCTAAGCTTCCGCCACCGCCACCGCCGCCACCAGAACCGTAAGAGGAACTCCATTCATTACCGTTTCCTCCATTACCTCCGTTATAATCATGGCCAGCCCCGCCTCCACCACTTCCGTTTGAACCTGCTCCACCACTCGCACCATAGGCTCCTAAACCCCCTGCTGTCCCGTCTTCGGCTGTGCCTCCGTTTCCGCCAGTCGAAGATTGCGCATTCGAGCCTACTGTGGATTGGCCGCCTCCGTTTCCGCCTCCGCCTCCGCCTGCATAAGTATTGGCTTGCCCACCGTTACTGCCTGCTCCATCTGGGCCAGCCGCACCACCTCCGCCTCCGCCTCCATAAGAGCCTCCAGAATTGCCACTCCCTCCAGAGTATTTTGTTGTGCCTGTACTGCTTGCCGAACTCCCTCCAGCACCTCCGGTGCCAAAACCAAAAGATCCATCTGCGCCTCCGGTTCCGCCAGCCGCAGCCACTATAACAGCGGTGCCCGCAGAGGTTGAGCAGTTTGAAGTGGAGCTGCACAGCCATGTAGCAGCCCCATTGCCGCCTCCGCTGCCTGTAGAGGTAGAGACGGCGCCTCCTGAACCTATTGAGATGCCAACCGTACTGCCAGCGGTAAGTGCGGATGTGTTTGCGAGCATTGAATACGCTCCCCCGCCACCCCCTCCGCCACCTTCTTCTCCGCCTCCGCCGCCACCACCGCCTATCACCTCAATCTTGTTATTGCTTGGATTCCAGTTTGACGGAACAGTCCAGGTTGAACCGCTGGTTAAGTATATTACAGTAGGAGAATTTACCACCTTGGTATGGTCTATGGTAATAGTCTTCCTGTTGGTCCAGGTGCCACCTGTGTTATACCAGGCCGCCTGGGCGGGCGTAGAGGATTGAGATGCGAGGTAAGTAAAAGCGCTTGCAACTAAGACACAAAGTAGCAAAAAGTAAGGGATAAATCGATGGAAAAGCACGCTACGGTTGATGGTCACGGGGGTTGTGATTAATTGCCATACCATCCGAGCGAACGCGCTGGTGGTTCCGGGTGGGCGCGCCGGGAGTGCCCTTGAGGCGATAAAGGGTCACATACAGCAGGATTGTTACGGCGAGCAAGATTACAAAAAACATTTTCCATCCGGGCGAAATACGCATGGCTGGTAAAGCTTATGGATTACTTCTAAAGTATATAGCTAGCTTTGTCGTATGTCCAATATATGAGGAGTTAGTAGAGGTACAGTAGAGGTACTTGAGTGTGGCAGAGTCGCTGAGCGGCAGAGTGGAAAGAGTCAAGTGTCGTGAAGGACGGATCGGCCGGCACGTCCGCCACACGAAACATCCTCTGTTTTGCGGAAATAAGCGATATGATATTGTAGTCGCACACGCAGCAGCGCACATCTGGGAGTGGTGGAGGAATCGTCTAGTTTCAACGACACCGTGGCTCGGCGCACCAGCCGTACTTGCCGCGCCCCGGTCTATCCGCACTCAGGCAATGAAAGCAAATTGTCGGTCCACACCCGGTCCGCGTAGGTCTGCAGGTACTTGGTGCCGTTACTGTGCTCCCTCGTGCCTACGTTAGCCTTGTTCCCAAATCGATCCACGACGTATGCCACGCCGCTCTTGTTCTTGATCCAGTCGTAAACCTGGAGTCTGGTGCTCTTGCCGTGCTCTCCTGTTCCCTCATTTATCCAGCCGAGGTCACTGATTGCATGGTGTGGATCTTCGTGATATCCGCCGGATTTGTTGATGCACGTTATTCTGATAGCCATAAATCTCCTTCTTTGTACGACCGTATTCTACGGGCCGCTCTAGTTCACCCACTCAATGCGGTTTTGCCTAACGAAAAAGTGACTTCCGCACCCGTCAAGGGGAACCCAAACAGAGGGGCTGACTGTGACCAATTTTCCCCGCCTCTCGACTGTCCAGTGTGGGAACGCATGCACGCTGAGGTTCAGGTCGATCCGCCGTCCGCACCGACATGGGCATTGCAGTACCGCGCGCCGGTATTGTCCGCTGCGATAGACCACGTAGAGCTTCGCGCCGACGTTCTGGGGAACGTCATTCATTGATTCGACGACGGCGACTTTCTTAATCTTTTTCCGCCGTCGGAATTGTTGCCACCGTCCCCTAATCCAGTTGATTATATTCATTCTGGTTTCCAATTCATGCCCAGGAAGCGGCGCTGGTCAGCCCGACCAAACGCCGCCGTATCCGAGCAGATGCATCCAGGTCTCGACCTCGCACCCGGGAAATTAATTGCCGTGCTGTCAAAACGATGGAGGATTTCAGAGACGTCATGGTCCGGCCCCTTGAAGCCCGTCAAATAGTGTAAGAGCTCGCCGACCGCGCTGGCCGCTACGGCCGTGGTAAATGTGACCACCGCGGGATCGCGTTGTCGTAGCTCCGGTATGTATCCTTCTCGCGTTAGGCTAGGGGCCGCAGCTGGATCGAGTTCCGCAAGTTGCTCAGCGCGGATTCGCTCCTGGGAGATCCGGTTTCGACAGAAGAGGCACGGCTTACCTGGCCTCAGGGAAGTTACACGGCCCTGAATCGAGTGAATCACGCCTGCTTCGGAATTGATCTTTACCCCCAAATCGAGAGCCGGAATCAGGTAAGCCAGGCTTAGGCTGTTGAGTAGCGACCGGCCCCATTCGTCGTCAGTGCACCCGAATATGGCGTCGCAGTCGCGGAAGCGCTTCAACACCGACGCGACTGTAATGGGTTTGTCGAGGATTTCGAGTTCGGTGCCCAGGCCGATTTCGTCAGCAAGGCGCCGCATGATCTTAGTTTTTGCAATGCCGTCATCACTTGCCCGCGAACCATACACCCGGCTGACATTTGATTTTTCGAGAAATCCGCCATCAGCGATCAGCAGATGGCCGATTCCTAGCCTAATTGACTGCTCAATCACGGCAGAGCCGGTGCCGCCCGTGCCCACCACGCCGACACGCAGACGTTTGAGGAGCGGCTGAAGGTCCGGCCCGAATGCACGAACTTGCCGATCGTGAAAGGTGGTGTCGACATCATGGTCGAGGCCAGAAAAGTAAAACTGAAGACGCCTACCGACAACCCTGACCGCTTCTATAGGCTCAACCGAGCCGCCATCAAGCCATATTCGTCCCACGGGTTTCTCTGGAGAGCTGAAAACGAGGCTTGCATGGATGAGGTTCGGACTATGAATCCGGTTGTACGCGACCGCGAAGAGCTTGCGCTCTTCGCGGTCATCTTGGCTTGAGTGTGTGGGGCGATCGGCCGGATGGAAATGGACGAACACGAAACACTCGCCGTCGGTGTCGGCTTCTTTCATAGCGCTGAGGAACGACTTGGCGCAAATCTGCATGTGGACCAGCGAACGCTCCACTATGTCGCTAACGTCTACTGGGATTACTCGCCGGACCAGTAGCCGGCTTTCACGCTCAGAGGTAGACAGGCCACACAAAAGGTACGCAGCCTGTTCATCGGGCACGGCAAAGAGGTGCGTTATCAATCGGTTGTAGTCGTCCTCCAAAAATGAAAGCGTATACCGCATTAGTTTCCCTTCTTCAAGTCCCGCCTGATGGTACCGAGATAGGTCTGGAGGTTGTCAGTACCCGGCCTCCATCGTTCGGCAATAAGGTGGCGTGACCATCGTTGCCAGCGTCGGCCTGCGTAATCATAGAACTGGTCCGCCCGATCAGGGTAGGCCCCGTTGGCGCAGCGACGAACCTCCGGGGACATCCAAAACATGTCCGGGCGTATAGTCGGAAAATTAGGCGGCAACTGGAGCAGGAGGTTCACGACCTGGGGCGTATAGTGCTCCGGAAGTTGGTAGTTCTTAATCACGAGGTGGACGGTGCCGCCCACCTCGTTGGCCTCGAATTCGTAACCTTTGACCTGAAGCATGGCTACGTCTTCGTCGGAAAGAAAGTCACGTACGTCGGCCATGGGCTATCGCGCTCCGGGATTAATGGTGTTTTCGCTGGAGTAGAACTTCTCATCCCTGTGCACGCGAATTGGCGTAGCATCATTTGGAATTGGCTCGTCCTCCTCCGGGCCGGATGTTTCGCGATATAGCGTGTAGTTCGCAAGGACTTCACCGAGGACGTAAAGCGCCGCCCCCGTGGTTTTCTTCGGAGATCGCCGGTGTTTGCGGTCAATGATGATCTCGACCTCATGATCATCGGGTTGGGTCGGTTCTGAGTAGAACTTCTCGCCGTCGTGGAGGTGAATTTCGGCCGCGTCATTTGGCACAGAGTGATCCTCGTGGGGACCAGGCATCTCGCGGTAAAGAGTATGACCGGCCTTCACCTTCCCCAACTCGTACAAGGCGGCCCCGGTCGTTGGCGTCGGTGATTCGAGGTGTTGCCGGTCGATAATAATCCGTGCCAGTCTGTGGTGTTCGTGTTCGTGATGTTTTTCTTCTTGCATAAAAGGTTTCCTTTCTGTCCGGCCTTTGAAAGGCGGCGGACGACAATTAGATGTTTGTACGGAGGCGTTGTCGCCTCCGCCTGCCATTATTGTAGCACCGTAAGCAGACAGAGCGTACACATGGGCCAAAAAAATTTAGATCAACAGTTGGCCAGATTGGTCGGGGAAGATCTGGTTGATGCGAATGCGGGCCACAACCGGGTTAACGTCAAACAGATCCGCTAACATTCGCGTTGCCTCCTCCAAGCGGGCTTGGTCGAACGTACGCAACCCGAGACTGCCGGACGCAACGACGTATGGTTCCAGAGCCATGTGAGTCAGCCGGGTCGGAAGCAATAGACCGCCAATGGCACAATTAGCCTGATACTCCCACCACTGGCCTCGGTAGCGATTCGGATTCGCACCGTCAGCTCCGTCGCGGCATAACACTTTCGGCTTGTTTGGTTCGCTGGTATCCCCGAATAGAGGTTCACGGGGTGCCAGAACGAAGAGGTACGTGTGAAACAGGGCATGCCCGGCTTCATGCGCGAGGGTCGTCCGAATCCGACGCTCAGCCACCGTACTGCCTTCGCTGTCGAGCGCCTCCGCGACCACGATCTCGGCGACACCTTGGCTGTTAAAGCGTGTGAGGCCGAGCACACTCTCACCGAGGTCTTCATACCCCGGTGTCACGCCAAAGCGTTTTTCGATGAAGCGCTCGATTCGAACAGGTCCTGGCGCGGCCGGACAGAGGCCGGCCTTTATCAGTTCCTCTTCGCAGGTAGACTCGATTTCGCCGGCCTTGAAAAAGGGACGCTCAACGAACGGACCGGATTGTGCCTTCAGGTGCTTCATGGTTTGTGCTTGTGATCGGCCTTCGTCAAGAGTTTGAGCAGTTCCTCGGGAGTGATCTCCTTATCCGCCAGTTTTCTTAAAGCCATCCCATAGACTGGGTTGGA
Organism: Bryobacteraceae bacterium; assembly: GCA_049511335.1. Lineage (GTDB taxonomy): Bacteria > Acidobacteriota > Terriglobia > Bryobacterales > Bryobacteraceae > JBEKYD01. Next base: position 51,206 of record JBEKYD010000016.1, on the reverse strand, counting down.
ACGTACTAGCCTCTTGAGTTCCTCGACCGGGGGACGGAGGTCAAGCTTCTTGAGTTCCTCGAACGATACGCCCAAGACGCGCGCCATTTTCACCAGCAGTTCATCCGAGGGGAAGCGGCGGCCGAGTTCGATGTCCGAAACATGTGCTGGCGAAACATCGTCAAGCTTCTTGGCGAACTCGCGCAACGAGAGGTCGCGTTCCTCTCGAATCTCTCGAATTCTCGTACCTAATGATTTTGACATGTCTACTGTCAGCTTACAGTGCTGACGAAGCTCTGTCAAGGCACTTGCGTTGTGGAAAACCCATCAGAGCCCATTCTGATCTTAGGAGAGATTGGCTGCAGAGCTGCCATGATTTCTCTCAACTCCTACAAAATTATCTACAGCGGGATTTTGACGGGAGCCGTAAATGGCTGTAAGCGATTGATTTTATTGGTCGGGGCGCGCGGATTTGAACCGCGGACCCCCTGCGCCCAAGGCAGGTGCGCTAGGGGCAACGCTACGCCCCGACATCTGTGTGCCGGGCGAGGCTCAACACCCAATCCGAACCTCAGCCTCAATATCCTCGCCGTTTGTCGGTCACGACGTTCCGTAGCGGCTCGCCTTTGCGGAAACGCTCGAAGTTATCGAGGAACAACTGCATGCCGCGTTCCAGCCAGTCGCCGGTATGGTCGGCGCAATGCGGAGAAAGCAAAACGTTCGGGAGGCGGTAAAAAGGGTGGCCGGGCGGCAGCGGCTCGGTGTCGAAAACGTCCAATGCGGCGCCCTCGATGCGTCCGTTGGTGAGCGCCCGGACGAGAGCCTGCTCGTCGATCACCGGCCCACGCCCGATGTTGATCACCACCGTGCTCGGCTTCATGGCAGCGAACTCGGATTCGCCGATCATTCCTCGCGTGTCCGCGGTAAGCGGCGCGCTCACCACGATGTAATCGCATTGCGCCAGCATCTCCAGGCGCTCCTGCGGCCCGTAGACGCGCTCGGTCCACTCGTCCGGCCGGGGGTTCGGTTCCCGGCGCAGCGCGAGCACCTTCATGCCCAGCGGCCGCAACCGCGACGCCACGGCGCGCCCGATGCTTCCGTAGCCCACGATTCCGGCGGTCTGGCCGGCGATATCCCGCACATCGAACGGGTCCCATAGCCCAGCTTCCTGGCTGCGCACCAGGCGGCGAAAGCCTTTCGCGAAGAATAGAATCGCGGCCAGGGCGAATTCTCCCAGAGAGTCGCTGAAAACGCCGATTCCGTTGGTCAGCACCAGCGGTCTTTCCACCAGCTCGGGAAACAGCACGTTGTCCAACCCGGCGGAGAGCGTATGCACCCAGCGCACCCGCGGGCATAGAGGCAGCACTTCCCGCAGCCAGCCGCTGGAGCCTATCCAGCTCAGAATCACGGTGGCATCCGCCGCCAGCCGCTCGAAGGCCTCCGGCGTGGTTCCGACCGCAAGATTAGTCCCCTCCGGCAACTGTTCCAGCATGGCTAAACGCGGGTCGGCGGGATCCGACAGCACCAGCAGCGTGGTATCGTCCATGAAGAGAACCCTACCACAGGTTGGATTTTTCGCCGGCCACGACGATGGAATACTAGAGAAGCCTCCAAATGTCACCGGACAACAGTAAGATTCGGCTGGCGGTCGTCGGCGCAGGCCAGTTTGGGCGCAACCACTATCGCGTGGCGCGAGAATCGGCGCAGGCGGAACTGGTGGCGGTGGTCGATCTCGATCCAGCCCGCGCCATGGAAGGCGCTGGCGGCACTGCGCTGGCGCTCACCGAGGCGCGCGATCTGGTGGGCAAGGTGGACGCCGCCATCGTGGCCGTGCCCACCACGGCGCATGAAGAGGTCGCGTGCGCGCTGGTCGAAGCCGGCATCGACGTGCTGGTGGAAAAGCCCATCGCTTGCGATCTGGCTTCCGCCGACCGGTTGATCGCCGCCGCCGCGCGTCATGGCCGAATCTTGCAGGTGGGCCATCTGGAACGCTTCAACCCGGCCGTGCTGGAGCTCGAACGCCGTGCCCGGCTGCCTCTCTTCTTCGAGGTGCACCGGATGAACCTGTTCAGCCCGCGCAGCCTGGACGTGGACGTGGTGCTGGACCTGATGATCCACGACGTGGACGTGGTGCTGGCGTTGGCCGGCGCGTCACCGGTCGAAATCCGCGCGGCCGGCGTCAGCGTTCTTTCGGACAAGGTGGATATTGCCAACGTTCGCCTCCAGTTCGCCAATGGATGCGTGGCCAATCTTACCGCCAGCCGGGTTTCCACCGAAAGGATCCGGAAGCTCCGCCTGTTCCAACCGAGGCAGTACCTTTCGCTCGATTACAGCCGGCAGGATCTGGCGGTTTTTTCGGTCGGCGCGAACCGCCAGATCGGCTTCGAACAGGCCCCCGTGGAAAAGGCGGAACCGCTGAAATTACAGTTGGATGCCTTCCTCGAATCGGTGCGGACGCGAAATTCGCCGAAATGTTCCGGCGCGGTGGGGCGTCACACATTAGAGGTGGCGCTGGCGATTCTTGATAAAATTGAACAGCATAGGCGCCTCGTCTCGCAGACTTTAGCCGCTGGATGGAAACCGTAGTTCAAGGCCCGGCCGAAACCGATCTGCATCTCCTGACCGAATGGGGAGATGCCGATGGACCCGCACGCCGCCGGAAGGCGCTGGTGGCGACCCTGGCGGTTCACGTAGGGTTGATTTTGACCCTGGCGGTGCTTCCCCCGAGCATGCCGGCAAACGTACCCTTGGAAGCGCCGAAGATCGTCATGCCGCTAATTGAACCGCCGAGCGAGCTTACCCAAAAGGCGCCCAATCGCTCGAAAGTATCCGCCGAATTCGAGTTGCGACCTTCGGCCCCGAGGCCCAGGTTGAATCTGCCGCCGGGCCCGCCGCCGTCGGCCCACGAACAACCGCGGCCGGCGGTAATTCCGCAATCCCCGGCGCCGAAACAGGAAGCGCAAATCTCGCTGCCGGAGCCGCCCAAGGTGGATACCGGCGTCAATGCACCCAAGGTCGAGGTACCGCAGATCGGGCAGGCACCGATGCCGCCTACGCCTCCGGCCGAGAAACCCAAGCTCTCGCTGGAAAACCTTGGAGGCCTGAAAGCCCCGCCGCCTCCGGGCCAGAGCAAGGTGCCGATTCCGAACAGCTCCATCTCCGAGGCCGTTCACAGCCTGCATGGCACCGGTTCGGGCGGCGCGACGGTAGGCGGCGATCCGGGCGCGTCAGATCCAGACATTCTCGGCGGCTTTCGCCAAACCCCCACCCCCGGCACCCCGCTTGCCGGCTTCGAGCTGAAAAGCGACCCCATGGGCGTCGACTTCCGGCCCTACCTGACCCAGGTTCTGGCCGCCGTGCGGCGCAACTGGATGTCCGTCTACCCGGAAAGCGCGCGGCTGGGGTTGCGCGGGCGGGTGTCGGTGCAGATTCGGATCGTCCGCGATGGCAAGGTGGCCAAGCTGGTGTACGCGCAACAATCGGGCTCGCATGCACTGGATGAAGCCGCGGTCTCTGGCGTAAGCGCTTCGAACCCGCTCCCGCCCCTGCCGGGCGATTTTAAGGGCGACCACATCGATATCCAGCTCAACTTCGTCTATAACGCTCCGCACCGCTGACCATGTCCAGACACCAACGTTTCGGTGCCGCCATGGCCGCTTATGCCGTTCTGGCCCTTTTGGCGGCCTTCACCCTCGACGGCGGCCTCATGCGCAATGCCGTCTGGATCCTGCTGGCGGGCCTGGCGCTCAAAACCTGGATCGCCCAAAAAGCCGGTTGGCGATAACCCGCTAGGATGGTTTTATGTCGATTGCCTAGATGGAGCAGGTTCGCATCGAGCTCAAAACGAAACCGGTGAAATAGCGCCTTTAGCCAGCATTCTGTCGGCCGGCTAGGGCCATCCTGGCCAGCGGCGGCGTAACATGGAGGTTACACAGCTTACCATGTCCTTTGCCCTGTCGCCCAAGTTCCGGCCCGTGCTCGACCCGGACTTCACGCCTGCCTCGCTCTGGATCGGCGCTTATCGCAATCTAGTGAAAAGCAACGGCGGCGGCGTTCCGTTTGCGTTGGCGCTCGAGCAGGCCGATGGCGCGATCAGCACGTTGCGAACGGCCACGCTTCCGCACGAGGGCGCGAACGTATTGCTGAACCAGCGCTATGCCGAGAGGCTGCTGAAATTCCTGCTCTGGCAGAAAGGCGGCTGGCGGGTATGGGTGGGCGGCGAGCCGCGGCTGGCCGACTTTCTGCGTTCGGTGTATTCGCCCGGAGGAGCGCGCGCGTTCGATCACGAGTTCATGGGCGAGCGCATCTATGGCCGGCCGATGGCCATCGAAAGCGTGAGCTTCGAAGATGTGCCCGAGGAACGCGAAACGGCGGCGGCGCTGGGCCGCCACTTGGAAGGATACCGGATCGGTTTCGACCTGGGGGCGAGCGACCGCAAGTGCGCGGCCGTGGTGGATGGGAAAGTGGTATTCAGCGACGAGGCGCCGTGGAACCCGAGCGTCCAAACCGACCCGCAATATCATTTCGACGGCATCGACGATTCCTTGCGGCGCGCCGCGGCTCATCTGCCGCGCGTGGATGCCATCGGCGGAAGCGCGGCGGGCGTCTACGTCGGCAACGAAGCGCGCGTGGGCTCGCTCTACCGGGCGGTGCCGCGGGAATTGTTCGATACCCGGATTCGCCGCCTGTTTTTCGACTTGCAGGCGAAGTGGGGCGGGGTGCCGTTCGAGGTGGTCAACGATGGCGAGGTGACGGCGCTGGCGGGCTCGATGGCGCTGGGGGATAACGCGGTGCTGGGCATCGCGATGGGCAGCAGCCTGGCCGCCGGGTACGTGACCGCGCAGGGCGGCATTACAAGCTGGCTCAACGAACTGGCTTTCGTGCCGGTGGATTACCGCGAGAACGCTCCAGTGGACGAATGGAGCGGCGACGGCGGTGTGGGCGCGCAGTATTTTTCGCAGCAGGCCGTGGGCCGACTTTTAGAGCCGGCCCAGATCGAATTAACGGACGGCATGCCCCTGCCGGCGAAGCTGGAACAGGTGCAGAAGCTCGCGGCGGCCGGAGACGCGCGCGCCATGCGGATTTACGAAACCATCGGCGTTTATTTCGGATACAACATCGCGCACTATGCCGAATTTTACGAGATCCGCAATCTGCTGGTGCTGGGCCGCGTACTGAGCGGCGCCGGCGGCGACCGCATCCTGGAAGTAGCCACGCAGGTTTTGAAAGCCGAGTTTCCGGAGCTGGCCGAGCGGATTCGATTTCATATTCCAGGGGAATTGGAGAAGCGGCACGGGCAGGCTATCGCCGCGGCCAGCTTGCCGGCGGTTTCCGGATAGGAGCCGCGACCGTAAGGGAGCGGTTACTTCCTGACAGTGGCCTTAAGTGACGATACACCCTTACACTCACAAGCTCTCGACGCCGGTCTCCCGCGAAGATTGTTGAAGTCGGCTGGGAGTTTTGAGGGCGTCAGCCAATAGCCGCCGGCTTCGTCGGAGCCGATTTTACGCGACAACGCACCTAACGGCGTTTCGCGCGCGGAGCGCCCCCCTGTCCTGTTCGTTGCACAACTTGACCTGCCGCATTTGGGCTAAGCCCAGGCATTGTTGCAGTCAGCTTGATGTTCGCGGCGGCCGGGACTTCTTCGTTACGCACCGCTTTATCGGACAGCTCCGCCTGATCGGTGATGTGCAGCACGAGCCGCTGCCTCCCCTTCTCGGCACTGAGCGTAACCGAGTGAGTACTTGATGTTTTCGAGATGTGGGTGAATCCGTCCTCTTTTAAGATGGGCTCCATCCGTTCCAAGAGTTTAGTCTCCATAACTCGCCTCCTTTATGGCAACACGGCAATTGCCACATCCAAGTCAGCGTTCTCTGAAGTATCACCCGGCGTTTTGGTGCCGCTACCAGGTAGATAGTACAGCTTGCTGAACGTAGCATCCGAGAGCAGGGCAAGGTCATCGTCAAGGACTGTCTGGAGCGGACCCACTCCGTTTGGCACGGCGTTATTCAGCGCATCGTTGATCGAGCCAGTACAAAACGGTCCACCTCCGCTGTAATTGTAACTCCAGCCATCCACATACCCCTGCAAGTGCCCACCCCCATCCAGATACAGAAAAAGGTAGTACGAGATGTTCCCGTCCGCGTCTGAGCAATACCAGGGAGTGCTGATGTGGAAATTGAAGTAAACCCGGATCAACATGTCCGAGTCATTATGCGCACTCGGGTCCTTGCTGTAATAAGACACATTCGGCCAAAACACTCCCTGTGCCATGATACCGCTGGTGCGGCTAGCGCCACTCGAGAGCAGACCGTCGATTACCGCGAGGATGGCGGGCGTACCCAACTGCGCCGCGACATCAAGCGTTCGCTCGCTGTCTGGCCGGTTCCAAACCAGGGTCGCGGCGGAACTCGCTCCATTGGAAATCCACGCCCATCCTCCGTCCGCATAAGTTTGGTTAAAGACATCAAACGGTCCGGTGAAGAATCCGTCTCGAAACCAATACTGACTGAGCGTTGCCATTGTCCCCCCCCCTTTTCTGGCCCAAGACAGGATCTCCATCCTGGCTTCCTGAGTGTTTGGAGTTTACACCCAAATCGGTCGCTCGGAACTCCTCATTAAGGTATTTTAATTTTAGTTAACCGCCGTCCGCGCGTGAAACGCCATCCGTGCCCCTCGAAAATGCGGGATCAACGCATTTATCTGCGTTAATCTGTGTTCATCTGTGGCTCAGTCAGGAGTTAATGGATTCTATGCAATTTCATCAACCGAACACGGATTTTTTGGTGCCGGATGGCGCCGCGCCGGAAGAGGCGTTGGCGCGCACCACCCATCTTTGTGTGTCCGCGCACCAGGACGACATCGAAATCATGGCCTATCATGGCATCGCCGCCTGCTTCGGCCGCAAAGACCGGTGGTTTACCGGCGTGGTGGTGACCAACGGCGCGGGCAGCCCGCGCAGCGGGATTTATGGCGGCTACACCGATGACGAGATGCAGAAGGTGCGCGTGGTCGAGCAGCGCAAGGCGGCCTACGTGGGCGAGTACTCCTGCCAGTTGCAGCTCGGGTTCACCAGCAGCCAGGTAAAGAATGTGGCCGATACCGCCGTAATTGCGGACCTGGTCCGGATCTTGCGCGCGGCGCGCCCCGAAGTGGTGTACCTGCACAATCTGGCCGACAAGCACGACACCCACGTCAGCGTGGCGCTGCGGTCGATTGCCGCGCTGCGCGAGGTGGCCGCGGAGCACAAACCGCGCAAAGTTTACGGCTGCGAAGTGTGGCGCGACCTGGACTGGCTGCCGGACGCCGATAAACAGCCGCTCGCGGTGAGCGAGCGCTCGAACATCGCCGCCGCGCTGGTAGGCGTATTCGATTCGCAGGTGACCGGCGGCAAGCGCTACGATTTGGCGACGGCAGGCCGGCGGCTGGCTCACGCTACCTACTTTGCCTCGCACGGCACCGACCAGGAATCCGCGCTGAATTTCGCCATGGATCTTACGCCGCTGGTGGAGAACCCGGCCCGCGAGATCGGCGATTACGTGCTGGGGTTTGTGGACCGGTTCCGGCAAGAAGTGGCGGGTAAGCTGCAAGCGTTCGGAGGTTAGAAGAGTTCGTGGAGCAGGCTGCAATAGCCAGAATTGGGGAGGGGGCTTTGCTATGAAAGAAGAGGCTGTCGAAATACCGACCGTGGACGGCACGGCCGACGGATTTCTGTACGTAGATAAGAAAAAACGCGGGCCCGGATTTCTGTTTCTCACCGACATTGGCGGCATTCGGCCATCGCAGCGCGAGATGGCGGCGCGAGTGGCTGGCGAGGGATATACGGTGCTGCTACCGAACATGTTTTATCGCACCCACCAGACGCCGCTGTTCGAACCACCGGTGAATTTCGCCGATGAGGCCACGCGGCGGAAATTCGGCGAGTTGAAGGCCGCGCTAGCGCCCGAGGCCGTCGATCGCGATGCCGCGGGTTACGCCGATTTCCTGGCGTCCCGCAGCGAGACGGCGGAAGGGCCGATTGGCGCGATGGGCTTGTGTTTTGCCGGCGCGGTCGCGATGCGAATTGCCGCCGCCGTTCCGGAACGGGTCCGCGCGGTGGCTTCCTTCCACGGCGGCGGACTCTTTACCGAGGCGCCGGACAGCCCGCATCTTTTACTGCCGCGAATCCGGGCGCGGTTGTATTTCGGGCACGCCGTTGAGGACCGCAGCATGCCCGCGGATGCGATCGCGAAATTCGATGGCGCGCTGGCGGCGTGGGGCGGGCGTTACGAAAGCGAGATCTACGAGGGCGCTCATCACGGTTGGACGGTACCCGACAGCCCGGTGTACAACCGCCCTCAAGCCGAACGCGCGTTTCAGAAGCTGACCGAGCTGTTGGCGGAAACGCTGCGGTAGGAATTCCGTGGAGCGCAAGCGTGAGGTGGCTTGCGCGACACAGGCGCAGGCGCCGGCATGGCCGGCGGAACCGCCTGCCCCACCGCTTATGATAGATTCCTTTATGGTAGATTCCTTGAAACCGGGTACCGCATTCCGGCGTCTTCCACAGTGGCCAACCATGCGGATGGAGCGCGTGCGCGATTGCCGGCTGCCGGTCTGCTTGGTCGCATTTCTTTGCTCCGCGACGGCCATGGCGCAGGAACCTCAGAGCCCCCCGACCTTCGAAAGCAAAGTCAACCTCGTGCTCGTGCCGGTTGTCGCACGCGATGCGCATGGGCGCGCTGTCGGCAATCTCACCAAAGACGACTTTCAACTGTTCGACAAGGGCAAGCAGCAGGTAATCGACAGCTTCTCGACGGTGAAGCGCGTTGGCGATGCGCCGGAGGAGAAGGCTGCCGCGAGTGCGGCCGAATCGGAAGGCGTCGGCGTGGTCGCACGAAGCAGCAGCCCGCAGCGGTATGTGATCTATTTGTTCGACGACCTCGATACCGAATTCGCCGACATGGACCCGGTCCGAGCGGCGGCGGCCCGCCACATCGAACGTGGTTTGGCGCCCACGGATCGCGCAGCCATCTACACGCTCTCCGGCCATCCGACACTGGAGTTCACCGGCGACCGGGCGAAGCTCGAAGACACGATCCAAAAGCTGAGAGTCCAACTAACGGTCTCGCACGGCGGGTCCCGGTGCCCGCCCGTCAACTACTACATCGCGGACCTGATTCAGAACCGGGTCGAGGCGGGCCTGAACGGGGACGAACCGGACGCGCTGCATGCGTTGATTGGAGAGACCATGGCCTGCTGGCCCACAACGGACTACGAACAGGCCAAGACACTAGCCAGGGCGGCTGTCCGGCGGGAGGTATTTCTTGGTGCGCAAGACACCCAAACTGTTCTCAGCGCGTTGCGCCGCGCGATCCGGAGGCTGGCGGAAATGCCCGGCCAGCGGTCGATCATTTTAGCGTCGCCCGGCTTTGTTGTGCGAACGCCCGAAGCCATTAGCGTCATGGCTGGCCTTCTCGACCAAGCGGCCAAGGCCAACGTGATCATCGGCGCGGTAGAACCACGGGGCGTCTCCGCGTACTACGCGGACGCGACCCGGCGCGACGCACCCAGCAACCTGTGGCTGAGGTACCTTCGGAGTACCGACGAAGCCAACGACGATGTGCTGGCCGACTTGTCCGCAGGCACCGGCGGCACGTTTTTTCACAACAACAACGATTTGACGGCCGGTTTCGATTGCGTCGCCGCTGCACCTGAATTCTCCTACGTGCTCGGATTTTCGCCGGCGGAATTGAAGGAGGATGGCAGCTTTCATTCGCTCAGCGTCCGTCTGCCAGACCAGAAAGGCGTGAGCATCGAGGCGCGCCGCGGATATTACGCGGTGAAGTACGACTCCGAGGAGGAAACGGCAAAGTCGGACATCCATGACGCAGTCTTCTCGCGAGAAGAACGCAACGAAATCCCGGTAACTGTCGAAACACGGTACTCCAAAGCCGATGCGGATAATCGGAAGCTGACGGTGACGGCGAAAGTGGATGTGCGGTCTCTGCATTTCCGGAAAACCGATGGGCGAAACTGGGACTCGCTCACGCTGGTGTCCGCTCTGTTCGATACGGACGGAGCTTACGTGACGGGCACTACCCAAACCGTGAACCTGAGACTGCTTAACGAGACCTTGGCGCATATGGATGCCGGAGAGGTCGTGCCGTTTGAGTTCGATATGAAGCCGGGAGCGTACGTGCTGAGGTTGGTTGTGCGCGAGGCGGAAGGCGGCGCAATATCGGCCCGCAGCATCCCGGTGAAGATACACTGAATGGGCGGGGATGCAGTGTTTGGGAACAGCGCGAAACTAACCTCACAGACACCGCCGTGGCGCGCGCACTCCTGCGTGCCGCGTCGAGTCTCCGAACTCCTGATCTCGTGGCAGCGAGCGTCAACAAGAGCGCGTGCGCCACGTCTGGTGTTTGCGTTGGCATGGGCGTCGCTCAATGCTCAGAGCCCGCCAGAGCCCGCGCTGCCTGCTCCGGACACAGTCATCCGCATTGACGTCAACCTGGTCCAAATCGATGCCATCGTGACCGATCGCCGCGGCCGGCCGGTAACCGATCTCAAAACCGACGACTTTCGCATTTTGCAGGACGGAAAGCCGCAGACCATTTGCAACTTCTCCTATATATCCACGAGCGCGGCAGTCGGCTCCGGCGCAGCCGCTCTGAAACCGTCCCAGGTCCGCCGCACCGTCGCATTCGTGGTGGATGACCTCGGGCTTTCGTCCGAGAGCGTGGCTCGCGTTCAAAATGCGCTCCGGAAATTCGTGGGCCAGCAGATGCAAACGGGCGACCTGGTGGCCATCATCCGCACCGGCGCGGGTGTGGGCGCGCTGCAACAGTTCACCTCCGATAAGCGCTTGCTGTACGCGGCCATCGATCTGGTGAAGTTCAATCCGATGGGCCGAGCCGGCATCGGCAGCTTCGCCTCGGTCGCCGCGGACGGACGAAAGGCCGGCACCGCTGCCGACGTCCGCTTCTCCGGGATCTTTTCCACGGGAACTCTGGGCGCGGTGGGTTACGTGGTCGAGGGACTGCGCGAACTGCCCGGCCGCAAATCCGTAATCCTGTTTTCCGAAAACCTGGATTTGCTCGACCGCTATGGCCCAATCAAGGGCGCCCTGGACAGCATGCGCCATCTGATCGACAATACCAACCGCGCTTCGGCGGTCATCTACGCCATCGACCCCAGCGGGACTCAGACTGCCGCTCCAACAAGCGGAAACGGTAACGCGGTGTCTTACCCTAGGCGAATGCGGCAGATCAACTCCATCCCCGGCGCCGACCAGGAGACCGACTCGCGCGGGGGCCTGACAACCTTGGCCCACGATACCGGCGGCCTGTTCCTCGATAGCGATATCGACAGAGCCCTGCGCACGGCGATGGAGGATAGCGACGGCTATTACCTGATCGGCTACCGTCCGGACGCTTCCACCTTCGACCCGAAAACCGGCGAGTTCCGCTATCACAACATGAAAGTGGAGGTGACGCGGCCCGGGCTGACGGTACGCACCCGCCAGGGTTTTTATGGGCGGCCGGAGAGTGAACGCCGCCCCATCGCCCCCCGGACTCGCCAGGAGGAGCTTCTACATGCGCTCAGCTCGCCCTTTGGCGCGAGCGATATTCACGTGCGCCTCACCCCGTTCTTCACCGTCATGCCGCAATCGGTTTCGATCATGAGCGGGGTTCTGTACATCGACCCCAAGGATCTGACCTTCGCGATCGAGTCCGGAGGCGTTCACAAGGCGTCAATCGACGTGATGGCGGTCACCTTTGGCGACAACGGCCAGGCGATCAATACCAGCAATCGCACGTATCCGATCGCCATGGAAGAAGCCGACTATCGGGACACCTTGAAAACCGGCCTCTTCTACCATTTCCGTCATCCCGTGAAGCAGCCCGGCGCCTACCAGGTCCGCGTCGCCGTGCGCGACGCAACCAGCGGCAAGCTGGGTTCGGCAAACCAGTTCCTCTCGGTGCCGGATATAAGAAAGGGACGCCTGACGCTTTCCACGTTGGTGATCGAGTCCTTACCCTTGCCCGCGTTCGCCGAGCCGGTCAAAGGACCCGACGCGGGCGGCGGCGAAGAAGGCCAGATTCGCGAGGTGGACGCCCAAGGCAGCCCGGGCGTCCGCATCTTCAAACCCGGCGCCGAAATCTCTTACGGCTACCAGGTCTTGAACGCGCGGCTGGGAGTTGCGAAGCAGGCGGAACTGGAAGCCTGGACTCGTCTTTACCGGGAAGGCAAAGTAGTCTACGCCGGGAAGCCTATGCGGCTGAGCGCTGCCGGTCAGCCGGACGTCAGGCAGTTGGTGGAAGGCGGGACCATGAAGCTGGCGGACGGCCTGGCGCCGGGAGATTACGTCCTGCAAGTCGTGGTCGACGATAAACTGGCCAAAGGTCCGTACAGCACCGCGTCGCAATGGATTGATTTCGAGGTGCGGTAGGTGGCCTGCGGCGGCAGAGCCTCACTTGTTGTCGGCGCGAATTGCCTCTGCCAGCTCGGCGGCGCGCACGCGCGCGGTATGCATATAGCTCTCGTTTTTGGCCACACGATCGAGCATGGGCAGGAACTGCTGCGGCGACACCAGGCGGTTGTCTTGCATCGCGGCTTCCAGGGTGGCGACGGCTTGGAATACGCCCAGGTGATCGTACTTGGCGGTTCGTTCCAGGTCGATGCGGTAGCGCGCGGTCTCCGCCATGCGTTCAAACCAATCCTGCAGGGCCTGGGCGCTGGGGTCTTGCGAGTAATTGAACTTCACCTCGGTTTTTTGTGGGCCGTTCTCGTAGCAAAAGGTCTTGGCGCCCATGAAGGCCACCTTGACCGGCGATTCCAACGGATGGTTGAAAAACCCAAGCTTCTCCGCCAGACCGAAAACCGCGTTGATGCCGTTCTCGTCGAGCTTGAAGCGGACGGGCAGATCGTCGTCCACCGCTTCGCGGTATTCGGTATCCCCGTCCTTGGTTACGGAGACCTGAAAATACGGCGGCTGGCTGCCTTTGAACGCCCGCGAATAGAACAATCGCGCCGGCGCGGCGGGCGCGGTCTGTTGGGCAGGCATCCGGCCAGCAGCCAGAAGGGCCGCGGCCAAGAGCAGGAGCACGGAGCGGTACGGCATTCGGTTTCCCGGCTTCACTGCAATGCCCCCGCGAGCCGCCGGCTGGTGAAAGCGCGGGTCGCATGGCAGATCGCCACCGCCAGGGCGTCCGAGGCATCTTCGGATTCGATCGCCTCTTCGAGGCGAAGCAGTTCGCGCACCATCAGCTTCACCTGCGCCTTTTCGGCTCTGCCGTAACCCACCACGCTGGTCTTGATGCTAAGGGGGGAATATTCGGCAAAATCCACGGCGGCTTCCGCCACCGCCGCCAGCGCCACGCCGCGCACGTGCGCCAGCTTCAAAGCGGTCTTCACGTTGGCGGCATAAAAGACTTCTTCCACGGCGGCCGCCTCCGGAGCATAGCGCACGAGGAGTTCGCGCAAAGCCTTGGAAATCTCCGCCAGGCGCAATTCAAAGGGCCGTTTCGGGCTGGTGCGGATGACCCCCGCGGCCACCAGCCGGTGCGCGCTGCCGTCGCTATCGATTACGCCGTAACCGGTTCGCTCCGACCCGCAATCGATGCCCAGCACGCGCACGGCTTTACGACAGAGCCTCCAGCTCCTTCTCGTCGATATCGAAGTTGGAATAGACGCTCTGCACGTCGTCATGCTCTTCGAGCGCCTCGCTGAGACGCAGCATGGCCGACGCGTTCTTGCCCTCCAGCTTGATCAGGTTCTTCGGGACGAAAGCGATACTCGCTTCCGCGACGGGAATATGGTTGGCCTCGAGCGCCTTTAGGATGGCTTCGTGGGCCTCTGGAGGAGAAAGCACGTCCCACTGGTCGCCGTCGTTGCGAAGATCGTCGCCTCCGGCCTCGAGCGCCACATTTATGAGTTGATCTTCGGTGGCCTTGTCGCCCGCCACGAAAATCTGGCTCTTGCGTTCGAACATCCAGGCGACGCTGCCCTGCTCGCCCATGTTGCCGCCGTTCTTCGAAAAGACATGGCGGAGCTCACTTACGGTGCGATTGCGGTTATCGGTGGCGACGTTAACCAGCACGGCGGCGCCGCCCGGCCCGTAGCCTTCGAACATGACTTCGTCGATCTGCCCGCCTTCCAGCTCGCCGGTGCCGCGCATGATCGCCTTCTTGATGTTGTCGGCGGGCATGCTGACGGCTTTAGCGGCCACAATCGCGGTGCGCAATCGCGGGTTCCCGTCGGGATCGCCGCCCTGACGCGCGGCGATCGTGATTTCCTTGATGATGCGCGTGAAGCTCTTCCCGCGCTTGGCGTCCAATGCCGCCTTTTTGTGCTTAATGGTGGCCCATTTGGAATGGCCTGACATGTTACCTCTCGAGGGTAGGCCCAGCCCACATGGCCGGGATTCTTGACTTTAACGATTGCAACTATTAGAGAATACCAGAACCCTCAACGGCGCTCAACGGGGGAGCCGGCGGGCCGGCGGGTCGGTCGATACGTTCGCTTCATTATTTTTGGCCTTCCGTTTGCTACATAACCAAACGCGATGCTCCAAGCGGAAGGACGAATCCGTGTGGTAGTGGAAAGGGTTCGTCCGGAAGTGGATTGTGGGGCATTCCCGGCGCAGCGCATTGTAGGCGAGTCCGTGGTCGTCGAAGCGGACATCTTCGCCGACAGCAGCGATATGGTCGCGGGCGAGCTTCTCTATCGTCACGCACGGACCGAAGACTGGCTCCGCTTGCCCATGAAGCCGCTTGGCAACGACCGCTGGCGTGGCGCGTTCCCCGTCTCCGAACTCGGCCGTTACCTATATACGGTGGAGGGCTGGATCGATCGCTTCGGCGCCTGGCGCAACGCTATGGTCAAGCGGATCTCCTCCGGCCAGGATGTGCGCACGGATTGCTTGATCGGAGCCAAATTGGTGGAAGACGCGGCATCGCGGGCGCCAAATGAGGATGCCGCCAAGCTTCGTCAATGGGCGGCCGCGGTGCGCCAGGGCAGCCAACAGGCTGCACTCGACCAGGACTTAGCAGCAACCGTTCAGCGCTATCCGGACCGCCGGTTCGCCGCGCGGTATGGAAAGGAACTCTGCCTGATTGGCGACCGCGACAAAGCCGCCTTTTCTACATGGTATGAAATGTTTCCCCGGTCCTGCTCTTCCGCGCCCGCTCGCTATGGAACGCTGCGGGATTGCGAGGCTCGGCTCCCGTATATAGCCGAAATGGGCTTTGACGTACTGTATCTTCCTCCCATTCACCCCATTGGGCACACGTTTCGAAAAGGGAAGAACAACGAGGCCGCCGCCGCGCCGAACGACGTCGGCAGCCCTTGGGCGATCGGATCGGAGGGAGGCGGCCACACCAGCATCGACCCACGGTTAGGCGCTCTGGAAGACTTCGACCGGCTGGTCGCAAACGCCCGGACCCGCGATATCGAGGTTGCGCTGGATCTTGCGTTCCAGTGCTCGCCCGACCATCCCTATGTGCGAGAACACCCGGAATGGTTCCGTGCCCGTCCCGACGGCACGATTCAATATGCGGAGAACCCACCGAAGAAATATCAGGATATCTTTCCCTTCGACTTCGAGACGCCACACTGGCGGCAGTTGTGGGAAGAGCTGAAGCGCGTGGTTCTGTTTTGGATTGGACACGGCGTGCGCATATTTCGTGTCGATAATCCGCATACCAAGGCGCTCGCCTTTTGGGAGTGGACGATCGCCGAGATCAAGGAAGAGCACCCGGACGTTTTATTCCTGGCGGAGGCATTCACCCGTCCCAAGCTGATGTATCGATTCGCCAAGCTCGGGTTTTCACAGTCCTACACCTATTTCACCTGGCGTAACACAAAACACGAACTTACCGAGTATTTCCGGGAACTGACGGAAACCAACCTCCGCGAGTTCTTCCGGCCCA
The DNA here is from genome assembly GCA_049511335.1 of Bryobacteraceae bacterium. GTDB lineage: Bacteria > Acidobacteriota > Terriglobia > Bryobacterales > Bryobacteraceae > JBEKYD01. The sequence goes on along the minus strand of JBEKYD010000016.1, from coordinate 35,316 downwards.
ACCTATGGCCAAATACGCCGGACATCCTGCCCGAGTTTTTGCAAACGGGCGGCCGGCCCGCCTTCGCTATTCGCGTCATTCTGGCCGCTACCATGGGAGCAAACTACGGAATCTACGGTCCTGCATTTGAGCTTGGCGAGAACACGCCCAGGGAACCGGGCAGCGAAGAATACCTGAACTCCGAGAAGTACGAATTGAAGCATTGGGATATAAACAGCCGCTGGAGCCTGAAGGACCTGATCGCGCGCCTCAACCGGATCCGCCGTGAGAATCCCGCCCTCCACAATATGGGGAATCTCCGATTTCATGAGACGGATAACCCCGAGGTGATCTGCTACAGCAAAACATCCGGCGATCTCTCGGACATTGTCATCGTGATTTGCAACCTCGACGCCCGGCATACGCAAACGGGTTGGGTCACTCTCGATCTCGCCTCGCTCGGACTCGATGCCAGCCGAACATTTCAGGCGCACGATTTGCTCGGTGAGGGCCGTTATCTCTGGCATGGCCCCCGGAACTATTTCGATTTGGCGGCGGAGAGTCTTCCGGCCCATATTATGAAGGTCCGCAAGTGGGTACGGACGGAGAGAGACTTCGATTACTACTTATAGGTGATCAATGAGCGCGACCACACAGTCATTTTTGTTGACCGATTACGACTTGCACCTTTTTGGCGAAGGCACGCACCTTCGCGCCTATGAAAAGCTCGGCGCCCACCTGGGGGAAGTGGACGGCCGCAGCGTAGTGCATGTCGCGGTGTGGGCGCCGAATGCCGCGGAAGTTACTGTCATCGGGGAGCACAACGGGTGGAATCCGCAATCTCATCCGATGCTGTTACGGCCGCAAGCGCATCCCCGATGCTTCTGCCGGTAGCCTCATGCCGTTTATCGAGGAGGCCATTGAACCCGGCAGCATCGTTCACACCGACGGCTGGATCGGATATGATCTCCTGAAAGGCAAGGGCTACCGTCACCGCATCACTTTCCTGAAGGGACAAAAAGAATCGGCGTCGGAGTGGCTGCCGCGAGTTCATCTGGTGGCCTCTTTGCTAAGGCGCTGGCTGCTGGGCACGCACCAAGGCGCGGTCGGCAGGGAGCACCCGGACTACTACCTGGACGAGTTCACGTTTCGTTTCAATCGACGGAACTCGCGTAGCCGAGGAAAGCTTTTCCTGCGCCTCGCCGAGCAAGCCGTAGCGGTGGGACCGGCTCCGTACAAGTCCATGGTGCAGCGCTTCGCCAAGGCTGACGGCGCCAACCACAAATATATAGGGGGTACCTGAGTGAAGGAAATACCCCATTTAGGCCTTTTCTGGCTATTACATTATCGAGAAACGGTCTATTGTTGGCGCGGATCGTCCAGTGTATTGTTCGCACAGGGGCACTAACCTATGGGTAGAGGCTCTCTCTCTTTTTGCTTGCTGCGGGCGCATTTGCCCAAGGCCCGCCGCTTTGGGTAGTCCGACGATTGGCTATCGTTACCAGTCTGAAATGAATAACTTGCGACGAATAGTCTCGGTTTTGAGCCTACTGGCTGTGGCGCCTGTGTATGCCGACGCTCAATCTTTCGCCTACGTGGCGAACAGTAGGTCTCGTAGCGTCTCGGCATTCACCATCGATCCCACCACGGGGGCACTAGATCTTGTTGTCGGCTCCGCCTTCGCGGCAGGAACGTGGCCCGACTCTGTAACCGTGGACCCGTCTTGCAGATTCGTCTATACGGCGAATTGGTTGTCCGACAACGTCTCGGCATACACCATTAACCGTGCCACCGGGGCACTTACTCCCATTCACGGCTCCCCCTTCGCCGCGGGATCGTTTCCTGACTCCGTATCCGTGGACCCAACTGGCAGATTGGCCTATGTGGCGAATGAGATGTCCAACAACATCTCGGCGTATACCATCAATTTCACCACGGGAGCGCTGACTGCCATTCCCGGCTCCCCATTCCAGGCGGGATCGGGGCCCGTGTCGGTTGCCGTAGGCCCATCGGGCAAGTTCGCCTATGTGGCGAACGAGTTCTCCGACAACATCTCTGTGTACGCCATCGACCACGTCACTGGAGCGCTGACTGTCGTCTCCGGCTCCCCCTTCGCCGCGGGCTCGGCGCCTACGTCTGTAACGGTGGACCCGTCCGGCAAATTCGCCTACGTGGCGAACTCCGGTGACGGCACCGTCTCGGCGTACACCATCAACCACAATACCGGGGCGCTCACCGCCGTCCCTGGCTCTCCCTTCTCCGCAGGATCGGGGCCCGCGTCTGTAACTGTGGACCCGACGGGCCAATTCGCCTATGTGGCAAACTCTGGTGACGGCACCGTCTCGGCGTACACCATCGATCCCGCCGCTGGGGCCCTCACTGCCATCCCCGGCTCCCCCTTCTCCGCGGAATCGGGGCCCGCGTCTGTAACTGTGGACCCGACGGGCAAATTCGCCTATGTGGCGAACTCTGGTGACTCCACCGTCTCTGCATACACCATCGACCCTGCTTCTGGGGCATTAAGTGTCATCCCGGCCTCCCCCTTCAACGCGCAAGCATTTCCTGCCTCGGTGGTGACCACGGCCGTGAACCGGTCGCCCGTTCTGGTCAGGTACGCGGCCCACCTTGGCGCCGGTGAGTCTTATATCAACATCGCAAACACTGGACTTAACGGCGATCCGTTGGAGGGCCCCGGCTACGGCAATGACGTCAGTACCATCGGCAATGTCTGCGTGAGCCTTTATGCGACCGATGCTACCGATGGGCAGTTGGTTTCGTGCTGCTCCTGCCTGGTAACACCCAACGCAGTGGTTCACCTTGGCGCCAACGCAGACCTGGCGTCGGAGGTGACGGGCCTGACCCCAGCCTCAATAGTGGTGAAACTGATCCCCAGTGTGCCTATCGGCGCCGCAACTGTCGGCTCTTGCGCTCTCCAGGCGGCGGGGCTCACGGTGGCCCACCTTACCTCCGGTGTAGTGGCCTGGGGTACGACACTTCATCCGGCTCCAGCCCCATCGACCGGGTTCGCAACCACATCGACCCCGTTCATTGCTGTGGAACCAAGCGCGGCCGACGTAGCCAGCCTGACCGGCAGGTGTGCCGCCATCATCGGCAATGGCGGCACTTATGGCATCTGCCCTTCCTGCAAGAACGCGGGCGCCATGTAGCCGCTGCAAACACGAGCCCTTTACCGATCCATGGCCGCCCATACTCACTAAACCTGACGCTTCCGCCGCTTGGTATCGTGGTCTTTAGGCCCGCAGCACAAGGTACGTCGTAGCCGCAGGGCGGCATTGTCATGAGAAAGCCGGGAAATGCAACCGATCCGCTCTGGTACAAGGATGCCATTATTTACGAGCTGCATGTCCGTGCGTTCTTCGACAGCAACGACGACGGCATTGGCGACTTCCCGGGGCTGAATTCAAAAGCTGGACTATCTGCAGGACCTGGGTGTTACCTGTCTGTGGCTGCTGCCTTTCTACCCGTCGCCGCTCCGGGACGATGGCTACGATATCTCGGACTATCTGAGCGTCCATCCCATGTATGGCAACGTGGACGACTTCCGGACCTTGTTGGATGCGGCCCACGAGCGCGGCTTGCAGGTGATGATCGAGTTGGTGATGAATCACACCTCCGACCAGCACCCCTGGTTTCAGCGGGCCAGGCGATCTCCGAAGGGATCCCTAGAGCGCGACTACTACGTCTGGAGCGACAACGACCAGAAGTATGGCGGCGCCCGCATTATTTTCACCGATACGGAAAAGTCGAACTGGACCTGGGACCCCGTGGCCCAGGCCTATTTCTGGCACCGGTTCTTCTCGCACCAACCCGACCTGAATTACGACAATCCTAAAGTTGTCGAAGAAATGCTCAACGTGATGCGCTACTGGCTGGACCTGGGAGTGGATGCCCTGCGTGTCGACGCCATCCCATACCTGGTGGAGCGCGAGGGAACCAACTGCGAGAATCTTCCCGAGACTCACCTGTTGATTAAGGAATTGCGGCAGGAAATCGATGCCAGCTATGAAAGCCGCATGCTTCTCGCCGAAGCCAACCAATGGCCCACCGACGTCCGCCCCTATTTTGGCGATGGCGACGAATGTCACATGGCGTTTCACTTCCCGCTGATGCCGCGAATCTATATGGCGCTCCGCCAGGAGGACCGTCTGCCGATCACCGATATCATGGCGCAGACTCCGGAGATTCCCCCTACCTGCCAATGGGCGCTGTTCCTGCGAAACCACGATGAGCTGACGCTCGAGATGGTCACGGCCGACGAGCGCGATTACATGTATCTCGCTTACAGTGCCGATTCCCGCATGCGCATCAATCTCGGCATCCGGCGCCGCCTGGCAACTTTGATGGACAACAATCGGAGGCGCATCGAGCTCTTGAACAGCCTGCTGTTTTCGTTTCCGGGAACGCCAGTAATCTACTACGGCGATGAAATCGGAATGGGTGACAACATTTATCTGGGTGACCGGAACGGCGTGCGCACACCCATGCAATGGAGCTCGGACCGGAACGCCGGCTTTTCACGGGCGACGCCCGCCAGGCTGTACAGCCCGGTCATTATGGACCCGATTCTGGGTTACGAAGCGATCAACGTGGAGGCCCAACAGGGCGACCCGTCGTCGCTGCTGAGTTGGATGCGCAACATGATCGCCTTACGCAAGCTGTTTCGCGTATTCGGTAGAGGCTCGCTGGAATTCCTGAATCCATCCAATCGCAAGGTGCTCGCCTATCTGCGGCGCTATGAAGATCAACAAGTGTTATGCGTGGCGAATCTGTCGCGGTTTGCCCAACCCGTGAGTCTGGAGCTGCCGGACCTGCAGGGCGCCACGCCTGTCGAGATGCTCGGGTACGTCGATTTTCCGCCGATCGGCAAGCAACCGTACAGCCTTACGCTCGGGCCATACGGTTTCTTATGGCTGGAGATTCACGGTCAGCCGGAAAACGTCCAAGCCGCCGGCCAGTTGGCATCGTCGCCGGTGGTAGCGGATAACTGGGAGGTCTTGCTGGAAGGGGCGGGGAAATATAGGTTGGAGTCATTGGTATTTCCGGAGTACTTGCCCAAGCAGCGCTGGTTTGGCGGCAAGGCCCGGAGCATCCATGCCACCCGGATTGCGGACTGGATGCCTCTGCCGGGTTCGGACAGCGTTCTTGTTCTGGTGGAAGTACAGTACAAGGCTGGAGAGCCGGATACATATGGTCTGCCGCTTGGATTGACTGTCGGCAAGGACGCGGAGCGAATGCGGGAGACCGCTCCCACCGCGGTTCTGTCGCCCGCTGTTTTTCACGGCGAGCCCGGGTTTCTGATTGACGCCACCACCGACGAGCGCACTTGCGCGGCCCTCCTATCGTTCATCGCGCATGCCACCGAGGCGCCGGGCCGGAATGGACTGATCCGCGGAACGCCCGGCGCCGAGTTTCAGGCGATCCACGGTCCCGCGGACGCTTCCTTGGCGGCCCGGCGCGGCTCGGCGGAACAGAGTAACACCTCGATCCTTTACGGCGACTGTCTCATCCTGAAGCTGTTCCGCCGGCAGCACCGCGGCCCCAATCCGGATTGCGAAGTAGGACGATACCTCACCGAGCACGCGCACTTCGATGGTATACCCCCATTTGCCGGTCAAATCGAGTACGTTCCCGCCGAGGGCCAACCGGCGACCATGGCAATGCTGCAAGGCCTGGTGGCAAACCAGGGAGACGCCTGGACACTCACTCTCGAAGAACTGGCGCGCTACTACGAAAACTGCGCGGCAGTTGAATTTCCGGCGGACGCGAACCTCGCGGCGATCGATCTGGTGGATCTCGCGGAGAAGGAAACATCGCAGTTGGCGCGCGACCACGTCGGTCTGGCGCTCGACTCCGCCGCCAAGCTCGGCCGCAGCACGGCGGAGTTGCATCTGGCTCTGGCCTCCGGCGCCGCCGACCCGGCATTCGCTCCGGAAACGCTGGCGGCCGCCGACCTGCGGAAGTTGCTGGCCGCGTTTCGCAACGAAGCCGCCCGCGTCCTGGACCTTTTGAAAGACAGCGTCGCCGGCTTGCCGGATGAGCTGATCGACCTTGCCGGTCTGGTGCTGGGCAGCCGAAGAAAGATATTGGACAGCTTTCAGGTGGAAGCCGGCGACGGCTCGTTCGGGCAGCTTATCCGGATTCACGGCGATTACCACCTCGGTCAGCTCCTGCAGGTAAAGACCGACTATGTCATCCTCGATTTCGAAGGAGAGCCGGCGCGCCCGATCGCCGAGCGGCGCGCCAAGGCATGCCCGCTGAAAGACGTGGCGGGCATGCTCCGCTCCTTGGGTTACGCGGCGTACTCCGGTCTTTCCGCCTACACCGCACGGCGGCCCGAGGGCTGGGAGAGCCTGGCGCCCTGGGCGCGGCTCTGGGAGCGATCCATGGGAGCGGAGTTTTTGCGCGCCTATCGCAGTACGGCATCCCAAGCGCCCTTTCTTCCCGCGGGCAACGGCGACTTCCGGAAATTGCTCCAATGTTATTTGCTGGACAAAGCGCTGTACGAGCTCGCGTACGAACTGAACAACCGGCCGGCCTGGGTACGGATCCCCCTGATAGGAATCTTGTCGCTTCCCATGGAAGCGGGAGGACGTGAGTGGAACTGGACACCTCTTCGCAGCCAGAACTAGAAGAGTTGGAACGGCTCGCCGGCGCCGAACTGGTGGTCGGTGTCCTCGGCGCAGGCGCTGCTGAGGAAGCCGCGGACTCGGCCGCGATGGTGCGCGAGGGTCTCGCCGGTCTATCCAAGATTCCGCGGGCCGTCTTGATTTCGAACAACGGCGCGCATCGCCCTGCGCCGGCAACACCGGCCGTTCCCGATGCCGACCAGCCTCTGGCCGTCCTTTCCTTCGGCCTGCCCGCTCCCGGCCCGGCGGACACATTGCAGCAAACCAGGTCCACGGCGTACCGGCGCGTCTTCACCGTGGGCGGAAAACTCGGGGTTCGCGCCTGCGGGGTGATTGCTTCGCAGCCCCACGCCGCGACTCCCCAATGGATTTACCGGATCGTTCAGCCCGTTATCGATCTCGGATTCGACCTGGTCGCGCCGCGCTATACCCGGCACAAAATGGAGGGTCTTCTCAACCGGAGCGTCCTGGCCCCGCTGCACCGCGCACTCTACGGCGAGCAACTTCAAAATCCGATGGGTCCGGACTTCGGCCTCTCCGGAAAGCTTCTGCGGCAAGTTCTGAAAGAGGCCTCCGTCCCCAGGCGGAGAGATCAAAATGATCTTATGGCCACGATTGCCTCCACGGCCTCGCGCGCCGGCTTTCAGGTTTGCGAATCGCACCTGGGCGTGCTCGTTCAGCAACCGACGGATTGGACGAATTTAAGCTCGCTTCTCGCGGAAGTGCTGGGGCCCGTGTTTCTCGAGCTGGAGCGGCAGGCGGTTTTCTGGCAGAGCGTTCGGGGCTCGAAACCCGTGCCGAAGTTCGGCTCGCCCGAGGTTGTCTCCGACGATGCGGCAACGCTGGATGTGCGCCGCATGATCGAGTCGTTTCATTTAGGCATTCAAAACCTCCAGGATGTTTGGCGGCTGGTGCTGCCTCCCGCAACATTGTTTGAGCTGGTGAAGTTGTCGCGTTTGCCGCGGGAACAGTTCCGGATGCCCGACGATTTGTGGGTTCGGATCGTCTACGATTTTGCGCTCGGACACCGCCTCCGCACCATCAGCCGCGATCATCTGCTTCGATCGATTACGCCGCTTTATCTGGGATGGATTGCCTCTTATGCGCAGGAGATGGAGAAAGCCGGGGCGGCCGAGGTCGAAGCCCGGATCGAGCTCCTGGCCCGGGCATATGAGGCCAATAAGTCGTACCTGGTTTCCCGCTGGCGGTGGCCCGACCGCTTTAACCCTTAACAGCCCAACCGAGGAGACTCATATGTGGGATCAAGTGGGACAAGCTCTCAACCATTCGATGACGAGAATGCTAAGTCAAGTGGCTAGCCTGTTGCCCGGAGTTATAGCGCTCATCGCGGCGCTGTTGGTTTCTGCGCTGGTTGCGTGGGTACTGGCGGCGATTCTGCGCCGGTCGCTAACCAGTTTTGGATTCGATCAGAGGGTCGCGCAATGGGGCTTCCCGGGGCTGGCGGAGTGGTCACCCTTGAAGAGCCCAACGCGTCTCGTGACTCGGGCGATCGGTTGGGCTGTCATGCTCGTCGGATTTCTCATCGGCCTGTCCGCCTTTGACGGGCCACTGACTTCTGAATTGGTCGTCCGTCTTTTAACGTACCTGCCAAACGTAGTGGCGGCCGTGGTGGTTCTGGCGGCGGGAAGTCTCATCGCCAGATTTCTGGCGCGCAGTGTCCTCATCGGCGCGGTCAACATGAATTTGCAATACGCGTGGCTTCTGAGCGCCGGCGTGAAATGGCTCGTAAACGTTCTGGCGGTGGCAATGGCATTGGAGCACCTGGCCATCGGCGGCGATATCATCCGTCTGGCATTCGGAATTTTGTTCGGCGGAATCGTCCTGGCTTTGGCTCTGGCCGTCGGCCTCGGTTCCAAGGAACTCGTCAGCCGATCCTTGGACCGGGAAGTCCATAAGACGTCCAGCCAGAAAATGCAGGAACCGGTCGGCCATTTGTAATGGGTAACCGCCTCTGGCCGGGTTAGAATGTCGGATTGGATACAATCGACGCGGTTTACCATGCGGCAGTCGAATCGCTCAGGCGGTGCTGCTGCCCATCCGGTCTGAAGGCCTCGGGCGGCCTCGAAGGGCACCACGAGATCTGGGCGCGCGACAGCATGATTGCTTCGCTCGGTGCCCGCTTTGCTTCCGATAGCGAAATCAAAAAAGCGCTCCGGGCCAGCCTGGTTCTGCTCAGAGACCACCGCGCGTCCAATGGAGCGATTCCGAACAATGTCGATTCGGCTTCCTTGCGTCCCAACTTCCGCGCCTACGCGGATGGAGGATCGTGGTGGGTTATCGGCAGTACATTATTAGCGCCGGAGCCGGAGGTGATCCGAGAGGTTCTTCGCTGGCACGATTACCAGGATGTGGATCGCAGCGGTCTCCTCAGCATGCAGGAAAGCTCGGACTGGCAGGATTTGTTCTGTACGCGCGGCAAGGGTCTGTATCTCAATTGTCTTTACGTGCTCGCACTGCGCTCGGCGGCGGAACTTTTTGCGGGCGATGAAGGCGAGCGCCTTCGCCGCCTGGCCGACATGGTGGCGGAGCGAATCAATTTCTATTTTTGGTATGCCGGCGATGGAGACATGCTGCGCCACATGTCTCACACGTTCAGCACCCAGGGCGAGCCGCTGCGGGATTCCTTGGGTCGCGTGCGCTTCGTGCCGGAGAAGCGGCATCTCACCGCCGAGCGGTATTATTTGCCGTATCTCGGGTTTCGCTGTGCCGGCGAGTGGTTCGATTCGTTCGGCAACCTTCTGGCGATTCTGGCCGGAGTTGCCGACGAAACGCAAACGAACACCATTCTGGATTTCATCGCCCGCTCGTCGCTCGATACCTGGCCCCTTCGCAGCCTGACACCCGTGGTGCAACCCGGAGATCCGGATTGGCGCGATTACTACGGCGCACTCAACGCTCCGCATTGCTACCACAATGGCGGCATATGGCCGTTTCTTGGCGGATTCTACGTAGCGGCATTGGTGAAGGCGGGCCGAAGCGGCGTGGCGGCGGCAGCTCTGGAACGGCTTGCCGAATTGAACGAGCGCGGCCAGTTCAACGAGTGGCACCAGGGCGAAACTTGTGAACCCATGGGCGTCCGGGATCAAGCCTGGTCGGCCGGAATGTACCTGTTCGCCCACGAGTGCGTCAGGCGGGGCCGGCTTGCGCTGCCGTGATTCCGAACTCCTGATCTCGTGGAATTTATGTTGGGCATATTTGGGTGACCCGAGGTGGGACAGACCGGACAGACCATCGTTTTTCGTGGTCTGTCAGGCTCTCGCCGGACCGCAACGCTCGACAGACGACAAAAAACGATCGTCTGTCCCACCTGGTTTCCCTCTCGTCGCTGCCTGGAAAATGGCCCGTGGGGTCAGGAACGCGGTGATTGGATTTATCGCCGCCACTCCACGCTCAACCGCGCGAATCGAGCCGGCTGCAGCACGGCGGGCAGGCGCTGGTTGAAGGTCAAACCGGTCGCGTCGATTTCTTCGATCCGGCCGGCCGCGTTGGCCACGTTCAGCACATCCAGCGACGCGCGCGCTGCGCCCGTCAGCAGGCGAAAGCCGCGGCCCAGGCGCAGGTTCCAATTCAGCACATGCTGGGAGCGATTGCCCGCGCCGGCATTGCCGCGCGGCGTGGTGTCCACCACCATCGGCCCTTGCGGTAAACCGGTCACCAGCAGCAGCCGCGCGAAAGGCAAGCCATCCAGGTAGTTCACCGAGTTGGCGCACTCGATCGAGCCCAGCCAGCGCGGCAGGCGCACGGCAAACTGCAGCTTGCCCACGTAGGCGCGGTCGAAGTAAGCGCGGCCGTGCGTGTTGATACCGAGGTTCGGATCGAGGAATAGCGCCCCGATCACGCCGGGGTCGTTTTCGATCGCCGCATTCCCAGGATTCGCCGGCCCGTACGATTTCACCGCCAGAAACGAGGCGTGCCAGCCGTACCATCGCCAGGTTTGTCCGGCTTCGGCCACCATGCCTTCGTCCAGCATGCGCAGGCCGGCGGGGTTGGTGAGCAGGTCGCGATCCTGGCCGAAGCTGGCCGGGGTCTGCGCGAACACTGTCAGCTTCCGGTCGTCGAACGTTCCGGCAATGCCGTCCGGCCCGGGATCGTCAACCACCACCGGCCTGTAATCCGCCGCGCTCATGCCCGTATCGATCACCGCCATGCGCCGCTTTTCGTCGCGCCGGAAAACCCGCAGGCTGGCGGCAATGGCGCGTGGCAATGCGGCCTCCAGGCTGGCATCGATTTCGTCCGCGTAGGGCCGCCGGAGGGCCGGATCGATGGAAGAATACGGGCCGCCGAACACCGCTACCAGTTGCCCCGCGCCGCTGCCGCTCCACAGATACTGCTGCCCGCCCAAGCTGGCAGGGTTGGCGAAATCCAGATCGCGGCCGGAAAGCGGTGCGTACAAACGTGCCCAGCCCCCGCGCAGCGACAGCATGGGGAGCCACGGCGGCGACAGGCCGAAGCCGGCGCGCGGCGAAAGGTTGGTCCAGGCGACCGGCCCTCCCTCCGTGCGGTCGGCTACCGCCGCGCCGTTCAGCAGCAGCCACGGCGCCACGATAATCTGTTCGCGCGCCGAAATCGAGCCGCTTTCGATCGCCGCGCGGCTCGCCTGCGGCGTATTCCAGTCCACCATGTAGGCAGGCGCACCGTTGGCGGTGAGCACCGTTTCGGCCGGCGTCAGGAAACGATTGCGCGCCTCGGCACGCGTCCATTCTCCCGTCACTGCCAGGGAATGCCGCAGGAACGCCGCGCGCAGGCTTTCCCGGTTTCGCTCGCCGCGATTGGCCAGCGGCGGCGCTCCCGTCGCCGAGCCCGTGAGCAGGTCGATGGTGCTCGTGCCATTCATGGCCCCGACGGTATTGAGGTGCGCCTCGGTCCAATTGAGGCGCGCGTCAAAGATGCCGCCGGCCGCCTGCCGTGTCCAACCGCCCTGCAAAAAGTGTGCGCCGTCGTTTTCCGCCAGGCCGGCGTATCCTTCCGTTTGCGGCACTGCCGGGCTCAGCGCGCGCCCGTAATATGCCTCGATTCCCGCCGGCTCGCCGTAATTGGAGAGGCGGGCCGTGGCCTCGCTCACGCGGATTTCCAGCCAATCGCGCGCACTCGCCAAGATGCGCGCGCCGGCGTTGGCGTATAACTGCCGTGAGCCGATGTCCGCGCCGGAGGCGGCCTGGGGCGCGGTTTCCGAGGCCCACTGGCCGCTGGCCGCAAAATCGAGCGCTACGCGCGGTCCCCAGTTACCGCCGGCTTCCGCATGGGTCCGCGTGTACCAATGGTTGAAGCTCGCCTGCTCCACCAGGCCGCGTCCGGCCGGCGCCGGCAAATTGTCCGACGCCAGAAAACCGCCGGTGTTGCCGGTGGCTAAACTGCCGTGCCAGCCATTGGCAAATGCCAGCGCGAACACCGCAACCTCCGAGCCGAAAGCATCGGAATCGCCGATGTCCAGTCCTCCGCGCACCGTCAGCTCTTCGACCGAAGCCAGATCGGTTGCGAGCAGCGCCCGTCCCGGTTGATAGGGGTCGCCGATATCGCTTCCCTGAAACGTGCGCTCCACATCGGTCCACGAAAATCCATTCTGCGATAGCAGCGAATCGGGCCGCGTATGATTGCCGGCCAAGTCGAGCGGGGAGCTTACGCTCGCGGGCTCGAGCAGGTTGAGCAACGCGTCCGGGCCATAGGTATCGGAGCGGTCGGGCCGCTGCGGCCGCACCGGATGGGCGCCGCACGGAAACTGTTGGACGGTGGACAGGTCTTCGGAAACCCGAACGCAAACCACTCCCAGGGGCGGAACGTAAATGCGCAGGCGGCCGATGCCATAGAGCCCGTACGGCAATACGGCGCAGAACTCCGCGGCGGAATCCGCGCGAATCGTCACTCGGAACGCCGCCGGCACGCCGCCAATGGAAATGGCAGCTCCGGGAAGCGGACGCCCATGCGAATCTACCATCGCGCCGCGCAATTCGCCCATCAGCGACTGCGCCGCTAGGCCCCCGGCGCACACCAGCGCCAGCCACACCGCGGCAATTTTCATTCCCACAAGACGGTGCGCCCGGACGCACCCGCTAAAACGTCGGAAAAGCAGTGGACCGCAAAGGCCGCAGTGTTACCCGCCAGCGTTGGTGCTTCCGCGCACGCCATCCCCTCCATGGACGGGGAACGCGGGCTAGTCGTTTCAACGTACGGACCAGCGAAGCGCGGCCGCGCCGGTCGCAGCCACTCCCGCCTTTCGTCTTCGCTCTTTCGGCCCGCCCCGACAACGGTTATGGTTCCGTATGTGGTACCATATCCACTTGGCGAACGCCGGGAAAATTCTCGCGAAGATGCGGCATAATCCTTGCAACTGGAGGATTGAGGAAAGTGAAGAATCCGAATCCGGAAAGCTATCCGTTCTTCATTCGGCCGCTAACTAAGGAAGAGGGCGGAGGGTATTTGATTGAATTCCCCCGATGCTCCGGGGTGCATTTCGGATGGCGAGACACCGGAGGAGGCAATCGCTAACGGGCACGATGCGCTGAGGGGGTGGCTGCTCATGACGAAGCAGTTCGGCCAAGCCGTCCCCAAGCCGCGCCGCGAGTCGGGCCAATGGAGGCAACGGGTGCCGCGCTCGCTTCACACTCGGCTTGTGGCCCGCGCGAGCGACGAAGGAGTAAGTCTCAACACCCTAGTGACGGCGTTCATCGCAGAGGGTCTAGGCAGACGTAAGGCCAGTTAGCGCCTAGCAATCTGCATCGATCCCGTAAAATCGCGCCGCGGCGCCGCCTAGCAACCATTCCCGCGTTTCCATGGATTGCGCCCCGATGGCTTGGGTGAAAGCCGCCAAGGCTTCCTTCCACACGTTGTCCGGCAAAGTGTGTGGCCAATCGCTGCCGAACATCAACCGCTCGCGATCGAATACCGTCAGCGCATGCTGCACCCACGGGCGAAAGCGGACCGCGTTCCACGGTTGCGGTCCATGCGTAATCAGGCCGCTCGCCTTCGCCACAAACCGCGGGTTGCGGGCAGCCTCAGCGATCGCGCGCTCCCAATCCGCGCACTCTTCCGGCAGGCCCAAATGCACGATCGCAACGCGGAGAGACGGCAGGCGGCGGCCTAGTTCGAGCGCCAGCGGGAGCTGCTCCAATTCCACCGGCAATCCCCACGCGGCGATTTGCTCGAAAACCCCCGCCGGCCAGGACGGCAGTCCCACTACGCCCCGCAGTTTCGGATGCGCCCGGCAGCCGCGAATCTCTTCCAACTCGCCGCTGGCAATCACCCCGCGTACGAAATCGAAGCGCGTAGCGATTTCGAGCAACTGCACGGTATCTTGCGCGCTGCGGGCAACCGCGATGGAGCCGTCGAAGCGGTTGCGCTTCAGGATGGTGTCGAAGTGCTCCGGTGTGTGTTCGGGGGTGAAGTACTGATGAGCGTCCAGGCGCAATCAGAAGGTGAAGGCCAGGCCGCCGCGGAAACTGCGCGGATTGTCCACCAGCAGCACCTGCTGCCCGCCGCACATGAGCGGCAGATAGCCTTGCGCCAGCAGATTGCGCAAATCGGCGACGGCCTCGACGCGCCCATGGAAGCCGGGCAACGGTTGCCGGAATTCCACGTTCAGGCCCGGCAGTGTGCGGATCGCCAGCATGCTATACAGATTGCCCGCCATCACCCAACGTTGGTCGCCGCTCCATTGATAGCTGGCGATCAGGCGTGTACCGGTTTTGGGCAGGATCGCCGCGACGCGCGCCGTGGCGGATTGGCGCCGGCCGCTGCGCATCATGGACCGGAGCTCGTCCGGGTCGTTGCTTTCGAGCTGGCGATTGGCGGCGGTAAGACCGCCATCCGAGCCATAGATCGCCGTGGCGCTCAAATGGCTGCCCAGATCCTGCGTCGCGGCCAAATCATACCCGCCGATGGCGAAGTTTCCGGCGTTGAGCACGGAGTTGTTGGTGAACAATTCCGGCAGCACGTCGCCCGAGCCGCTGAACACACCCGATGGGTCCGCCATGGTGATGGCGGCATCGCTCACCACCTGGCGATATGCCGAAGCGCGCAGCCGGCGCGACCCCATGCGCCGTTCGTAGGCGATCTCATATTCTTCGCCTCGCTGCACTCGGGCGCGGCCATTCAACGCGGAGAGGCGCGGGAACAGGGCGAGGGAATCGAGGTCGCGCTCCAGGTCGGCCGATTCGAAAGTTGCGGTATCCGATTCACCCCCGCGGTCGTCGAGGGCCGGACCGGCGTTGCCGGAGCTGAAAGCCACCTCGAAATCGGACTTGCGGTTGATGGCATAGCGAATTTGCACGAACGGGCTGTAATAGGTTGCGTTACCAAGGAAGGAAATGGAATCCACCCCGCTGCCATACGCCATGGTTACCGAATCGGCAATCGTTACGCTGTCGTGAAATTGCCCCGAAACCGTTCGCAGCATCGGTACCGACGATTCCGGAACGGCGCTGATGCGGCCCGGCACGTACAATTGCCGCAGCGTCAGCGTCACTTCCGGATGGCCGCTGCCCATCCCGCGGCTGTAGCTGGCGCGCAGCGCGGTTGCCGGAATACCGGTTTGCGAACCGTATCCGAGATTGCCGCTGACCTGAATGGAACTGGTGCCGCTCAGCACGGTGGAAAGCGCGAACGCGGTGCCTAGATCGGCCTGGTCGCCTACGCCGGCCAGCAGGCCGCTATCGCCCGCGGAGAGGCGAACCACCCCGCGCGTTTCCGACACCACTTCGCCGCTCGAATGGCTCGATGACGAAGGCGGGGGAGCGTCGGCGAATCGCATAATCGGACGGGCATCGGAAGCCGTGCGCAGCACCCATTTCCAATCCTCGCTCATGACGTTCCCGTTTTCGAGCGGCGGATAGGCAAATTGAATCGAACTGAATACCGTGCTCAAGTTCACGTTGAGCAGGCTGCGCATACCCGGCTGGACCAGCAGATTTCGGCGAACGGCGGGCTCGAAAGTGGCTAGCGTGATGCGAATCGAATACAGCGCCGGCGCCAAGCCGCTCAGCTCGAAACGCCCCAGCTCGTTGGTTCGCACCCGTCCGATCGGACGATCCTGCGGAGTCAGAAGGGTGACGCTGGCGCCCATTTGCGGCACACCGTACGGGTCCCGAACCACGCCCGCGATCAGGCCGGAAAAATTGATCAGATCGCCCGCGCGAGAGATCGGACCGAACGGCGCACAAACTAAGCCGGCCAGGAGAAGCGTAACCGATTTGTGCGATCTCGAATTCAGCACAACCTCAACTTCAAACCCGTGCCAGGCAGCCGGTCAGGAAATCTCCTACACCAACTCTCCTTAGTTTACAGTAAACTGGGCCGACGGTGTGAGCACCTGGTTGCGGTTCTTGTCGGTGATCCGCAATTTTAACGTGTATTGCCCCGGCTGCAGCGTGGCCAGGGGCAGCAATTTCTCGATGGTCATTTGCTGGGAGGAAGCGTCCTCGATCTGGGAAAAATCCTCCGCGAAATCGAACAGCTTTTCGTTGGACCCGGATCGAACCAGCTCATATTGCACCATGCCGGCCGGCTTATGGGTATTCTGATCTTCGCCTAAGTTATAGACCTTCAAGTAGATGCCCATTTTTTCGTCGTGCTTGAAGATGTCGTCCATGCGCGGGCGCACCTTGGTATCGCCGATGATGAATGGGCCATTGCCAATGCTCTTCATGGGTACCCGTTCCATCAGGTCCGCCAAAATGATGCTGCTCGTGCTGGCTTTGTCCGGGTCGAGCCGCGGCACCGTGATGGCGGTCTCGTAATTGGCGATGTTGCCTGCCGTGACGTCTTTGGCGACGATGTTCAGCCGGTACGTGCCTGGGATCAAAGGCAGCGTTTTCTGATAGATACGCTTCTGCAGGGCGTATTGATCGAGGAATTCCTTGGGGCTGTCGACGGTGGCCGTGTCTTCGAATGTGGAGACGATGCGCCGTGTCAACGTGCTCACCCTGCCGTAGATATTGATGGTGGCGCGCTGCAGCCCCTCTTTGGACGTGAATTGCAGGTCCTTGTTATTGAACTGCAGCGTGATGTGGCTCATCACCGTGGCGTCGGTAACCGGGAAATAATCGATGCGCACTTTCATCGGCAGGACATTGTAGGAAATCCGCGAAGTGATTTCGGCTTCCAGATCCTTGAATTTCACTTGCGGCGCTTGCTGGAGCTTGGCGAAGGTTTCCAGGCGCGTGAACTCGTTCATGCTTTCCGGCGTGCCGCCGAATGGCGTGCCCAGGTGCGTGCCGTCGGTATTGTTGAAACGCTGGGTCTTATCCGACATCCCCAACTGCTCCATCATGGTCAAACCGGCGCCGGGAACGTAGAGAAGAGCGTCCTTTTCCGAGGGGTCCATGGTCATGTGGAACTCGCCCGACATGGTCGGGTCGACGAACTCGATGATTACGTTGTTGCCGATGCCTTCGATGTAGCGGTAGCGCCACTGCTGGAACGGGTAGGTCGACGTTTCGCCGCCGCCCTCTTCCGGAGGCCGCTCGTAGAATCCGCCGGAAGAGTGGTCTTCGATCTCATCCGGCGGCCCGTAGGTAATATAGATGCGGCCGCGGTCGGTTTTCCATCCGGGAATTCCCGACGCGTAGTGCTCATTGGCATAGGCGATGCGGCGGTAGTGCTCTTCCTTGAACTCGTTTTCTATCGTATCGGGGGTCGGGTCGCGCCGCTGCCAGAAATTCTCGATGAACTGCTCGCGTTGGTCGTCGGACTGCAATTGCTTGAACGCCGCCCGTTCCTCGTCAGTAATGATGTAGGCCACGTCTTCGTTCAGCCATTTTCGGTAAGGCGACTCCAACTCGCCTTTTAGCTTTTCCGATCGCTTTTTCTTCTCACGCTCGGAAACTGGCTTGGCGATGGTCTCGCTCCCTGGAGGCAGGCCCAGGACTTTGCCCTTCTTGCTTTTTGGTAGGGCCGAATCCGGTGGCTGGGCTGGCTCACCGGCCTGCTGGGCTTGAGAATCGGAGGACTGCGCCGGTTGACCGGACTGCTGCGGAGGTTGGCTTTGTTGGGCAATCACGAGGCCCAGGAGTAGAGACGTAGAGACACACGCGATGGAAAGACGAGTGGCGTTCATGCTGTACCGCTTTTTTGAAACAAGCTTGTTCGGCTGCAACCTATTTTAGATCCATGGTTTAGTCAGGGTCAATCCCGTGAAGCCGCGGCACAGCGTGCAACGCGGGACACGACTCTTTTGGCCTATCGGGAGTTGAAAAAACAAAATGGCAAAACGTGCACAAAAATGCACGCAGCCGGCTCCTGGGCAAGAAACGGCGACGCGGGGCGCCCGCGGTTCGGATTGCGGCTTGGTTGCCAAACGATTACACTGACGGGTCCGGCATTACTTCCGACGACGGCATTCTTTATGGCGAACCTCCCTGACCCGGTTTCCGCCGATACCCGGTTTTTCGGGCATCCTCGCGGCCTTGCCACCTTGTTTTTCACCGAGATGTGGGAGCGCTTCAGCTACTACGGCATGCGCGCCATCCTCATTCTGTTTATGACCGACCAGATCGCCAAGGGCGGCCTGGGCTTCAACGATTCGAAGGCCGGAGCGGTCTACGGTCTCTACACCGCCATGGTGTACCTGATGTGCCTGGGCGGCGGTTGGGTGGCTGACCGCATCACCGGGCAGCGTCGCGCCGTGCTGGCAGGGGGGATTCTGATCGTGGCGGGCGAGTTTTGCCTGGTGGCGCCAGGCATCGGGTTGTTCTATAGCGGACTGGCATTGCTGATCTTCGGGACCGGTCTGCTCAAAGGGAACGTCAGCACCATCGTCGGGCAGCTTTATCGCAAGGGCGACCCCCGGCGCGATTCGGGCTTTTCGATCTTTTATATGGGGATTAACCTCGGCGCCCTGATTGCGCCAATCTTCTGCAGCTATGTGGGAGAGAAGATCAACTGGCGGTTGGGCTTCGGCGTGGCGGGCATCGGCATGTTGTTGGGGGTGGTTCAATACGTATGGACCGGAAAATACCTGGGCGAGGCAGGGTTACGGCCGGCCGGGACTGGCGACCCGGATCTGGACCGGCGCCAGCGGCGGAGCGCCATCCTCGGAGTGGCGATCGGGCTGGGTGTCTGCGCCCTCGTCGCCGTGCTGGCGGCGGCGGGCGCCATCAGCCTGAGCGTTACCGAGATCTCCGACGGCTTAGGCTGGGGGCTGCTGGCGATAGCGGTGGTGGTGTTCGCCTGGATGATTTTCTCGCGCGGCTGGACGCTCGAAGAACGCAAGCGCTCGGCCGCGATTCTGGTGCTGTTCATAGCCTCGGCGCTCTTCTGGGCGTCCTTCGAGCAGGCTGGCAGCTCGCTCAACCTGTTTGCCGAACGCAGCACGGACCGCATGGTGCTGGGGTGGGAATTCCCGGCCGGCTGGTTCCAGTTCGTGCAGCCGATCTTCGTCGTGACTCTGGCGCCCGTATTCGCCTGGCTATGGCTGGCGCTGAATCGCCGCAAAGTCGAACCGTCGAGCCCCGCCAAGTTCGCCATCGGCCTGCTTTGGGCGGCCCTGGCGTTCGCGATTCTAGTGCCGGCCGCGAAGATGGCCGTGGGCGGCGCACAGGTTGCCATCTGGTGGCTGACCGGAACGTATTTCCTGCAGACCGTGGGCGAGTTGTGCCTGAGTCCGGTTGGGCTGAGCGCCATGACCAAACTGGCGCCCGAGCGAGCGGGCGGTTTTGTGATGGGGATTTGGTTCCTCTCCACCGCCATCGGCAACTGGCTGGCCGGGAAAGCGGGGTCGCTGTATAGCTCCATGCCGCTGCCCACGCTGTTCGGATCGGTGGCGGCGTTCAGCTTTGCGACCGCGATAGTGTTGGCGCTGCTGATCAAGCCGACGGTGAAGCTGATGTCGGGAGTGAAGTAGTACGGCGAAGCGCCGGCGCTCTCGTGCTTTCAACCGCTTGAATTTCGACCAGCCGGTGAACGACTTCTTGAACTCGCATTTCGGTTCGAGCATCGCCGCAGTCGTACCGCCGACGAGCCTTTTGGGATCGTTCGTAGGCGCCGGCAGCTCGCCGCGGTTCTTGGAGATCAAGGGCGTGGTGCGATTCTAGGACGGCGGCAGATTAGAGTGGGGGCAGGCTTCATTTGGCCACTGCGCCTGGGGTACATTTCTCTTCCAGGTATGGTTCGATGCGCATGGAGCGCTTTGACAGGAACGCTGACAAATCGTTGAACATTTCGGTCCGTTGTCCGGGAGAGAATGCATCGGAAGGACTGGCGGCCTGCGGGCACCAACGGAATGTCGACCCAGCCGGAAATTGCAGGAGTTTGGTCTTTAGCCCTTCGAGGGTGTTCGCTATGTAGCGTTCGACGCTGAAAGCCGCGGGGTACATCCCGCCGCCGCTTGAAACTTCCACCGGAATTGGGCCATGCGGCGGCTCCTGGCCCCACTGTTCTCTACACCGATCGTCAATACACAATGCGAGGAGGCGCTTCCGGCGCGGCTCATCCAGCACCCAGGATTGAGCCGATGCGATTGCCTCAGACAGGGCGGGGCCGAGCTGACTTTCAGGTTTCGGCGCCATTTCTGTGATTGGGTGGACTGCAAGTTCGGCGGAGCGGCCGCGCCACTGCGCCGACCATCGTTCCAGCCGTTTCCATAGAAGCGGCTCCGCCTCCACCCCGCCGTGCGCCGCGAGGACTTGCGCCGCGCTAGTCGCTGCCTCCGGATCGGGATCGTCGAGTGTGGCGATCGCCTGTGCCTCGATTGTGTTGTTCCAGACCACCTCGGCAACGCGATTGAGCAACGAGCGATAGCACCCTCGTTTCTCACGGTCCGCCATGGCGCGCCTCAGGATGTCCCCGCCTTCACCGGCACCCTCTCCGGGAACGGCGCGGACAAAGTAGGCGACAAATGGTTCCTCGGAGAGGCACGGCCCGGATAGGCCTTTGAGAGCGCGCATCTGATTCGCCAGGCGTGCCGTCGCGAATTTTGCGACCAGCGGCATGGCGACAAAGCTGTTCGCCTTCAGCATTGCGGAGAGCGCATCATCTGCCTCCGGCATTTCCTGGGCCGGGAGCTCGCGCACGGCAAATGCGGCGAAACGCGGTTTGCCACTGGCGATATCGCTTCTCAAAATCCGCGCCGCGTCTGGCAGCGAGAGCTGAGCCAGCCGGCGCAGGGCGGAATCGGCGACGTCCACGCCGACTCCCCATAGCCCCAGGCTGGTGGCTTCGTCGGATAGGGCTTTCGGTTCCGCTTTGCCGATGACGGCCCGCAATGCGGGGATCATCTCCGGTCCGCGGACCAGGTCCCATTTCAGATCGAGGATCTCGGCCTGCCGTTCGGGAGGGAAATGCGGAAATTGGGCGATCAGCTCTTCGCGCGACAGCCCGTAGTCGTAGGGCGGCACCAACCCGGCGGCTCTTGCCGCCTCGGGCGCCACGGCTGCGATTGCTTGCGAGGAAATCTTACTGGCCTCGGCGTCTTTTGCCGCAATGATCGGAATCAACTGCACCGCTTCGTTGCGTACGATCTCTTCGAAGGGCTTCTGCCTGGCCTCTGCCGCCGCCCGGACTTTTTGCCAGTCGGAGCCGTCCGGCATTTGCCATAAGAACATCGGCAAAGGCTTGGGAGCGTTCTTTTCAAGCAACGCGAACAGCGCCCGAAGCTGTATGTCCCACTCGCTGATCCCGACATGCGGGTCGGCCAGGTAAGCATCAAACGAGGCGATCATCTGCCCGTGATCGCGCGCCCCAACCAGCAGCAGCGTGTCCGGACTCTTGCCTGTCTTGCGGGCCTCCTCAAGCGCTAGCCGCACGGCGTCGGGCGTTTCCAGGCAGCGTAGCTCATTCAAGGCAAGTGAGACTCTCTTTTCCCAGGTCATTCTGCTTTCAATGGCATCGCGCGTTGCGAGCTGATGCCCCGGCGCGGGTGCCTCGCGCTCCGGCGAATCGAGAATCGCCCGGATCTCGCTCAGCTTGGCCGCCTCCCAACCAGGATTTCCCGGCAGGATTTCGATCCCGACGATATTGGAGACCGCGGCGAACTCCACGAGCCCTTTTCCCGCCTCGCCGGGCGCCCGCTCACGCGTCAACCGGTGGGACTTCAGGTAGAAGCGGTACCGGCCGGGACGGTCGAAGCGAAACCAGTCGTTGAGGTTCAGCTCGATCTCGTGAGGCTTCGGCCCCAGGACCGGGTAGCCGCGCAATCCGCCGGCGAGCCAGCCAAGGACACCAGCG
Source organism: Bryobacteraceae bacterium (assembly GCA_049511335.1). Lineage (GTDB taxonomy): Bacteria > Acidobacteriota > Terriglobia > Bryobacterales > Bryobacteraceae > JBEKYD01. Next base: position 13,516 of record JBEKYD010000016.1, on the reverse strand, counting down.
CCAAAATAGTCCTGGTAGGGATCCGTTACGTCTTCCCGGTCGAGCACGAATTCTTCGGTGGGCAGCCGGCCGCTGCGATCGTATGTGGCGCCGTTGAGTTTGTATTTTTCAATTGAGTCGCTGGAAAAAGCAAGGGTGAGCGGGATTCGCTCGCCGATTTGAAAGCTATGCTGCCCGGAGGCAGTGTCCAACTGGAAATAAAGGTCGGCTGGATTGCCCGCGAGGTCGCGCGCGTGACGCGAGTCGAAGTCTGCCCCAAACAGAGGTGCGGCCAGAGACTGAATCGCGAGTGCGGCAAACGCGAGCCGCCCGAACCTTTGTAAGGGTTGCATCGACTTTCCTCCGCAGGGGGCCGCGTGCGCAGAGCAAGCGCCTCGAAGAGTCGGGGCGCGGCAGGCAAGAGTGCCCGCGCCACAAATGAGTAGACACCCCGGATGGGGCGCAAGTTCCCTTCAATCGACTCGGCTGGCTGCTTCGCTTATTCCCACTCGATGGTGCCAGGGGGTTTGTGGGTGAGGTCGTAGAAGACGCCGGCGATGGTGGGGTCGGCGAGGACGGCGGCGCAGATGGCGTCGCGGAGGGCGGGCTCCATGGGGACGGAGCGCGCGGTCATGCCGTCCACGGAATCGATGCGGCGCAGGACGATGGGACCGCGGGCTGCGGCGGTGCCGAGCGGAATGAGGATGACCGGGAACTGCCAGACCTGGCGGTCGTAGCCGGATTGGTGCGACAGGGCGCGGACTGCGGCATCGGCGCGGCGGAGGCGGGCGAGGCGGCCGGCGGTCAACTGCCTGCAATGGGTCCGTGATCCCCTGGCGGTGGCGAAAGTTTGTGCGTTTGAGGCGCGCGAAGGCGTCGGCGAGGTCAACGAGACCGAGCCCGGCGGCCAGACCGAGCACGCCGAGGGTTCCGGTAACCTCGAACCCTTTGGCTGAGCGCCACGCTGGTTCCTCTGCGCTCGTCGATTGCCCTCTAATGTGAGACCGAATTCTGAGATGCGCAACCCCGCTGCTTACGGGTCTTCCACGTTTGTCTCAAAGCCTTTCCTTCTTGAGACAAGCCGCCCACAGGGCTACTGGTAAGGAATGTCCACCTCGGCATAACTGCCGGGTGTGGCTGCTGCGATAACTCGATCAATGTAGCGGTGAACGGCTGGCCGCTGCGAATTGCCAAGTATTACGATGGTAATTCGGCGGCCTTTCAGGTTCTGTTGGTACTGGATGTTTTTGTCCGTGGATAGCAGGAGGTCGAACCCGGCTTCTTCAGCCGCCTTCAGCAACGCGCCGTTGGCTAATCTATCCCATCCTCTTGCAATCGCTTCTACAATGGTGTGACCGTAAAGCCAGCGGGCGATGCTTCGGGGTGTGCCGTGGTCAAAGAGAATGAGCATCGGCGGGCGCTCGATGCACCGGGGGCGGGAAAGGCGTTGCCAAGCTCTTTGCCGCGAAATGCAAGACCGCGTTTATCTGTTCGCGCGTGACGGAGAATTCCTCCATGACTTCTTCCACGGTCAGGCCGGCTTCCAAATTCTCGAACACCGTGGCGACCGGCATCCGGGTATCCTTAAACACCCATGCGCCGCTGACTTTACCGGGGATGCTCTCCACGTCGGGACATTGGGACCAATCGAGAGTCGTCATGTTCGGTGTCCTGCTTTCATTGTAACGTTTTACCGCGGCTCCGCGTCGGCGTCGATCGGCCTCGGCCAGCATCAGGCAAACTTGGCCTTCGCCGTCCTCGCAGCAAACGCCGCAAAATGAGCAGGGTGTCCGGCTTGCCCCATACGTTCTGGCCGCACTCCGGGCAGGTGACTTTCGTCTTGCTGGCCTTCACGGCCCAAACCACCAATATAGGTCCACGGTTATGGTTTCCCTCGGGACCGCGAACCACACGGCTTACGCCGTGGGCTACTTTCTGGCGCCCCTACGGGGCTGAGTTACTCCCACTCGATGGTTCCAGGCGGTTTGTGCGTTAGGTCGTAGAAGACGCTGGCGATGGTGGGATCCTCTAGCACGGAGGCGCAGATGGCGTCGCGGAGGGCGGGCTCCATGGGGACGGAGCGGGCGGTCATGCCGTCCACGGAATCGATGGGGCGCAGGACGATGGAATCGGGCGCTTCGGCGGTGCCGAGCGGAATGAGGATGACCGGAAATTGCCAGACTTTGCGGTCGTAGCCGGATTGATGCGATAGCGCCCGGACGGCGGCATCGGCGCGACGGAGGCGGGCGAGGCGCTCGGCGCTCAACTCCGATTTCCAAACCTGCATGCTTGCGACCGGCACGCGGGTCTCAACGGGAGCGATCACGCGATTCACATCGCGTACGCGATTGACGATGTCGATGGCGCGGCCGTAATCGAGCGAACCGGCCGCGGAATCGATGACGATTACCGGGGCGTAGCTGCGCTCGTCGCCTTGCACGCCCACGGACTTTATGGGGATCAGCCAGCCATCGGGTGTTTGGCACAAGGGCGCATCGTCGGGCGAGCAGAGACAGCGGATGGCGAGGCCGGGGCCGGGGAAGGGATGGCGCTCCAGCAGTTCGGCGGGCAGGCCGAGCTCGGCGCCGACTTCCCGCACTTCATCCTTGTAAAACGACTTGAGCGGCTCGACGATGCGTTGGGCCGCGATCAATTTCTGAATTCCGGCCACACGGTTGTGGTGGGTCTTGATGAGCGAAGCCTTGACGGTGCCGCCGGATTCGATGGTATCGGGATAAATCGTGCCTTGGCCTAAAATCCACTGCTCGTCCAGCAGGCGGCGCGATTCGATGATGCGCTCCTGCACGCGTACGAATTCCTCGCCGATGATGTGGCGCTTTTGTTCGGGGTCGGTGACGCCGGCGAGCGCTCCCAGGAACTGATCTTCGGCGCGCTCCACCGTCAATCCCGGTATGCGGCTCACCCAATCGGTCTCGCCCTGGCGCATCAGACCGGTATCGACGTAGACGCCGCGCACGCGGTCCGGGCCGAGCGCCCGCGTGCATAGCGCAAAGGCTACCGAGGAATCCACGCCGCCCGAAACGAAAAAGAACACGTTGCGGCCGCCCACCGCGTCGCGAATTTCCCGCTCGAGGATAGGCACGCGATGGCGGGGGTCCCAATCCTGCCCGCAGCCGCACACACGGAAGACAAAATTGGACAGATACTCTTTGCCGCGGGTGGTATGGACCACTTCGGGATGGAACTGCACCCCGTACATGGCGCGCTCCGGATTGGCTATGGCGGCGATGGCGCAGGTGGGGGTGCGCCCGGTGACGTAGAAGCCCGGCGGCGCGGCGGCTACCACGTCGAAATGGCTCATCCAAATCTGCTGGCCGCCGGACAAGCCGGCGAACAGCGGGTCGGGCGAATCGTCCAGTTCCAGTGCAGCCAGGCCATATTCCCCCTTTTCGCCGCGGCGCACCTCGCCGCCCAGAGCGTGCGCCATCAACTGCTGCCCATAGCAGATGCCGAGCACCGGGAGGCCAAGATCGAACAGCGCCGCGTCCACGGTGGGGCTGCCGGGATCGTAGACGCTGGCCGGACCGCCGGAAATGATCACGCCCTTGGCGGCCGCGAGCTCGGAGGCTGCCGTTTCACTGGCCCGAATTTCGGCGTAGACACCCAGATCACGGACCTTGCGCGCGATCAGGTGACAATACTGCCCGCCGGCATCGAGCACGATGATTTGTGGATTGGGGTTCAAGTAACGATGGTAGCAAGGCCAAGAGAGACAGACCACAAACTGCGATGGTCTGCCCCACCTATTGTCGCGCAGTCTTGGCGGCCGGCTTGCGTGGTTTCATTGTCTCCAGCTTGGCGGCCAGCCTGGCGCGCAGTTCGTCGTAGATCGGGTTGGGCGGATCGAGAACACGCAGCGCGCGGCGAAACAGGTCGCGCGCGGCGTCGGGATTACTGACCAGGACTTGCGCGGCCTCATTTGCCAGGCCCTGAGCGAGCCCGTACGCGCGAATGGCGTTGGCGTGGTCGCTGGCCTCCTTGGCCTCTACATACTTTTTCTGCGCGGTGTAGAAGACGGCGATTTTGTCCAGGGCCATGGCCACCATGGCGTGCTTTTCGCCCACCGAATCCACCCAGAGGCCAAGCAGGCGCCGATACAGGGGATCGGCCTCGTCGTACTTCTGTTCGCCGAACAGAGCGTAGGCGAGGCCGTCGACGGTGGCGATCAAGTCCGGGTTCTTGCTGCCGTAAATGCTCTCGCGAATCAGCAGCGCCTGGCGGAAAATCCATTCGGCGTTGGCGTATTCGCCGAGCGAAATGTAGACCGGGCCGAGCCGGTCGAGGTCGGGCACCACGCTGGGATCGAGCGGGCCGGTCAGCTTGCCGCGGATGGCGATGGCCATATTGAGCGCGGTGACGGCTTCTTCCGGCTTCTTCCAATCGGTATCGATTTCGGCCATGCGGCTGTAATCGTTGGCTATGTCAATGGTATCCGCGCCGGCTGCGGCGGCGCGTTGCATTTCCATGGCGCGTTTGAGCATGGTCATGCCGCGATCGAAATCCTTCATCGCCCGGCAGTAAGCGGCGCCCTGGATGAGGTCGGCGGCGATCTTGGGGTCGGCCGGGCCATTGACTTTCTCGCGCCACCAGACGGCGAGTTGCAGGTACGTGTCGGCGTCGTTGAAATTGCCGGTGGCGGCATTCACCAGCGCCAGGCGTTTCAGCACGTCGTAGCGAACCGGACTATCCTCGGGCAACTGGTCCTGAGCCAGCTTCCAGGCCTGTTCGAGAGCAGTGCGGGCCGCGGCATAATCGCCATGCATATAGCTGGCCCGAGCATCGTTGAGAAGCGATTGAGGATCGGCCGGCTTCTCCTGGGCGCAAAGGCAGAGAGAGCAGCAGATGGATAGAAGGGCTGTGGCAAAAGTACGGCCGCACATGCTAAATGAATAGTACTAATGAATTAGCATTGTCAAGGGGGGCATCGGAGGATCTAGCGCCACGATGTGGGGCGCACCAATGCGAATCCGGAAGCGGTGGTTACGGTGTCCGGAAATAGGCTCTTTTCAATCGCACCATGGCCTATCTGAAAATGAGCGCTTGATGCTTTGCACAGGTTCGCCGAGAACCGGCCGGGCGGACAGGCTACGACGACTCTCTTTTGCGGAAAGAGGCGCTGCACCGCCCGAACAAGGCCCACCAAATCGCTATCGGCAGAGATGAGCAGGGCGGTGTCGAATCGATCCTGAAAGGCATCCTGCATCAATTCGACCGCAATATTTACATCGGTCATTTTCTCGTTTGAAATCTGATGGACATGCTGGCAGTTTCGGCACGTGAAGGGGTTGAGTTGAAACTTACCGTAGAGGATTGACAGATTGGGAACGGTTTGGAGCGCTTCCAGATACGTGTTCTGCCGCTTCACCTTGTCCGGCGGGGAACCCACCCGCGCGGTGAAGTACTTGGTCGCAATCAGCGTCTGATCCGGCTTCAGCAGATTGACGGCAAGCGCCTGCACGTTAAGCCATAAGAACCGTTCCCAACGCTTCGATTTCAGGCCGAAGTAGAGGTTGAAACCGTCGATGTAAGCAGTGACCCGAGATCTTGACTTATTGTCCAAAGCGACCTAAACTCACAGATGAACAGCTCCAACGATAGCATCGTTGGACCGACGACCCGGCCGAAAAGCCGGGCCGTTTCTTTTTGTAGCAAGCTTCTTGCCGGGCCGTTATCCGGAATTGGCGAAAACCCGATCAGAACGAGGTGGTGGATTGGCGACGCCCGAGAGCCGGCTCAAGGCTGGGCTTCTCTCGCTCGGATTTGGCGGAGCGTTTCCCGATCCTGGTCGAAATCCGCCGCCGTGAAGTCGTAGACTTCGTGCTCCTTCAGAAAGGCGTCCACCTGCATTCGCGTTTCGAAACCAAGCAGCCGGCGAAGCTGGGCCGCTGTCGGCGCCTGGGACCGGTATGCTTCGAGTGCCAGGCGTTCCAGCGCCGCGCGAGGCAGATCCTTCCACCTGGATCCGAGTCCCAGTGCGATGTCTTCCGGCAGTTCCAGCGCGATCGTCATGGCGGGTCCCTCGCTCCATTATCTCAAGGCAGGGTGCGTTCCCAGCATAATGCGCGGCGCGCCGCTGCGGCTGATAGCATAGTCTGTTGATCTCGGTCATCATTGTGAACTGGAACCGCCGAGAGCTGCTACGCGCTTGCTTGCGGTCGCTCGCCGACCAGATCGGCGTGGACTTCGAGACCATCGTGGTGGACAACGGATCGACCGACGGGTCGGCGGAACTGGCGGAAACCGAATTCGGGGCGCGCGTGATCCGCAACGCGGAAAACCGCGGCTACTGCGCCGCCAACAACCAAGGCATGGCGGCGGCTCGCGGCGAATTTATCGCTCTTCTGAATAACGATGCCGAAGCGGCGCCGGGATGGCTGGCGGCGCTGGTGCGCGCTTGTTCCAAGCGCGACAACATCGGCATGGCGGCCAGCAAGATTCTGATGTGGGAGGATCCGCGGCGCATTGACAAAGCCGGGCACCTCATTTTTCCCGACGGGCAGAACCGGGGACGCGGCACGGGCGCGCTGGACCGCGGTCAGTTCGACCGGGAAGAAGAGGTGCTGTGGCCCGACGGCTGCGCCGCCATCTATCGCAAGAAAATGCTAGATGGGATCGGCGGCTTAGACGAGGATTTCTTTGCCTACGGGGATGACGCCGAGTTGGGGCTGCGCGCGCGCATCGCCGGCTGGAGGTGCCTTTATACGCCTGAGGCGGTGGTGCGGCACCACCGCGGCGCGACGCTGGGCAAGGATTCGGCCTGGCGCCTGGAGCTGATCGAGCGAAACCGCGTGCTGCTGGCGGTGAAGCTGTTTCCCTGGAGCCTGCTGTGGCTCAACCCGGTGTTTTCGCTGGCGCGGCTGACGGCCGGTCTGCTGGCGGCTCACCGTGGAACGGGCGACACGGCGCAGTTTCCCGGCTGGCGCGGCAAGTGGACCATGGCTTGCGCCGTGGTGCGCGGCGACCTGGCGGCCTTGCGCCTGGTACCGCGCATGTTGCGAAAGCGCGCCGCCATCCGCCGCATCCGGCGGCTCACTCCGGCCGAATTGCGCCGCTTGCTGTGGGCGCACCGCCTGCCATTGAAGGAAGTAGCATGAGCGCCTGTCTTCTGTGCGGCTCGCGCGATGCTTCGGAATTGTTTCGCGCATCCGACCGGCTCTACCGGACTACGGACGAAGAATTTGCCGTGGTGCGCTGCAGCGGCTGCGGCCTGATGCGGCTCGATCCGCAGCCCGCGCCCGCGCATCTGGGACGATATTACCCGAGCAACTATTGGTTCGCGCCCGACCAGACCGCGGCCAGCCGCCTGGAGGAGCTCTACCGGCGCACGGTGCTGCGCGACCATGTGAATTTCGTTTCGCGGGCGATGGCCGGGAGCGGCGCTCGCGGTCCGCTGCTCGATGTCGGCGCGGGCGGCGGGTTGTTTCTGGGCCTGATGCGGCAGCGGGGTTTTCGCGTGGCGGCGCTCGATAATTCGGCCGATGCGGCGGCGATTGCGTGGCGGCGCCAGCAAGTGCCTTCGGTTTGCGGGCTGCTGGAGCAAGTCCCGCTGCGCGCCGGCCATTTCGGCTGCGTGACCATGTTCCACGTGCTGGAGCACGTTTACGATCCGCGTGCTTATCTGGCCGCCGCGCGCGAGCTGCTGGAAGCGGATGGGCGGCTGGTGGTGCAGGTTCCCAATAGCGCCTGCTGGCAGTTCCGGCTGCTGGGGAAACGCTGGAATGGCGTGGATGTGCCCCGGCACCTGGTGGATTTCCGCGCCCGGGATATCCTGCGGCTGGTCGAGTCCTGCGGGTTCAGGGTGGTTCGGCGCAAGTTCTTTTCGCTGCGCGACAATCCCGCCGGCCTGGCCAGCAGCATTGCGCCGGGGCTCGACCCGATGGCGCGCCGCGTCCGGGGCGTGCGCGAAACCGGCGGCATGCGCGTGGCCAAGGATTTGCTCTACTTCGGCCTGGTGGCCGCCTGCCTGCCGTTTGCCATCGCCGAAGCGGCGTGCGGCGCCGGCTCGACCGTGATGATCGAGGCGCGAAAACCGTGAGTTACACCAGCCTGGCGTACCGCCTGCCCAAATGGCTGCGCCGCCACGTGCTTTATTTCGAAGCGCTCATCGAAGAATCGGTGGCGAACTTTGCCGCCAACTTGCCCGACCACGCGCGCGTGCTCGACGCCGGCGCGGGCGAGGGTCAATATGCGGCAAGATTCGCGCGCCAGCGCTACGTTGGCGTGGACCTAGCCGTCGGCGACGCGACCTGGGATTACAGCCGGCTGGATGTAGTGGCCGATCTCACCGCGCTGCCGTTCCGGCCGGGCCTATTCGACGCTGCTCTGCACATCGTCACCATCGAGCACCTGCCCGAGCCGGGGCGCGCCCTGCGGGAAATCGCGTGCGCGCTCCAGCCGGGCGCGAGCCTGCTTATTGCCGCTCCGCAGGATTGGGAAGTGCACCAGGCGCCGCACGATTATTTCCGCTACACGCGCCACGGGTTGGCTTACTTGCTCGAAACGGCGGGTTTTGAAGTCGTCGCGATCGAGCCCGCCGGGGGCTATTTCCGGCTGCTGGCGCGGCGCCTGCTCAACGGGCTGCAATTCTTCACCGGCGGTCTGCGCTGGGTGGGCTTTGTTCCGGCCGCTTTACTGCTGATCCCGCCGGCGCTGGTGCTGCCGTTTCTAGACTTTTTGGATCGCGAGCAGAGTTTTACGCTCGGGTATATTTGCAAAGCGAAAGCGCAGGCCAAAAGGCCTACTCCACAGTTCAGGAAATTGGTGGAGTAGGCCTTCGGCCTGCACTTTAACCAGGTAGAAGACTCCAGGAGGCCCGTCCCGCCGCGGTCAGTTAGCATAGTGAAGGAGCGGCGCGCTCGTTCCGCCGCTGGCCTAAACCGATCATGGACGGAGTCATCGTAGTCGATAAACCCGAGGGATGGACCTCTCACGACGTAGTCGCCAAGGCGCGGCGCATCGTCAAGACCAAGAGAATCGGGCACCTGGGAACTCTCGATCCGATCGCGACGGGCGTGCTGCCGCTGGTTGTCGGACGCGCGACGCGACTCGCGCAGTTCTATACGCGCAGCGATAAGGTTTATGAAGGCGTGGCGCGCTTCGGATGGTCCACGGATAGCTACGATCGCACCGGAGCGCCCACCAGCTCACAAACCGAGCCCAGCATCGATGCGTCCGGCCTGGAGGCGCAACTCGAGAGGTTTCGCGGCGAGTTTAACCAGACGCCACCGCCGGTTTCCGCCAAGAAGGTGAGCGGCAGGCGCGCCTACGAGCTCGCCAGGCAGTCCGTCGCAGTGGAGCTCGAGCCCGTGCCAGTACACGTTTACGAGCTGACGGTGCTCGAAATCGAAGGGCCCCGCGTGAGGCTGCGCGCGCATTGTTCGGGCGGCACTTACATCCGCTCGATCGTCCACGAACTGGGCCAGGCGATGGGCTGCGGCGCGCATGTCGAACAATTGCGGCGCCTCTCGAGCGGGGAGTTCGGAATCGAACAGGCGCGCACCATCGCGCAACTGGAGTCCCTGGCCGCCGACGAGCGCCTAGTGGACGCATTAGTGCCGGCGGGCCAGCTTCTGCCCGGCTTTCCCAGCGTTTATGTGGACGATTCAGTGGCTGCGCAAATCCGGCATGGGCGTAACTTTCCGGCCTCGCCGTTTCGTTCGTCCGGGGCCTCGCGCTATGTGAAGGCCGTGACTCGCCACGGCGAATTGGTCGCCATCGGCGAAGCCGTGCTGCCGAATCTCTATCACCCGGCCGTGGTTTTGTAAGGCTTTGTAAAGAACGCGTCGCAATACCGCCCCATCCGGCGTCGCCCGGCAGCGCGCCAGCCTGATAAAATAGAGTTGCCCGATGTTCAAGCGCTTCATCCTGTGGGATTTTCCCCGCGCCAGTTGGCAATATGACGTCATGGTGGGGATTATCGTCGCATTCATCTTCCTCACGCCGCGCGCCTGGTTTCGCGATCAGCCGAAGCCCAGCAATATCGCCATGCTGCCCTCCGGAAATGGCGGGTCGTCTTTTTTTATCGATAGCGCGCTGCTTTCCGGCGTGCCGCGGGAACGGCAGATTGCCCGGCTGACTGAGCTGCTCGAAAGGCGGTCCGGCGGCCACCATGTGACCATCGTTCGCGTAGAACCGATCCTGAACGCGGAAGGCGAACTGGAAGGATACATGGCTTTCGCGCGGCCGTGATCCAGTTTTTTTTGAACAATCATGTTTCGGTTTCCAACCATTCTGGTGCTTTGCGTCACGTTTTTCGCCGCGCTCACCGCCATTTCGGCAGTCGATTTGCTCCATTCCGCGTTTATGAAGATGGACGAGGCGGCCCGGACGTTTAAAGGGATGACCGCCGATGTAACCCAGGTCTCCCATACCGCCGTCATAAACAGCGACGACACCGAAACCGGCACCCTTGCGGTGCGGCGCGCCAAGCCGCACTCCATGGAATTGTTAGAACACTTCAAAACACCGGACCAAAAGTTGTTTCATTTTAAGGACCGCCAGGCGGAAATCTATATTCCGGCGTCGAATAGCGTGCAAATCTACGAATTAAGCAAGAAGAATCACCTGGTGCAGCAATTTCTTTTGATCGGCTTCGGAAGCAGCTCCGACGATGTACAGAGCGGATACGCGGTAAAGCTGGGTGGCGAGGAAACCGTGGGCAGCCAGAAAATCGTTCGCCTGGAGCTGACTCCGAAATCGCCGGACGTTGCCAAATTGTTCCAGCTTATCGAGATCTGGATAGCCGAGAACGGTCCGGATGCGGGACTCGCGGTGCAGCAAAAATTGCACGAACAGGGCGGCGATTACATCCTTGCCACGTATGCCAACCTCAGCCTCGATCCCAATTTGCCGGACTCGGCAGTGAAGCTGACTGTGCCCAGGGACGCAGCCAAGACCTACCCGACAGTGCCCTAGACTCCGCCATGAAACCTCGCACCAGCGCAATTCGCTTGCAGTATCTCGACTGGGTCCGTGGACTTGGCGCGATTATCATGCTGCAGGGCCATGCCTTCGATTCGTTTCTGAAACCGGAATTGCACCCTGGCGGCGCGTTCATCTTTTCGCAGTTTTTAGGCGGCATGCCTCCGGCCATTTTCCTGTTCCTTACGGGTGTGACGCTGGCGTTCTTGATGGATAGTTCCGCGCGCAAGGGGCTTTCGCCGGTGGAGCGCGTCTTCACCGCATTCCGCCGTTCGGGCTACCTGTTCGCTCTGGCATTCGCGTTTCGCCTGCAGATGTGGATTTTGGGGTTCCCCGCTCCGTGGACCGACCTATTCAAGGTCGACATTCTGAACGCCATGGGGTTTGCCATTGCCCTGTTTTCCGTGATGGCGTTGTTCCGCACCCAGGAGCGCGTACGGCTGTGCGCCGCCCTGGGCCTGGGAATCGCGCTGGCTGCGCCGCTGGTATCGCAGTGGGGAGCGTCCGGAATGCCGTGGCCGGTACGGAACTACATTGTGCCCGATCTGCAGCGCTTTGCTCTTTTTCCGTGGGGCGCGTACGTGGCCTTCGGCATGAGCGCCGGCAGCCTGATCCGCATCATCCCGCCCGATGCCACCGAACGCGTCATGCAGTGGGGCGCTCTCGCGGGAGGCACGTTGATCTTGGCCTGCCAGTACACCGCCGGCCTGCCGTATTCCGTCTATGCCAAGTCCGACTATTGGCTCAACAGCCCCGCTCAGATTCTGACCAAGCTCGGCGTTATGCTCATCCTCATCGCCGCCGCCTTTGTTTGGACCCGCTACGGCGCCAAAGACGGCTGGAGTTGGGTTCGTCAGTTCGGCACCACTTCGCTGTTGGTCTACTGGGTGCACATCGAGGTGGTATATGGCCGCTGGTTCTGGTTCCTCAAAGGCAGTCTCACGGTCAGCGAGACCGTGATTGCGGCGGTGTGCCTGATTCTGTTGATGCTGGCGCTATCTTTAATTCGCAGCAACTGGAGCAAGGTCGCGGCCGCGCTGAGCGAGATGGGGTGGGGATATGGCCCCAAGCCCGACAGCGCGGCAGGCGATTGAGTGAAAGCTGCCAGCGATCAGCGATGAGCCACGCCGGGCTGAGAGCTGAACGCTTTTCAGCGCCCGCCTATTTCCGCGGAAGGCGGTTTGCACGCTTCGAGTTTGACCGAAAACGAGGCGATGCGGGTCCACTTCTCCCCTTGGCGGCGTTCGATCTGGTAAGCGTGAGAGGCGCCCTCCACGCGGACGCGGAAATCTCCGGCCGGAGCCGCTTGCTTTAGGCGCAGTGGCTTGTTGCTTTCCTGTTTCGGTTGCCAGCTTTCTCCGCCATCGTGCGTTTCGAAAAGAGCGAAAGTGGCGTCTCCGCCGCTGCCTGTGCCCCGGTCGACGATCAGCTCGCCCTCGTTCTTGTCAGTAAAGTGGAATTGCTGCACACTGCCAAAGCGGTTCTCGGCCGCTTCGTTGAGGACTGGTTTCCGGTCCCAGCTCTTGCCGCCATCGGAGCTGGCCAGCAGAAACGGATTTTGTGGAATCGGGAACAGGTCCTGTCCCGAAATCCAAACCGTGGAAGCGTCGAGCCGCTCGATACGGTCCAGGCCCGCGCCGCGGATTCTTTCGTAAGCCTCGGTCCAGGTAATGCCGCCGTCGTCACTTCCGAGCAAAACCGAATAGAGAGTTTCCGCTTCCGCATGGATATTTCCGGTAACGATCAAGCGGGTTCCCACGGAGTCGGCGGACGAAAGCTCCAAGAATATGGGACAGGGATCCTCTTCCGAACAACTGAGTCCCGCCCAGCGAATATCTTCCGCGGTGCAGCGGAAGGCAAGCGTCATCGGTTGGCCCTTGTTCTCCATGGGTGGAGACGCTTCAGGAGTGGAAACGGCCTGGTTTTCGGCCGGCTTGGTTTCTTGAGCCGAGCCAAGAGAGAGGACTGCGCAGATCCCCAAAGCCGCATTCCACAACGCGGAACGAGACCTGTGGAACGACCGGGAGCGCAGGGGCATGCCTGTCACAATTGTAGCTCCGCCACTCGATAGCTCTAAGGAGCTAAGCCGGCATAGCTCTTTCGGAAATCGAGAAAAGCAGGTCTTCTTGTAACATCGGGCGTAGTAGGAGGCGTCTACTAATCAAATCCCCGTTACGACAGCGGGCGCGCTCACCCCTATCACCCAAAAACGCGCCCGCATCTAAGACCTCATTCGTCGAACATCCCCTCGAAGAGCACACTTGTGAGGTAGCGCTCGGCGGCGTCGGGAAGAATCGTAACGATGGTCTTGCCTTCAAACTCCGGCGTGCGCGCCAGGCGAACGGCCACGGCTGCCGCCGCGCCGCACGAGATGCCCGCCAGAATCCCTTCTTCTTTGCCCAGGCGCCGCGCCATCTCGATGGACTCCTCATTGCCGATCAGCTCCACGCGATCCACCTGCGAGAGGTCCAGCGTGTCGGGGATGAAACCGGCCCCCAACCCCTGAATCTTGTGCGGACCCGGCCGCAGCGGTTGTCCGGCAAGTTTCTTCGTAATGACAGGGCTATTGACGGGTTCGATGCCCACCGAGAGAATC
>JBEKYD010000015.1:0-52149 GCA_049511335.1 Bryobacteraceae bacterium | reverse complement strand
GGCGGACAGGCCCACGAAAATGCCGTGGTTCGGCAACAAACAGCTCCTGATCCGCTTCGCCTAGAGCCGTGAAACCAGCGAAATGTTAGGTCAAGGCAGTACCGTGGAAATCGAGGCTAGCCAACGGCCACCCCTCTGAGAAAGCTGGCCTTTCGGGCAGGTTGTCGGATTCCTGCGCAGAGCCGGAAATTCAGTGACGTATCGGCGGGCAACCGCTCCTTGACAGTCGCGGCTCTGACCGGGGCTGTCGTGCGAGGTCGCGGACGATGGGTGTGAGGCGAGGGGCTGACGTTCGCGCGCTACGCGAGGCGGGGTGACTGAGGGGCGGCGGATTGCAGGCCGAAAACGCCTGCGCACAAAGGAGCTGAGTGAAGTGGATGGCAGACCACCAAGAACGATGGTCTGCCCCACAGCTTTGGGTGCCTAGTAGTAGAACACTTGCAGTTGCATGGTGAACTCGTTGCTTGGGCGGATGGGGGAACCGTTTTGCGGCAGGGCTCTTGTATACTGCAGCGTGCACTTGAGGTTTTGACCGTGGATGTAATAGTTGACGCCGGTGCCCCAGCGGTGGATGTCTTTGGCGGCGTTGGCGGCTGCTACAAAATCCTGGGCTTCGAGCTTGGCGAAGGGCTGCAGCTTGGCTTTGTGAAAATAGTAGTCCCCTTCTAAGGAGTAATCATTTTGGTCGGGGATGGCGGTGAACTTATCGCGGCCGTCCCAATGAAAGTAGCTGAACTCGAAACCGATCTCGTCGCCGCCGCGGACGGGCGTGTCGTTGGATAGGTTGGCGGTCTCGGAGCGATAGCTGCCTTGCTTGTCGCCGCCTACGTCGATGGCCAGAATCTTAGTCTTGCCCAGGGCGGTGCTGGTGTAGGTGTACTCTTTTTCGGGCGCGAAGAAATCGTATTGCAGGTAGAGAGCCGGGCGCGGGGCGTTGCGGCCGTTGGCGTCGCGTTCGCCGTCGAAGACGCCGCCGCGGTATTGGAAGTGGTCGTGGAAGAAGTAGCCGCGGGCCTGAAATCCTACGTCGCGGAGGCCCGATTCGGTCAGGGCGCTATTGGCGACGGTGGCGAGGGAGCTGAGGTTCACGGTGTAGAAGGTCCACGGGTTTAGCAGGCCCAGGCGGGAATTGGGGACGAACATTTCGCCGCCGGCGAGTTGCAGTTGATTGCTGACCCGGTATTGCACCCAGGCGTCTTGAATGATGAAGCCGGGCGAGGTCGTATTGCCGGTGGTGAGGGTCTTGGTAGCGGTTGAGCCGGCAGGAGACAAGCCGAGCTTCGGATCGTCAGTCTGGAAGAAGTAGGTGATCTTGTCGCCGATGGTGCCGCCAAACATTAATCGCGCCCGCAACAGGTAGAAGTTCTGGGCATAGCCTTGCGGGCCGGCGGAAGCCGCGGTGGCGTCCTGGGTCCAATCGGCCCAGAATTGGCCCAGAAAACCGAACCTGACGCTGGCGTCTTCGGTTTTGAGTTGGAACTGCGCGTATGCAGGTGCGGAAACCAGCGCGAGGAACGCCGCCGAAGCCATCATGCGAAACACCGTGCGTTGTGGAAGATCGTGATTAGACATTCAGCCTTTCAGGTCTGTAATACTCTTATGTAGCATAATTCCGTAGAATATTGCCACACATTCTCGGTTTTTTGGAGCAAATCAAGCGACGCGCATTTGCATGGCGCTGTCCTTTTTTATCGGCGGAGGCACCCAATCGCATTAGTAGGTCCAGGCGGCTTCGCCTACAGGCTTTCCTCGCCCCGCGGCGACCGTGTTACGATTCGGTCGATGAGAGCGGTCAAAATTGGGTTGATTTTGCTGGCCGGGGCGATGACGCTGGCGGCGGCCGGCAAACTGGAGATTTATTCGATTGACGTGGAGGGTGGGCAGGCGACGCTGTTCGTGGGCCCGGGCGGCGATTCGATGCTGGTGGACACCGGCTGGCCGGACAACAACCACCGCGATTCGGTTCGTATCGCGGCCGCGGCCAAGGCTGCCGGGGTCAAGAAAATCGATTACCTGGTGGTGACCCACTATCATGCCGATCATGTGGGCGGGGTGTTTCAGATTTCGCAGGTGCTGCCGATCATTCATTTTGTGGACCACGGTCCGCAGTCGGAAACCGGCAAGAACCCCGAGATTCTGTTTCACGAATATCTGGATGCCGCGCGGAAAGGCGAACGGATCACGGTGAAGCCGGGCGATACGATTCCGGTGAAAGGCCTGGAGGTGAAGGTGCTGGCGGCCAATGGCGACGCGATTCACTCGGCGCTGGCGGGCGCGGGGCAAGCTACGGCGGAGTGCCAGGGGTTTGCGCGGCCGGCCGCCGACGCCACCGAAAACGGCCGTTCGATCGGCATGCTGATCTCCTACGGCGATTTCCGGATGCTCGACATGGGCGACCTGACCAAGGACCACGAATACGACCTGGTTTGCCCTAATAACCTGATCGGCCCGGTGGACTTATTCCTGGTTTCGCATCACGGCACCAACCCTTCGAACTCGCTGCCGTTCGTGCACGCGATCGCTCCGCGCGTGGCGATCATGAACAACGGACCGCACAAGGGCGGGAACCCCGAGGTCTGGCAGACCGTGCGCGATAGCCGCGGCCTGATCGACTTCTGGCAGATTCACTACGCCATCGATAGCGATAAGCAGCACAACTCGCCGGATAGCTTCATCGCCAACGTGGATGCGGAGTGCGAAGGCAAGTGGATTCGAGTGAATGCCCAGAAGGACGGGGCGTTCACGGTGTATAACAGCCGCAACAGGTTCGAGAAGACGTATCCGAAGCGGTAAGTGGGGGGAGGAGTGGGGCCGCTTGCAGGCGAAAACGCCTGCTCCACGAGACCAGTCGAGTGCATGGCAGACCACACAAAACGATGGTCTGCCCCACCGGCTCCGGCCATCAGTCAGTGGCACTGGGGTTAGGGGTTTGGGGGTGCTTGGGCACTCCGCGGAAGCATAGCGCGATGGGGATGCACAGGAGCGACAGGAAGCCGAGCAGGCGGAAGTCGTCTACGTAGGCCAGTAGAGATGCCTGCTGCTGCACCATTCCGTAGATTTCCGCCAAGGCGGTTCGGTGAGCGGTGTAGGCATCTAAGCCGGTGAGGCGGAGCTGGGTTTCCAATCCCTTCAGCAAGGCGGCGGCGGTGGGATTCAGGGTGGCGATGTTGGCCACCAAATAGTTCTGATGGACCTGGGCGTTGCGCACCAGCAGGGTGGTGACGCTGGCGATGCCGATGCTGCCGCCGATGTTGCGCACCAGATTATAGATGCCGGCGGCATTGCCGATTTCGTCTTTGCGCAGCCTGCCCATGGCCATGGTGGTGAGGGGAACGAAGATAAAGCCGCCGGCGAAGCCGTTGATGAAGTTGGGCAGCGCAACCGTAAACATCGAGATATCGAGGTTGATGCGGCTCAGCATAAACGTCGAAAGGCCGAGGATGCTGAAACCGCACACGAGCAGCAGGCGCTCGTCGATGTAATTCACGAGCGTCCCAACCACCAGCATGGCAAGCATGGAACCGAGGCCGCGCGGGCTGACGGCCAGGCCGCTATCCATGGCGGGGTAGCCCATCAGGGTTTGGAGGAACAAGGGGAGGGTGGCGGTGACGCTGTAGAGAACCACGCCGTAAAGGCCGGTGATGAGGGTTCCGACACCGAAGTTGCGGTGGGCGAGCACGCGCAACTGTACGATGGGCTCGCGGTCGGTGAATTCGCGAAGCACGAAGGCCACCAGGGCGAGGGCCGAGACCGCCGTCAGCCAGCGAATCCAGATAGCGGCGAACCAATCCGCCTCCTGGCCTTTATCGAGCACGAGCTGCAAGCTGCCGAGCCAGACGGCCATCAAGCCAAAGCCGAGATAATCGATGGCGCCCCGAAACGCCCGCTTGATGTAGGGAGGGTCTTCGATAAAGGTGTTGGCCATGAACAGAGCCAGGACGCCGACGGGCACATTGATGTAAAAGATCCAGCGCCAGGAGTAGCTATCGGTGATCCATCCGCCCAAGGTTGGGCCGATCACGGGAGCGACCACGATGCCGATGCCGTAAGCAGCCATGGCGGTGCCGTGCTGGCGGGGCGGGAAGCTTTCGAGGAGGATGGACTGAGCCAGCGGTTGCATGCCGCCGCCGCCGACGCCTTGCAGAACGCGGGCGACGATCAGCATGGGCAGGCTGATGGACATTCCGCAGAGGACCGAGGCGGCGGTAAAGACGACAATCGACGCCATGAGCAGGCGCTTGCGGCCGATGCGGCGGCTGATCCAGCCGGTGGCGGGGAGCATGATGGCATTGGAAACCAGATAGCTGGTCAGAACCCAGGTGGCTTCGTCGGTGGAAGCGGAAAGGTTGCCGGCGATGTGGGGCAAGGCCACGGTAGCGACCGAGGAATCGAGCACCACCATGAAGGTGGCGAGCATGACCGAAACGGCGATCCACCAAGGATTCGCGGAAGGGACCCACTCGGGAGGCTGCGCTGCGAGGGCCGCGGGCGTGCCGCTCATTCGCCGCCTTGCTCCGGCCGCGGAGATGGCGGGACGCGGCTTATGCGGGATTGCGTCTTTGGCGTGCCGGCGGCCACACGGTCATTTTATCGGCATTAAGCGGGAAGGGGGCAGAATGTGGCCACGGATGGACATGGATTGCAGCCTAAGCAGGAGCGTAAAATGGAGTGACCGAAAGCGGCGCTTGTGGGGCAGGATGGCATCCTGCCGCCGATTGTCAATCGGCGTTTCGCGGGCTGGTGAGCAACTGCCGAAAGCGGGTTGCCAACCCGCTGCAGGTTACCAACCTGCCCCACAGATTCCGGCCATCTGTAACTGTAATCGACTGATGTCGGCAACCGCTCCCTTTGGTCGCGGCTCGGTGGGGCTACCCTAATGGATCTTCCAACCGATCCCGATCAACACGTCCACCTGTTCCTGAGTGGAGTAGTAGGATGGCCCGTCGCTGAAGTAGCCGTTGATGGGGGTGCTGGTCCAATGGGTGTAACGAACCTCGGGCGAGAACCGTAGGCGGCCCAGGCCGAAGCGAACGCCGCCGCCCACGACCACTCCCACGCTGGCGCTCCAGTTGGTGCTTTGCGTGTCGCTGAGGGGCGTCCGCTGGCCGGTCATGATGTTCACGCTGAAACCCGATTCCGCGATGGCGCCGGAGATGGTGCGCGGCGCCACCCCCACCTCGACGAAAGGTTTGACTTTGGGCAGCGGGAGCCGGTACTGGAGCAACATGGGGAACTCCCAGGAATTGGCGCGCTCGCTCTCGACGACGGAGTAGGCGAAGTTGCCGTATGCGATCTGGTAGCCGTTGCGACGATAGAGCGCATCCGCCTCGACGGCAAAGCGCCAGGGGAGTTCCAACTCAATCGTGGGGCCGACGACGTAACGTCTGGATTCGGGTGTAGCGCCGGAAAGGTCGTCGGTGAGCCGCTCTCCGCCGGTGACACCGATGGAGAGCGGCTGGCCGAAGCAAATCCAGCCGCTTAACATAGCAACGATAACCCGAAAACCAGGACGCACGATGGGCAGACCTCCATGACTAAGACCCGCGGCGGGGTGTTTCCACTACAGGGGGCGGGTTTTTTGTAGGACAAGAAATTCTGCTATTGCTTCCTTCCCGGCGTTGTGCCGGGGTCTTTGCTTTCCTTGGTCTTGTCGTCGGAGAGGGGGGCGATGGGTTGGGTATCGAAGGTGATGTCGGAATCGGCGGAGTACTTGCGATAGATGCGGAATTCTTCGTCGAGGCGCTGCAGGCTGTCGCTGGCGGTCATGAGGATCTGGGCTTTGAGCGGCAGCAGAAACTGGCGGCCGGATAGCTCGGTGTAATCGTAATCGAGCACGTCGGCCGCTTTCCGCACGGGGAAGCCCGCGGGCAGAGAATCGGCTTCGGTGGTGACGCGCAGAATGACGTGGCTGCGCGGATCGACTTCCACCAGGCCGTGATAGGCCGCGATGACGTGAAGGTCGCTTCCCTCCGAAGAGATCTCGAACTTCGACCGGTCTTGCCGCACCTGGTAGCGAAACGCCATCACCCGCTTGCCGCGCAGCGTGCCCCAGTGGTCCCATTCGAAAAAAGTTTCGGTGGAGGGTTCGAAGATTTCTTTCAGCATGCTGCCGAATTCGCCGAACGACTTGCTGCCGCCCACCTTGGAATAATCCTTGTTCATGATCGCATTGTTGGCCAGCACTACCAGGTATTGCTCTCTCTGGTTGAAATAGCTGAGGCGAATCTGCAGCGTGTCCTGGAAGTACCAGTGCGGGTCGCTGCCGGGCGGGCCGCCATTTTTGGTTCCGGGCAACGGAGCAATGGAACGGCGCTGGACTTCGGTGCAGATGAAGTCGGGCAGCGAGCTGCTGTAGTTGAGGGCATATTCGCGCACCTCGCTGACGATGGCGGCCTGCTCTTCGGAGGAGGGCGGCGGAATCGGCGCCGGCTTGGGCGGAGGCTCGAGCCGTCCCGCCGTCGCGAGATTTTCGGAACGGTCGCGCAAGGCTTTGAGCGCGGCCATGGTCCGCGGACCGATCTCGATCTGGCCTTGGAGGTCTTCGAGGATGGCGTCGGTGAGCCGCTCTTTGAGTTTGATTTTGGCCAGGTAGCCGGCCTCATGCGCGTCGGTCTCCTGCTTCTTTTGGATGAAATCGGCCTCCGACTTCAGGAATTCGGCCAACTTCTGGATGGTCAGGGCTTGCGTCTGGCTTAGCCCCGGCAGCGAGGCCAAAACGAAAACGGCCAGAATCCGAACGCTCATGGTTCTATTTTCCCATGCTGGCCGGAGGGCTTGCCGCGCGATCGTCCAGGCACGGGAGGTGAGATCGCTCTACTCTCTTTCGCGGGCTTTCTTGAGGCGCTCGCGCAGCACCGTGGAGAGCCCGCTTTCGATTTCCGCGGTGATCAGCCCGGCTTCGTCCAGGTCCTTTAAATGCGCTTCGTCCTTGGCGCGAAAGCTGGTGAGTTTCATGCGGACCAGGTCCGCCAGCGGGATCAATCGAACGCCGCGGAGGCTGACATGAGGCCCCAAGTTGGGAACCGCTTCGGCGTACTCGCGCCGGACTTTCTCGCCGGCGAAAACCAGGTGAACCGCTCGCCGGGGGGAAGGGTCGGAAGCGCTGACGAGCATATCGGCGCCCGCCGCACGGCGATGCGCCAGACCGAACGGCTCGGCGGCCTGCGCGATTTTCTCGAGGTCTTCGCGCCGCACCGCGATATCGATGTCTTTGGTCAATCGGCCGGAATCCGGTTCTACCTGCTCCACGTAAAGATAGGTCGCCAGGCCGCCAACGATTCGGTATTCCAGGCCGGCGGAAGAGAAGATTCTCTCCACCAGTTGGGCCAAATCAAAAAGACGTTCCACCCGTTCCTCGAAAAACGAATTGACGAAGGCGCCCACGGCGATCTGCCTGATTCCTTGATGTTAGTACAGCGCGAGAAGAGATATGGCCACGGATGAACACGGATGAACACGGATAAGGCAAGCAACGAGCGTAATTCCTAGCCGCGCTTATCGGTGGTCATCCGTGGCTCGATTGAATTTGGCTTCCAGTTGGATGCCTTCTCCCAGTGCGGCATAGCCGGGGATGGTCACGGGCAGATGGCCGCGCACGGGGATTTCGCCCCACAGCGCCTTCGCCGCGGCAACCTCGGAGGGGGGCACGGTGCTGAAGGTGGCCAGGTAGGCGGCGACGTTGGGGAAATTGCGCAGCAGGTACGGATTCCCCATGGCGATCAAGATCAGCGGACGGCCGGAAGCGGCGAGCGCCTCCATGGCATGGGGGAGCTCACCCGCCATGCCCACCGATCCTCGATAGGCGGCACCGGCGGAAAACGCGGCCACGGCGTAGGTATGGCACGAGCGGAGGCGATCCATGGAGGCGTCCACATCGGCGCGCGACATGGAGGGGTCGAAAGCCGCGATTGACGCCCGCGGCGAGCGTTTGCGCACCTCCGCGGCGAAAGCCTGCCCTTCAGAACCGTAGCGGTTTTCCGCCATGGTCACAAAGCAGGTGGTGGCGGGATCGGCGAGGGGCACCAGGTTGTCGCGGTTGCGCACCAAGGTGACTGCGCGCTCGGCAATCTGCTGGGCGCGCTCGGCCGATTCGGGGGAATTGAGGACGTCGCCCAGCGCTTCCAGGTCCACCGTACGCTTCCGGTCGAGCCCCAGGTTTTGTTTGGCGGCAAGAATCTTCACCACGCTCTGGCGAATGCGCTGGCGCGTCAAACGGCCGCTTTCGACGGCTGCCGCCACGGCGCGGATCGCGGCCTCCGGATCGGACGGCATCAAGAGCGTATCCGCGCCGGCTTCGAGAGCGCGCACGGCGGCTTCGGCGGTGGTGAATCCCTTGGCGATGCCGCCCATCTCGAGCG
Organism: Bryobacteraceae bacterium; assembly: GCA_049511335.1. Taxonomy (GTDB): domain Bacteria; phylum Acidobacteriota; class Terriglobia; order Bryobacterales; family Bryobacteraceae; genus JBEKYD01. The sequence goes on along the minus strand of JBEKYD010000015.1, from coordinate 43,792 downwards.
CGTCGGTAATGACCAGGCCGCGGAAGCCGAGCTGGTCGCGCAGCAGGCCGGTCAGGATAGCCGGCGAAAGCGTCGCCGGCAGGTCGGGCGGCGCCAGCGCCGGGACCGCGAGATGCGCCGTCATCACGGCATCCACGCCGGCTTCGATGGCGGCGCGGAACGGCACCAACTCCACGCGCTCCAGGCGCGCGCGGCCGGCGGCGACGGTGGGCAGATTAAGGTGCGAATCCACGGCCGTATCGCCGTGGCCGGGAAAATGCTTGGCGGTGACCAGCACGTAGTTGCGGCGGCCGGAATGGGCGCCCTCGATGAAGGCGCGCACTTGGGCGGCTACGGCGGCCGGGTCCTCGCCGAACGAGCGGATGTTGATGATGGGGTTGTCGGGGTTGTTATTGACGTCGGCAACCGGATAATAGATCCAACCGACGCCCAAGGCGCGCGCCTCCCGCGCGGTCGTTTCGCCCTCGAACCGCGACAGCTCGGGATCGCCGGCGGCGCCGAAGGCCATGGCATGGGGAAACACGGTTGTGCCTTCCACGCGCATGGAGGCGCCGCGCTCGAAATCGCCGCCCACGATGAGCGGCACCTTGGCCAGGCGCTGGATGCGGTTCAGGAAGGCGGCCAGCGCATAGGGCTCGGCCTTTTGGATGGTGTGTCCGTTGGAGACGTTGGTCAGGATGAGGCCGCCGACTTTGACGTCGCGGATCAGCCGCTGGAATTTGAGATACTCGCGCGATGCCGAGTTGGGAGATTCGCCGTGGAAGGCGATCAGTACCAACTGGGCCACTTCGTCGCGCAAGGTCATGTTGCGCATCCAGCGCCGCACCTGGGCGGAAGCTTTTATGGGAGCGAGTTTTTCCGCCTTTTTCGCTGGGCCGTTCAGCGCGCGGGCGGGCAAGGCCGGCGCCATGCATAGGACGCATACAACGGCCCACGCGGCGGCCAAGGCAGTGGGACAGGCCTTCCGGCCTGTCATCCGGGCGCCGCGCGGCTGGTCCTGCGTAGACAGGCCAGGAGGCCTGTCCCACAAGCGCAGGTTTCGCATTATGGCTTAGACGGCCGCGGCGCGTGCCTGCGGGAGCGGCTTCTGCGAGCGCGCGGGTTTGCGCACCGCCGTGCGGTTGACCAGCCGTTTCACCCATCGCATCAGGTGCGCCGGCTCGTTAGAGGTCTTGGCAATCACGGCGTCGGCGCCGGTATTCTCCTCGGTCAGGCCGAGCGGTTCCACCATTCCCGAGAGCAAAATGATCCGCGCCTCCGGCTCCAGCTTGCGGATCTGGCGGATCAGTTCGATCCCGTTCATGCGGGGCATGCGGTAATCCGTGATGACTACATCGAACACGGTGGGCTGGAACAGTTCAAAAGCCTCCGCGCCATCGGGCGCGGTCACGACGTGATATCCCTGCTCTTCCAGCAGTTGTTTGCGGACGATCAAGCCGTTTCGGTTGTCGTCTACCAGGAGAATATTCGAGGTGTGAGTGGCTAAGGCTTTCATGAGTGACGTTGGGGAGAGTAACAGAGGCTTCATCCGCCTGTCAACGATTTTGCATCGTACACATAATCGGGAGGATTCAGTTCTTGACATGCGGACCGGATGTTGCTCCCGATTTTCGGAAACGTTTTCGCGTTCGCACGTTTGCGCGCGAGCCCATTGGCGCGCCGTCGCGCTGGTAGGATGTTGTTTGGACCGTTCATGAAAATTCGCGATCTTGCCGACCGTCTGGGATGCCGCCTGGAAGGCGACGCCGCCATCGAAATCACGGGTGTTGCCGGAATGGAACATGCCGGGCCCGGTGAGCTTACCTTCTTAGCAAATCCCAAGTACGCGCACAAAGTGAAGCATACTCGAGCATCAGCCATCCTTGTATCTGAAGTTCTAATAGGTTCTGGTATTACCTGTATTGTCTCGGACAATCCGTATCTCGACTTCGCGCGCTCTCTTTCATTTTTCTACAGTCCTCCGCATCCTCCTCAGGGAGTTCACCCGATGGCGTATGTGGCGCCGACGGCCGTTGTGGGCGAGGGTTGTTCGATCGGACCGTTCGCGGTGGTGGGTGAGCGTGTGCGGCTGGGCCGCAATGCCGTACTGCACCCTCACGTAGCGATTTACGAAGGCGCCGAAATCGGCGACGACTTCCTGGCGCATTCGCATGCCGCGGTGCGGGAATTTTGCCGCATCGGCAATCGCGTCACCTTGCAGAACGGAGTGGTGGTGGGTGGCGATGGATTTGGCTTCGCCAAACGCGCCGACGACACGCATTTCAAAATCGTCCAGTCGGGAGTTACGGTACTGGAAGACGACGTCGAGGTGCAGAGCCTGACTTCGGTGGACCGCGCCACTGTGGGAGAAACCCGCATTCGTCGCGGCGCCAAAATAGACAGCCTGGTCCAGGTAGGTCACGCCTGCGTGGTGGGAGAGGACAACATCATCTGCGCCCAGACCGGTCTGGCGGGGAGCACGGTGCTGGAAAGGAATGTGCTGCTGGCCGGCCAGGTAGGGTCGAGCGGCCATCTTACCGTGCATGAAGGCGCGGTGGTGTATGCCCAGAGCGGCATCGGCGGCGACGTGGCGCCGGGAGCGCGCATTTCCGGATCGCCGGCTTTCGCGGCCAACGAGTGGCTGCGCGCCATCACCGCCTTTCCCAAGCTCCGGGAGATCCTCAAGAGCCTGCGCGACCTGAAGAAGCGGCTCGAACAATTGGAGAGAAAATGAGCCAACTCACGCCGCCGCATGGCAGCCGCCGTCCGGTCGCTTACTTGAATGAGGCGTTTCTGAACACTCCGGATGCGCGGGCGATCCGAATTCTGTCGGAGTTTCTCGAACCGCTCGCGCACTTCCGCCGTGAATCGATCCGCGACACGGTGGTTTTCTTCGGCTCCGCGCGCATTCGCGAAACCGGCCCGATGGCGAACTACTACCAGGATGCCCGTTCGCTGGCCCGCCTGCTGACAGAGTGGGCGGAGCAGTTCACTAACAACACTCACCGCTTTGTGGTGTGTTCCGGCGGCGGGCCGGGAATCATGGAGGCCGCCAATCGGGGCGCGTCGGCAGCCGGCGGCAAGACCGTGGGACTGAATATCGGCCTGCCCTTCGAACAATTTCCCAATCCTTACATCACTCCGGAACTGAGCTTTGAATTTCACTACTTCTTCATGCGCAAGTTCTGGTTCGCTTATCTGTCGAAAGCCCTGGTGGTCTTCCCAGGCGGGTTCGGCACGCTCGACGAAATGATGGAAATCCTGACGCTGACCCAGACTCAGAAACTGGCCAAGAAGATCACCGTCGTCCTCTACGGCTCGGCGTACTGGAAGGAAATCGTCAACTTCGATGCGCTCGTCCGGCATGGGATGATTTCCGCCGGGGATCTCAACCTTTTTGAGTATGCCGATACTCCCGAGGCCGCTTTCGAACTGCTGAAACGCGGTCTCGAGATGTACGCGCACCAGCCCGAAACGCGGGAATTGCCGGCCATCGCCAGGTCGCGCAACCCGCAGAAACCGGGCGGCGAGGCCTGAGTATTCAGTTTCGCGGTTGGGGTGACAGATTCAGCCACCACTCCCGGAGGAGCTGTGAAAAAACTGATTTCGAGCCACGGATGAACACGGATAAACACGGATAACCTCTTCCCTTTCTTTATCTGTGTCCATCCGCGTTTATCCGTGGCTATATTTCTTCACACTTTCTCAGGGTCGCGGCTCGGTTATAGTCGGAGTGCTTTCCGAGCCGCGACCGTGAGAAAGTGTCACCGCCTGGACGTATCGGCCGAGGTGATCGCCTTACGCTTCGCAATCAAAGCGCTGAACTGGGTTCCGTGCGTTCGGCCGTCTGGCCGGCAGCGAGGTAACGGGTCAAGATTTCGGACAGGTCCCCCATCCGGACCGGTTTCGAGATGTAGTCGTCCATGCCGGCGGCGAGGCATTCCTCGCGGGCGCCGGCCATGGCCTCGGCGGTCATAGCGATAATCACCGTGTGGCGGCTTGTTCCTTCCTGCTTTCGAATCGCCCGGGAAGCCTCGTAACCGTCCATTTCGGGCATCTGACAATCCATCAGAATCACGTCGTAGGGCCGCATGGCCACGAGATCGAGGACCTCGCAGCCGTTGCCCGCCACATCGGCGCGCAGGCCCAGCTTCTCGAGCATGCGCACGGCCAAGCGCTGACTGACGGGAGTGTCTTCCGCCACCAGGATGCGAACCGTGTGCCCCAAGGGCAACTTGGCGGCGATGGGCTTGACTCTCGCCCGGTGGGGGACCGGCACCGCAACCTCCTCGATTTGCGCCCCGTGCCGGTTGGCCCAGGCCGTGGCAATCGTCTGCAGGAGTTGGGACTGCCGCACCGGCTTCACCAGGTACGCGTCGCAGCGCGCGGCACGGCGAGCCGCGCCGGTCTGGCTGACGGAAGTGAGCATGATGACCAAGGTATCGCGGGTGGAAGAAGTGTCCTTGATGATCTCGGTAAGCGCGCTGCCATCCATGCCGGGCATCTGGTAATCGACGATCGCGATCTGGTAAGGATCGCCTTCCGCGCAAGCCGCCATCATGGCGCGGAGCGCTTCCTCGCCGGAGGCAAAGCAGCCGTCGCGCATCCCCCAACTGCCGATCTGTTCGCGAACCACGCGGCGATTGATCTCGTGATCGTCCACGACGAGGACACGGACTCCGCGCAGCTCTTCGGCCGGCGCGGCCGCAACATGAGGCTGCGAGTCCAGCGCGAGGGGCAGCGTAAACCAGAAGGTGGAACCGACGCCTTTACGGCTCTCGACCCCGATGGTGCCTCCCATCAAGTTGACCAGGCGTTTGGAAATCGCCAGCCCCAGGCCGGTGCCGCCGTATTGCCGCGTGGTCGATCCGTCCACCTGGCTGAACTGCTCGAACAGGCGATGCATCTTTTCCTCGGGAATGCCCATTCCTGTGTCCGTCACGGCCAACCGCATGTGCGCCCTTCCGGCTTCCTGCCAATCGCAGCGCGCTTTCACCGCAACATAACCCGCTGGGGTGAACTTGATGGCATTGCCGACCAGGTTGGTGACCACCTGGCGGATGCGGCCGGAGTCGCCGATAAAGTGGCGCGGGACGGCGCGGGGATAGTCGAGCGCCAAATCCAGTTTCTTCTCCTCCGCGTTGGTCGCCAGCATTTCGTGGACTTCCTCGATGACCTGTCTCAAGTCGAAGACCAGGGACTCGAGCTGCAGCCGGCCGGCCTCGACTTTGGAGAAATCGAGAATGTCGTTGATCACCGTGAGCAAGGCCTCGCCCGAGCGGCGCGCCGTTTCGGCGTACTCGCGCTGCTCCGCGGTGAGGTCGGTATCGAGCAACAGCCCGTTCATTCCGATGACGCCGTTCATCGGGGTACGGATTTCGTGGCTCATGTTCGCCAGGAACTCGCTCTTGGCGATGCTGGCAGCCTCGGCGAATCTCTTGGCGGCGCGCAATTTCCGCGCCAATATCAGGGTCGCCAGGAACGTCGGCACGATGACGACAAGACCGATGAGAAGCATGACCTCGTAACTGCGGGCGCGTTGATAGGCGAAGATCGTTCCCGCTTCCAAACTGATGCGCGTGTTCCAGCGAAGGTCGATGATGGCCAGCGAATTGTCGGTGGACATTCGGCTGATTTCGTCGCTCAACATATCGGCGGCGGTGCTGGCTTCCGCGTCGCCCTTCCGCGCGCCAATGCAGTACCAGAAGCTCGCTCCTTCGATGGGCAGAAACTGCAAGGCTGTGTTGCTGCACTGAACGGCATTTCCGGGAAACGTAGAGCTTAAGGTAATCAGGCCGGCCTCGGCGGCGCCGGAACATACGGCGGGGACTACCGCTTCCGCGCTCTCCACCGGAACGACCGTGGCAGTGGGGAAATACCATCGCGAAATCCGCGTGTCGGAAGTGCTTTCTGTGGCCACGGCCAGCCTGGTTGCGCCGAGATCCTCGGGACGTGAAATCCGGGCCGGCGGCCGGAATACGAGCGCGTGACTCAGCTTCGCCCAGGGGGTGCTGAGGTGAGCGACCCGGTGCCGTTCGGGGAGGTCCACCATGATGGGCCAGAGCTCCACGCTGCGTGTGAGGAAGGCTTGTTCGGAACCGCGCGGATCGTAGACCCACTTCAGGCGGATACCTCTGCGCTCGGCGGCGCGGCGGATCACGTCCACCGCGACGCCCGTGGGCAGGCCGTCCGGCCCCGGATAATTCAGGGGCGGCGTGTTCTGGTACCCGATTGTCAGAACCCGTTTTGGGGTGCGAGGGGCGAATCTATTCAGTGCCCATGGGATGCACAGAGCGATCGCAGCCGCAGCCAACCAAAGGCGGAGCTTCGGCGAGCCCAAATTCTTTCGCGGGTTTAACATTTAATGTGACGACGCAGTAAATCTCTGCTGGTGTACACATCGGCTATAATCGCGAAGAATTACTGGGAGTGTGAATAGCCATTTCGTTACGTCTAAGATCTTAACCTTAGTTATGACTATAGCTGGATGCGCTTCCTGGCGGTACCACTAGGGCTTTGCCCTTCCGCAAGATCGGCGAGTCCGAGGCACGACCGTCAGGGACCGATAGCCGGAGGACGTCGATTACGCTCCAGATTGCCTCGCGTTCCCCCGGGGTCGGATAACCGCTTGCCGGGGCCGCCTAACTTAATCCCGGTCCAGCTCATACCGCAAGGCGCGGTAGAGACAGGGGATGCAGATGGTCGCGGTGGCTCCGACGCCGCGGCGGATTTGGTGCGCTGTCTCCATCTGACATGCTTTGCAAAACTTCATGATTTTGGGCAGCGCTTCTTGAGACGACGCGGGCTCTGTTCTGGCACTCATTTTTCCTCTCCGTGGATTCGATTCTGCATCCCCGGCGCCGCATTTACCAGTAACAGACGGGGTAATAAGTACCGGAACACCGGGGATGTGGTACTAAGGCCGTACTTTTATATCTATCCATCGAGGCAATTATCGGCGATGCTTTTCAGTGGATGGCGGCAAACGGAGGTAGGCCGCCTCCGGCGCCGGTGGCCCGGCACCTTCCTCAAAATCACACCAACCAACCTCAGACGTAGAGGCGCGAACTCCGCGCGCCTCTGCTGTCAATCCAGTCGACAACCGCGAGCGCGGCACTTAATTTCGGGTGGAGATCACGCGGTGGGTGAGGTAGTGAACATCCAGGGCGGAAGTGCCGTAGATGGTGGCTTGAACGACAACCTGATAGGATGCGGGAAATCCTGAGATGTGCTCGCGCTCGAATAGGCGCAGCAATTCCTGCAAGTGTTTTGGCGACGAAAAGAACTCGGCCGCCGCCTGGGCGCCAGCGGCTAAGCTTCCGGAGAAGACCACGATTCGCGACTTGCCGTCTCCGCCAATCATCACGGTGATCAGACCGAATGCCGCACTGGGCGTGGCCCTCTGCGGCGCCGCCGCACTCGGTTTGAATTCGACCGGCTCGCCCGGTCTGGGGTTCATGTTCCGAATCGCAGGCGGTTGCTCCTCATTGGTAGCGGGAATGCGAAAGGGCTTGTCGCGAAGGTAAAAATCGATGGCTCTGCTATAAGACGGCCGGCCGAACATCAGAACGTTTCGTTTATTGAGCGCCGGCATCTCCACGGCCGATTCCGGCAGGATCTCCGGGGTTACCCCAGCTCGGGCGAGGACGTTGCCTACGGTGAGAGCTCCGGCTACATCGCCCCAAAACGGCGAATTAAGGGAGCGTTTCAGGTACCTCGGGTCGCCGGGAGGGACTCCCAGAATTTCAAGGTACTTCCGCAGGTCCGATACGGCCACGTTCGGCTCATTTGGATTCGAAAAGGGCAGTTGGCTGAGAGACAACTGGGGCTGGGTCGCGATGCAAATCAGGGGAAATGCGTCGCTGTCGAGAAGAGAGCCCCACGCTTCCCGAACGATGACGGGTACCCTGTCGTGCCCCACATACAGGAGTACGGCGGAAGCCAACACCAGGGTGACTGCGCACAGGGCACATGCCGCACCCAGCGTCAAGGGCTGCCGCCAGAGACGCGCCGGAACCGGCCGGCGCGGCGCCGGTTCGCCAACCGGGCTTTCCGCCGGCCTGACGAGGTTGCGCTCAAAGGCCGGACAGTAGGTTCCTTTCGCGAGCACAATCCGGACGGGCTCGTCGGCGGATTCGTAATATTGTTCCAACCGCCGCCGCAGAGCATGGATGCGGTTTCGCACCGCTCCGTCGCCGACGGCCGAATAGTCTTTGGCTCTCCCCAAACCCTCCACTGCAACCCGATATTCGTCCAACGAGCCGCCGTGGCCGGAGATCTCGATTTCGCAGATATATCGCAAGAGAGACTTCAACTGATCGGAGCGTCGAAAAGCCGGGCTGGCAAGAACCCGGTTCAGTGCCTCGCGCTTCTCAGCTTCCTGGACGGTGGAGAGAAATGTCTCCATGTTCACAACTCTTCCGGCTTTACAATATCACAGGCGGCGCATCCCCATCGTGGCAGAGTGCTCCTAACGCGTTGGAATCAGCAAACTTTCAAGGGCCCGGACCGGGCCCAAGGATGTTTGTAAACAGTTTGCTGCTTATGTGGTCCGCCTTCGAGCCAAAGACACGTTTGTGAACAGTTTGTAATCACCAAAAGCACTTCTCTGAAACGGAATGCTGCCGTAGCATGACAATTCGTCTTCCGGCGCCCCTTGACTCCGGTCGAGAAATGCCACCTTGTGAGCGACGCTAGGAACGGTTCCATGACAGAGCATCTTTCCACCCGCGGATGCGATCTGTCTTCCCGCTCGCTTCCTGCTTGTTCCCATTTCGGCTTTGGGCGGGAAGCGGTCGATAACGAGCCATGTACTGAATCGTACGTGACCGGCCATAACGGAAACATGGGTTACCGAATCGTGCATCGCAGACCGGCCGCACGGGCAGGGCGCTCTGAAAAATCCGTGCGGCCAATACCAGATTTTCGAGTCGAAGCCTGTGCATTTTGCACGGATTTCGCAGGAAATAGTGATAGACTCTGACATATCAGTTGTGGGAGGTAGTCTATGAAGATGAATTCTTGGCGTTGTGGCTCTGTGTTGCCCGCCCTCACGATGAGCATCTTGGCCGTCATCACAGTGTCGACGCCCCAACGCTGCGCAGCCCAGTTGTTGCAGGGGACAATCGATGGAAACGTGGTCGATCCCAGCCAGGCTTCGGTAGCGAATGCTGCCATTACGGTGGTGAATCCAGCCACCGGTTTTACCCGCGCGGCAACAACCAATACCCAGGGTGGATTTACTCTGGCGACGCTGCCGCCCGGAACATATAATCTCACAGTCAAGGCGCAAGGGTTTCAAACCTACACCCAACAGGGGATCGTGGTCAACGCCAATGCCATAGCGCGCGCCGACGTGACGCTTACCGTCGGACAGGTCAATCAGTCGATGACGGTCTCCGCCGAAGCCGCTGCCCTGCAGACGGATCGCGCCGACGTGCGCGCCGATTTAGGGACGCAGAGTCTTAATAATCTGCCCGAACCCTTAGGCCGCAACTACCAGATGATTGTGGCCGTGGTGGTCCCGGGCATCTCGACGCCGTCCAGCGGCCAATCTTTTGGAGCCAATCCGTCCCGCTCGGTTGGGTATTCGGTAAACGGCGCCAGCAGCGTGACCAATGACGTGAAGATCGATGGAACGAGTTCGGGCAATTTCAATGCGCCCGATAAACCCATGTACAGCCCGGCGCTGGAGGCGATTGAGAACGTCAACGTGGTGACGAACTCGTTCGACGCGGAGCAGGGATTGGCGGGCGGCGCCGCCACCACCGTGACCACCAAGTCCGGCACCAACGCCATTCATGGCTCCCTGTTCGAATACCATACGGACCAGCATTTACAGGCTTACCCCTATGCCGGCAACCGCACCGTGGCAAAGCCGAAATACATCAATAACCAATTCGGCGGCACGGTCGGAGGGCCAATCAAGAAAGATAAGCTGTTCTTTTTTGCCAGTTACCAAGGCACTTATGTTCCCGTGGAAAATCCGGTTTATGCGGAAGTTCCGACCGCGGCCATGAAGACCGGCAACATGTCGGCCTCGGCCATAGCCGTTTACGATCCCGCGACCGGCGCCGTGAACGGGACGGGTAGAACGCCTTTTCCCGGCAACATCATTCCCACAAACCGGATCGATCCAGGCATCGCTGCTCTGCTTGCGTTTGCCCCTTGGCCCAATCCAAACCTGCCGGGGACAGGGAGTTCAGGTCTGGCTCGAGACTACTTGAGCGCGGGGAACAGTGAAGAAACCCAAAATCAGTGGGATTCGAAGCTCACCTGGACTCCGACGAATAAGCTGAGCATGTTCGCCCGATTCGGGCTCGATCACTTCACTTGGTTTAATCCCCAACAGTTCGGAGCGCTCGGAGGCCCGGGCATGAGTCCATCCAACACGGCCGTGGGAACCGGCGGCGGCTTTATTTACAGCGGAACTCTTTCCGGCGCGTATATCTTCGGTCCGAACCTGATCGTGGATGCCTACTTCGGGTACTCGCGCGACAATGCGAACTCGTCGCAGGAGCAGTTAAACCAGAATCTCGGCTGGACGCTGATGGGGATTCCCGGCCTGCAGAGTTCGGAGACCAGGGAGGGCGGCTTGCCCGCGCTCGAAATCGACGACTTCGGAGGCACCGGATCCAATATCCCCGAGGCGACTCTCGGACCCGCCAACAATTTTCAGCCGCAGTCGTTCCGCGAACTGGAGCGGGAATGGGCGGGGAATGTCACCTGGATTAAGGGAACGCACAACATCCGCGCCGGCGTCGACTACGTTCAGCAGCATCAAACCGAAGATTTCGAGGAAAACACCGCTTGCACGTATTGCACGGGATCGGGAGGTTTCCAGTTCTCCCTGGGACCGACAAATCTCAACGGTGGACCGTCTGGAAACGACTATAACATCTTCGGGGCGTTCCTCCTGGGGCTGCCGAGCAATGCGGGCAAAGTAACCCTGATTCCACCGAACTATTTCGAATTCACCAACATCTTCGGCGGGTACGTGCGCGATCAATGGCAAGTTTCGCACAAGCTCACCGTAACCTACGGCGTTCGGTTCATGGATTATCCGTTTCCAACGCGTAACAATCGCGGCATGGAGTACTTGACTCCTCAAGCCACTACGATGATCATTTGCGGAGTTGGCGGGAACCCGAAAAATTGCGGGATTACCAAGGACACGCACCGTTTCGAGCCAAGGGTTGGAATTGCGTACCGGCTTACCAACTCGACCGTGATTCGAACGGGATATGGCCTCAGCACCGATCCAACCAATATTGGCGGAGTGTTGGGCGACCGTCAGAATTATCCCGATATCGTCACTTCGACGCTTGCCGCGCCAAACTCCTACTCTTGGGCCACCACGCTGCGTCAAGGACTGCCTCCGGTTGTGGCGCCGAACTATAGCTCCGGAAGCGTGCCGATCGGCCCGACCACCGCCGCCTGGACCGTGGACAATAACAACTATGTTCGCGGTTATGTCGAATCGTGGAATTTCACGGTGGAGCAGCGGTTCAAAACCTGGACGGCGTCGGCCGGCTACGTGGCGAGCCGGTCTATCGATCCGATCATCGTGCTGAACGAGAACTGGGGCTCGGTAGGCACGGGATCGGCGGGCCAAGTGCTAAATATATTGGCGGGCCGCACCGCGATAACGGATGGTATCGGCACCGAAGGCAACTCGAAATACGATTCCCTGCAGGCGCGCATCACCCACCGGTTTACCCAAAACTTTCTGTTCACCGGAACCTATACTTTTGCCAAAGCGCTGGGTTACTCGACTCAAGTGGCCATTCCGTACGATTTCGGATTGAACTATGGCAACTTAGCCAGCATTGCCACCCACACGCTTGGATGGACTCTGGCCGCCGACACTCCGTTTGGGAAGAACCAGCGTTGGATGCGGACTGGGATGGGAGGAAAAGTGTTGGGCGGATGGCAGCTCGAAGCGGTATCCACCGTTCGCACGGGTACTCCGTTCACCGTGACTGCCGCGAATACCTCATTGAATGCAACGGGATCTACCCAATTCGCGGACTGCATCGCTCCTCCCCAAGAACTCCGCGAAATCTATACCTGGTACAGCAAATCGACTTTCGCCGTTCCGTCTTCCGGGCGGTTCGGAACCTGCGGCACCGACAACGTGTGGGGACCGGGGCTGGTCGATCTCGATGGAGGGGTATCCCGTAACTTCGCCCTTACCGAACGTTTCCAACTGAAGTTTCGCGTGGAAATGTTCAATACCGCGAATACGCCTCACCATGCCAACCCGACCAGCAGCATTAGCAGCAGCACCTTTATGCAGGCCCTGGGTATCGCCAACACCGGTCGAGATGGCATCGACCAGCGCACTACTCAATTCAGTCTGCGGCTGGGCTGGTAAGGGGGAGCGCCGCGGGGCGCCTCCTCCTGTATCACTTTCCGTAAATCACGACGACGGCGAACGGCGCGAGATCGATCTCCTGCCCCGCTAACGCCGTCGTGCGCGGCGGTGCGGACGAATCGACCACGGCGAGCTCCGCGTCCTGCCACGCCTCCCTCAGCCGGAGGGAGCTCTGTGCGTTGTGCTTGTTCACTACCAGCAGCGCTCGGCCCCGCGGAGTGAGGATTGCCTGCGCCAGCACGTCGCGGGGCGCGCCGCGTGTCTCGACCAGTTTGTCCCCAGGCGCGAAGTGGTCGTGGATCAGCTTGAGCGCCCAGAAGCGCGCATTCGGCGCCCCCGTCTGCCAATCCAGCATGCTTACGGTGGGGAACTGCGACGGGTACCCGACAAGCTGCGACTCTCCAACAATGTCGATTCCCATGCGCATCGCCTGCAGATATACGTACGCATAGAGCGCCGCCGAGGCGTTCCAATAGAGATCCGGAATCGTCTCTTTCCCAGCCGGGTCGCCCGGCAGAATGCTGCCGATTTCATTGAGTGTCGTCCGCGTGGTGGGCGACAGCCGCTTGCGGATCTGCTCGACGTAGCGAACGGTATTGAGGAATCCATCGGCCTGGTCGAAGAAAGTGTACTGCCAATCTTCGAGCGTCTCAAATGGCGCCGGGCTTGCGTAGAAGTGATAGGAGATCATGTCCAGCGGTATGCCGGGACGGTGGTGGCTGTGATCCAGGAAGTACTCGAACATTTCGGGATGCGCGCTGGGAGCCGCCAGCGCGAGCCCGACGAATTTGGTTTCGGGCGATACCCGGTGGATCGCGGCCACGACGGCGTCATAGCGCGCGGTATAGTCGCGGGGCGGCGTTCCATGCTCGAAATCCGGCTCGTTGAAGACTTCCCAATACGGGATTTTGAAGTGGAAGCCGGAGACATGCCGCTGCCCCTTGCGGTCGGTGAAGCCGCCCTGCGTGTACCAACTCACCAGGCGTGCGTAGTAAGCGGCCAGGTCCGCCATGCCGCCTTCCCGCAGGTCTTTGCCCTGGGTGTAGGTCCACGTGGCTTCGTCGGGATCTGCCGGATAAGTCACGGGCTTGTCCGTGCGGAAGAGCCACGCAGGAATGGTGCTGAAATTGAGAATCGTAGGGTGGCCCTCGGTGGCGTGGAAGAAATCGATGGTCATCGGGTCGATGAGCGACGTGTCCCACACACCGGGCTCGAGCTCGGCAACGGCGAGCTTTGGGTACGGGAACCAAGGCACGTATCGCACATAGTCCGCGCCGAGATCACGCAGAGTCCGGAACGCCGCATCGTGGATAGCCGATCCCGGCCGAAGCGGCGGGTTGACCACCACCTGCAGCGTGGCGGTGGTCTGCGAAACCTGAGACACGCGGTCCCAGCGAATCTCCAGAACGGGGCCGCTCTGCGCGTAGACTGGCGCTACAGGCGCGGAGCAGATCAAAAGGAACAGGAAAACGATTGCCGGTCGCATGGTCAGTTCATTGTAGATGGTGTAGATGGTGTTCTCCTGCGGCCTGCTCACAGGAAGAGGTCCGCCGACAAGTTAAAGAACTCGGCGAGCCTGCGGATGTGGTTCTTGCTGAGTTCTCGCCGGCCGTTTAGAACGTCCGACGCCACGCTGCGGGAGCCGAAGATGGGAAGCATGTCCGCTTGGCGGAGGCCTTTGTGCTCCATGAGGTGCAAGACGACTTGGTGCGGTGCGAGGCGCGGCAACTCGATTCTGTCGTCATAGTCCTTCACCAGTCGTTCCAGAAGCGAGCGGAGCGCCTCTTCCTCCGGGCTCAGCGGTTCGTCGGTCTCGGCTCGATCCAGTTGTTCCATGATTTCGACGTAGCGGTCAAACTCTTCGCGCGTCTCGATGACCTTCGGCAAAGTTTTCGCCAACAGTTTCCCGTATTTGCTTGGGCTGATTTCGGCTACGGCCATTTGGTTTCCCAGTCCTTCCTGTCGTATTCCTTGTGGTTCAGCAAAATGCTAACAGGCTGTGCAAGCATTTTGCGAACATCCGATGGCGAGGTGCTGGGATTTGGCCGCTACCCGCGAATGGGGGAATTGTCAATCCACCGCGTTCTGCAGTACAATCAAGTCTTGGATGCGGATCATCTCCATCGCGGCGGCAATTCTGGCGGTAATCGCGCTGTTTTTCGGTAACTGCCTGACTTGTCCGCAAATGGCGGCATCGCATAACTGCTGCCATGGGAACCAGCGCTGCCACCATAACCAGCCGGTCACCCAGGTATGCCAGGCGCAGGCGCTTCATCAGTTCGTTAAAGGCGACAAAGTAGATAGCGCGGTAACTCTGTCCGTGGTGTCGCTTGCCGCGCAAACTGTCGGACGGCTTGGCGCCGCCGCTCCCGGCGATGCGGCTATTGCCCTCCCGGAATACGCGCCGCCGGATTTGATTTCCCTCCATTCCAGCCTTCGCATTTAGCTTTCCCCTTAAGACGTGGGACAGGCCTCCCGGCCTGTCATTAGGCAATCTCTCTATCTGGTAAGGCTCGCGCCAACCGTGGCGCGGGCCGGGGAAAGGTAAGTGCGATTACGCAATTGGATTTTGGTGGCACAGGCTCTAGCCTGTGGTCTGTCAGTGGCAACGCTGCCGTCGGCGGCGCAGCCGCTGCCTGAGCTGATTAGCCAAGCGCTCGCCGGCAACCGCGACATATTGGTAGCGCAGAAGCGTTATGAATCGATGGCGCAGCGGCCGCAACAGGCTTCGAGTCTGCCCGATCCGACCTTGTCGCTGGGCTATGTCTCGAATGGCTGGCCCTGGCCGGGAGCGGGGCTGGGTCACTCGCCGACCAGCAATATCGGCGCGACGGTCTCCCAGACCATGCCATTTCCGGGCAAGCGTTCGCTACGGGGCGAAATCGCCGCGAAGGAAGCTGAGGCTACCCGCCAGGAGTATCTCGCCATTCGCCTCCACGTAATCGCGCAACTGAAACGGGCCTATCACGAATTGCACCACGCCAACGTGGCTGTCGGCTTCATCGACCGCTACCAGGAGCTGCTGGAGAATATCCTGCGCGGCTCCGAAGCGCGCTACGCCGTGGGGCGCGCGGCGCAGCAGGACGTGCTGAAGGCGCAAACCCAACTGGCGGTCTTCGAAACCCAGCGCGAGCGCTACCGGTTGGACCGTACCAACCGCCGGATCGAAATCAACGCGCTGCTGGACCGGCCGCAGAACACTCGCGTGGCCGTGCCGGAGGACGTTCCCGTTGGCGAGCTGCCATACGCGCTCGACGACCTGCTCGTCCACGCGCGCGCTCCAGAACTGGAACGCGGCCAGAACCTGGCCGAGCGCAGTGAACTCGCCGCCAGGCTGGCACGCAAAGACGCCTATCCGGACTACACCGTATCCGGCGGCTATTTCAACCAGGGCGGCATGCCGCCGATGTGGCAGGTGAGCGTGGCTTTCAGCCTTCCGGTCCACTACTGGCAGAAGCAACACGCGGCCATTGCGGAGCAGGAATACGCCGCGGCCGAGGCACGGCACGCGTACGAATCGTCGCGCGTCTCACTCGAATCGCGGATCCGCCAGGCGTACGCAGAAGCCGAGACGGCGCACCGGCTGACAGTGCTGTATGAAAAGTCGGTGATTCCCGAAGCGCAACTCACTCTCGATTCGTCGCTGGCCGGCTATGAAACGGGGAAGGTCGATTTTGTTTCGGTATTCTCCAACTTCATGAACGTGGTGGATTTCGAGCTCATGGATCACGAGGCGATTATGCAGTTCCACGTGGCGCTGGCGCGGCTCGAGGAGTTGGCCGGTATCGAGGTCAAAGAATGAAAAAGCTGTCGCTAGGTATCTTGATCGGCGCGGCCTTCGTGGGCGGCTATGGTTACGGCCGCTGGTATGGTCCAAGGGCGCCGCGCGCACAGGCCGCCCCGAAAGTCCTCTACTGGGTGGACGCCATGCACCCGTGGTACAAGTCCGACCACCCCGGCATTGCGCCCGATTGCGGCATGAAGCTGGTGGCGGTCTATGCGGGCGACGAGCAGAAATATGCCGCGGACAACCCCGGCATGGTTGGCGTGAGCGCCCGCGACCAGCAGTTGATCGGCGTGGAATACGGCACGGTGGCATACGAATCCATGGGCGAGCCGATCCGGGCGGTGGCGCGAGTGGCGCTGGACGAAACTCGTGTAGCGAAAGTGCAGCCTCGCCTGGAAGGTTGGATCGACCGCGTCTCCGCCGATTTCACCGGCAAGTATATTCGGCAGGGCGACCCTCTGCTCACCTACTACAGCCCGGACGCGGTGGCGACCGAGCAGGAATATCTGTTGGCATTGCGCGCCCAGCAGGTGGCTCACGAGGCCATGCCCGGCATGGCGGCGCACGCCGACAGCTTATTGGCGGCGGTGCGGAAACGGCTCGAGCTGTGGGATGTCACGCCCGTCCAGATCGACGCCATGGCCAGGGAAGGGAAGCCCATCGAAAGCCTTACGCTGGCGGCGCCGGTTTCCGGCTTCGTGATGGAGCGCAATGCGTTCCCCAAACAGCATGTCACTCCGGATACGGTGCTTTATACTATCGCCGATCTTTCCAAAGTCTGGGTGATTGCCGACGTGTTCGAATACGAAGCCGCCGGCATACGGCTGAACCAGGGCGCCAGTTTCACGCTCGATTACTTGCCCGGCCGCGTGTTTTGTGGGCGAGTGAGTTACATTCTGCCCGAGGTCGACCCGGCCACGCGCACGCTCAAAGTGCGGATTGCGCTCGATAACCCTGGTACCGTGCTCAAGCCCGACATGTTCGGCCAGGTCGAGCTGGCCGCGGGAGTGACCCGCCGTTTGGCGGTGCCGCAATCGGCCGTGCTCGATTCGGGCGATCGTAAAACGGTCTTCGTCGATCGCGGCAACGGCGGCTTCGAACAGCGCCAGGTCGAAACCGGCGACGAGAGCGGCGATCGCGTCGAGATTCTTTCCGGCTTGAAAGCGGGCGAACGCATCGTCACTTCCGGCAATTTCCTGCTGGACTCGGAGAGCCGGCTCAACCAAGCGAATAGCGGGACCAAGCAATGATCGATCGCATCATCGAGTTCTCGGCCACCCATCGCTTGCTCGTCGTGCTGGCGGTGGCCGCCGCGGCGCTAGGCGGCTGGTGGGCCATGCGCTCGATTCCGCTCGACGCCATCCCCGACCTGAGCGATACGCAGGTGATCGTGTACTCGCGCTGGGACCGCAGCCCGGACATCGTCGAAGACCAAGTGACTTACCCCATCGTCAGCGCCATGCTGGGTGCGCCGCGGGTGAAGGATGTCCGCGGATTTTCCGATTTCGGCTTCTCCTACGTCTACATCATTTTCGAAGACGGCACCGATCTCTACTGGGCGCGTTCCCGCACGCTCGAATATCTCTCCAAAATCCAGGCGCGCCTTCCCGCCGGCGTCGAGACCGAACTGGGGCCCGACGCCACCGGCGTAGGCTGGGTCTTCCAATACGCGCTGGTCGATACCGGCGGCCAAAACAATCTCGCCAATCTGCGCACCACCCAGGATTGGTTTTTGCGCTACCAGTTGCAGTCCGTGCCCGGCGTGGCGGAAGTGGCGTCGCTCGGCGGATTCGTACGGCAGTATCAGGTGAACGTCGATCCCAACCGCCTGGCGGTTTACGGCGTGCCGATATCCCGCGTCGTGGCCGCGGTGCGCGGCGGCAACAACGACGTGGGCGGGCGCTTGGTGGAATTCTCCGGCCGCGAATACATGGTGCGCGGGCGCGGCTACGCGCGATCGAAAGCCGACCTGGAGGCGATCTCGCTCGGTGTCTCCGCGGGCGGAGTACCGATTCTTGTCCGCGACGTCGGCACGGTGACCCTCGGTCCCGACCTCCGCCGCGGCGTGGCCGATTGGAACGGAACCGGCGACGTGGTCTCAGGGATCGTCGTCATGCGGCAAGGAGAAAACGCCCTGCGCGTGATCGAGCGGGTGAAAGCGCGCCTGGCTCAAGTGGCCGCCAGTTTGCCGCCCGGCGTAAGAGTCGTCACCGCCTACGACCGCTCGGAGCTCATCCTGGCTTCCATCGACAACTTGAAAGGCACGTTGCTGGAAGAGTTGTGCGTCGTCGCCCTCGTCATTCTGATTTTTCTCTGGCACGTTCCCAGCGCGGTGATTCCCATCCTCACTATCCCCATTGCGGTCCTGATTTCGTTCCTGCCCATGCGCGCCGCGGGAATGAGCGCCAACATCATGTCGCTCGGCGGCATCGCCATCGCCATCGGAGCCATGGTGGATGCGGCCATCGTGGTGGTGGAACAAACTCACAAGAAACTGGAGACCGCCCGGCCGGATTGGACCCGCGCCCAGTATCAACGGGCGATTGTTGACGCAGTCAAGGAAGTGGGCGGCCCCAGCTTTTTCGCGCTGCTCGTGATCGCCGCCGGCTTTCTGCCGGTGCTCACCTTGGAGGCCCAGGAAGGCCGCCTGTTCCATCCGCTGGCCTGGACCAAGAACTTCGCCATGATCGTGGCCGCGCTCCTGGCCATCACGCTCGA
Source organism: Bryobacteraceae bacterium (assembly GCA_049511335.1). Classification (GTDB taxonomy): domain Bacteria; phylum Acidobacteriota; class Terriglobia; order Bryobacterales; family Bryobacteraceae; genus JBEKYD01. The sequence continues at coordinate 24,932 of JBEKYD010000015.1, read as the reverse complement.
CCCGGCGTTGCGCCTGCTCTTCTTCCGCAAAGACCGCTTCCGCCTGCGTCCGCGCTGGCTGGCCGGATTGGTCAACGGCATCCTGGTGGGCTCCATCCACTCCGAGGAGAAGCACCCCATCAGCCGCGTCATGATCCGCCTGTATACGCCCATTGTGGATTGGTGCCTGCACTGGAAATGGCTGGTCATCGCCGGCGCGCTCGCGCTAATGGCGGCGACGGTTCCGGTCTACCTGCGCCTGGGTTCCGAGTTCATGCCGCCGCTCGATGAAGGCGACCTGTTGTTCATGCCCACCACGCTGCCGGGAATTTCGGTGGCCCAGGCGCAGCACCTGCTCCAGGTCCAGGACCGCATTCTGATGCGGTTCCCGGAAGTGGAAACCGTAATGGGCAAGGCCGGCCGCGCCGAAACCTCCACCGACCCGGCGCCGTTTTCCATGGCGGAAACCGTGATTGTGCTGAAGCCGAAATCGCAATGGCGCAAGGTGCCTACCTGGTACGGCAACTGGCCCGAATGGCTCAAGCCGTTAGCCGCGCACATTACCCCGGATCGCATCGCCACCGACCGCCTGGTGGAAGAAATGAACCAGGCCCTGCGCCTGCCCGGCGTTTCCAACGCCTGGACCATGCCCATCAAGAACCGCATCGACATGCAAACCACCGGCGTGCGCACCCCGGTAGGCGTCAAGATTTACGGCGCCTCGCTCGAGCGTATCGAGCGCATCGGCGCGGAGCTGGAGCGAGTGCTCGGCCGCGTCCCCGGCACCCGCAGCGTGTTCGCCGAACGCACCGGCAGCGGTTATTTCCTGGATTTCGATCTCAAGCGCGACCGATTGGCGCGCTACGGCCTGAGCGTGGACGATGCCGAGACGGTAGTGACCAGCGCGATCGGCGGTGAGAACGTCAGCACCGCTATCGAAGGCTTGGAGCGCTACCCCATCGACGTTCGCTATTACCGCGACGATCGCAGCTCCATCGGCCGGCTCGGCCGCGCGCTGGTGCCCGCCATGGACGGGCGCATGCAGATTCCGCTGGCCGAAATCGCCAGCCTCAAAATGGCTCACGGCCCCGCCATGCTGCGCAACGAAAACGGCATGTTGAGCGGCTATGTATACGTGGATGTGAGCGGGCGCGACGTGGGCCGGTATGTGGCCGATGCCCGCCGCGCCGTCGCGCGCGAAGTTTCCTTGCCGCCCGGTTATACGATCGCCTGGAGCGGCCAATACGAGGCCATGGAGCGCGTGCGCGAACGGCTCAAGGTAGTGCTGCCGCTCACTCTTCTGCTGATCTTCGTATTGCTCTACTGGAATACCGGTTCCACTTCGAAGACCGTGCTGGTGTTGCTGGCAGTCCCGTTTTCCGCGGTTGGCGCGATATGGCTGCTGTATTTGCTGGGCTACAACATGAGCATCGGCGTTTGGGTGGGTCTGATCGCGCTCATGGGCGTGGACGCCGAAACCGGCGTCTTCATGCTGCTGTATCTCGACCTGGCATACGAAGAGGCGCGCCGCGCCGGCCGGTTGCGCGGCATCTCCGATCTCCGCGCCGCCATCGTACACGGAGCGGCCAAGCGCATTCGCCCGAAGTTCATGACCGTGGCAACCATGTTCGTCGGCCTGGCGCCGATTCTCTGGTCGAATGGCGCCGGTGCGGACGTCATGAAACGCATCGCGGCGCCCATGGTCGGCGGAATCTTTACGTCGTTCTTACTCGAGCTGGCGGTGTATCCGGCTCTTTATGAGGTTTGGAAATGGCACTCTGTCAAAAAGCAGGTTGGCTGATGCTAGCGTCCGCGCTGGCGTCGTATGCGGTTGAGTTCCCGGTGCGCCACGCGCACTGGCGCAAAGGCTGCGCCGGCACGATGACGGTGGATGCCGGCGGCATCCGTTTCTCAGGTCCGGCCGGCCACGCGTGGAGCTGGAAACTCGAGGATATCGAGCGGCTCGACCTGGCGCCCGATTTCCTTCGCGTCGTCACCTACGAAAGCGCCAAGCTGCCGCTCCAAGGCGACCGCGCCTATACCTTCACGGGACGTATTCCGGCCGCCGAGCTTGGCGCGCTCCTCGCCCCGCGCATGGATCGAAAGCTGGTGCTGGAGCTCGCCGCGCCCGCCGCTTCTGAGGCCTGGTTCGTACCCGTCAAGCAGCTAGCTCGCAACCGCGGCTCGCAAGGCACGCTGGCGTTCGGGCCGGAACTCGTGACATATCTGACTTCCGCGCGCGACCAATCGCGGACATGGCGTTATGCCGACATTCGGTTTCTATCGAGCGCCGATCCTTTCGAACTGACCCTCGCCACTCGCGAGAGAGACTTTCACTTTCAATTGAAGCAACCCATCGACGAAGCCCGTTACAACCAACTCTGGCTTCAAATCGAACAAAAAAACAGGAGAATAGAACCATGAAGAAACGGATAGCCATCGTACTCGCTGCGGCCTCAATGGCGGTTGCGGCAGACAGAACCTTTACCGGCACGATAACCGACACGATGTGCGGAGCCAGCCACAAAGGCATGAATATGGGCACCGACCCGCAGTGTGTCATCGAGTGTGTAAAAAGCGGCGACAAGTACGCGCTATGGGACGGCAACACGGTCTACGTGCTCAGCGACCAGAAAGGCGCAGCCCCCTTCGCTGCCAAGAAAGTCACCGTAAGAGGCACGTTGGATCAAACGGGAAAGACAATCCAGGTAACATCGATCGCCGCCGCTAAGTAAGTCGGAGTACCTGAGCTGAGTCTTTCGTTTCGTTACTTCAGCCTAGCTCCGTGCTACCCATTGGTTTCACCCATCCCAAATTGAACGGCAATTCGGTCATCGGCCCCTGCCATTCGAGCTCCCGGTCGATATCCGGATGCATCCGGTACTTCTTGCGAACATCGGCGAGCTTCACGCCGACCACGTCGATCCGGGTAGGGTCGAACTGGCCAAGGCCCATCTGGCCGCAGTACTTCACGTAGCCAAGCCATTCGGGATCGATGCCCATGGCCTCGGCGCCCACCCGGTCCGCCGCCACGTAATCCGCGGACGCAATAGCGATCCGCGACGGCACCGGCGTTCCCGAATTCGGGCCGTTGCCGTCCATGCCCTCGAAGCCGTCGATCAACGACGCGCCCCAGTTCAGCCGCGCGGCCGTCACCAGCATATTGTAATGAGTCTGCCGAAGGCCCACATGAAATTTACGCTTGTCGTCCCATCGGGACCTCTCCCCGTTCGGGTGATGCAGCGGCGCCCCCAGCACCATGTTCTTGATCGACATCGACGCGATCACCGTATTGTGAGTCTTCAACATAGCGGACGAGATCACGAACGCTTCCGGATCGAGCAGGCGGGCGGCCAGGCGGCAGGGAACGATGTGCAGATCGGCGTCCAATAGCGTGACAGTTTCGAACTTTGCCTCGTCGTTCAGATCGATCAGCTTGACTTGCTGCCGGGAATACTCTCTTGTCAAGGCCGGATATTTGAAGTGATCGAAGGCCACTCTCGTATCGCCGGCTGAAGACTCGGCGATCGCCACCGGCCCTTTGAAGCTCTCTGCGAGGTAGTCCAGAATTCCGCGCATGGCGTCGGCGTGGCTCGACGCAAGCTGGTTCTCGGGGTTGACGAAGTTCGGCTTGATCACCACGTACCGCTTGCTCTTCATCTTCTCCCGCAACTCTTTGTCGATGGCCTTGAGCGCGCCGTAGACGTTCCGCCGCCGGTCCTGACCCTGCACGACGGCAACTGTCGATCGGGCCTCCCGAGCCGGAAACGGGAAGGCTTGGGCTGGAGGCCGCGACTGCGGAGCCGCCCCAACGGAGCGGCGCAATAGGGCCGCCGCTCCGGCTAATTGAAACAGGCTCCTGCGCCGAATGCTCGCCATATGACAATTCTCCTCGATATGATCTAAAATTGGATCTTAACATCCTGTACTCTTCTTTTGGAGAAACCATATGGATCGCACCGCGTCCCGCAGGAACTTCCTGACGGCTGGTCTGGCGCTTCCCGCCGTCGCTTCGGCTTCGCGTCCGCAAGACGCTCCGCAACCCGGCCCACGGCCGCTCTCGGCCTCGAAAAAAGAACCCGTGTTTCAGTACCGGACATTGGGCAAGACCGGCTTGAAGGTGACCACCGTCGGCATGGGCTGCATGATCACCTCCGACGGCAGCGTTGTCGAGCGCGCCGCCGACCTCGGGATCACTTATTTCGATACCGCCCGCGGCTATCAGCAAGGCAATAACGAACGCATGGTCGGCGCCGCGCTGAAGGGCAAGCGTAAGAACCTGGTGCTTTCCACCAAGACCGAGGGAAGAAACAAGGCGGACGCGCTGGCCCAGATCGATACCAGCCTGAAAGAGCTGGGCACGGACTTTGTCGATATCTGGTACTTGCATGGCAGGAACCGTCCCGCGGAAGTTACCGACGAACTGATCGAGGCGCAACAGATTGCCAAACAAGCGGGTAAGATTCGTTTTGCCGGAGTAAGTACTCACAGTGGGCATACCGAGATCCTGCCGTTTTTGGCGAAACACGAGAAGATCGACGTCATTTTGGTTGCATATAACTTCACCATGCAGCCGGCGGTCTCGGCGCTAGTCGAAGAGGCGGCGAAGGCGGGTAAGGGAATTGTGGCGATGAAGGTGATGGCCGGAGGAACCGGGACCGGCAGAGGCCGCCCCGCGCCCAACGCCGAAAAGCTGAAGCAGCCGGGCGCCATGGCCGCCGCGCTGCGGTGGGTGACGCACAACACCAATGTCGATACCACCGTCCCCAGCATGACGGACATGGACCAGTTGGCCGATAACATCCAGGCCGGAACGGGGCCGTTCGGACCGGCAGAGGAGAAACTGCTGGCGCTGCACAGGGAATGGCTGCGTCCGTTTTATTGCAACATGTGCGGCAGGTGCGAAGGTTCGTGCCGCCAGGGACTGCCGGTTGCCGACGTATTACGGTTTGTAACCTATGCGGAGGGCTATGGTCAATTCAGTCTGGGCCGCGAGCGCTTCCGCGAGTTAAGTACCGCGCATGCGAACGTGCGGTGCGGCGATTGCCCGGCGTGTACCGTGGTCTGTCCGCACGGCGTTCGCGTGGCGGAACGGCTGATCCGGGCGCAGGAGTTATTCGCTTGAAGCTGTTTTGTTTGTTGGGCGTTCTTGCCGGCGTCCTCGTGGCTGGGGACCAGCCGCTGGCGCCGGCCTGCAATCTCGTTCCCGGTTGGACTCAGACTGGCGACCCTCGTACTTACACGGCCGATAACCTCTTTGAGTATATGGACGGTAACTCAGAGGGTTACTTCCGCTATCATTTTCAAGAGATGCACGGCGTCACCTGCCTTCAGGGAGATACAACTTTCGTCATCGATATCTCCCAAATGGAGAACAGCGACTTCGCTTACGGCCTGTTCGCCACCAACCGCGACTTGCGCGAGCCCGAGTATCCGGTGGGGATGGGCGGCCAGATCGTGCCGCGAAGGCTCATTTTCGCCAAGGGCAAATACTACGTCGAAATTGCCGCCAATCCGGAGGGAGACTACACGGCCGCGCTGAAAACCTGGGCCGCGGCGCTGGAGAAAACGGTGCCCGGAACCACGGCGCGACCGGCTGTGCTGTCTTGGTTCCCGAAAGATAAACTGGAGTCCCTTCGCTTGGTGCCGGAAAGCGTCTTGGGGCTGCGCATCCTCAAGCGCGGCTATGTGGCCCAGTACGATTACGGTAAGGCCTTCGTAGTTTTGGAAGATTCTCCCGCCTCGGCCAGCGCCGTGATGGCGCAATTGAAAGCTCGTTTTGGCGACACAACGCCGGCCAAGTTAGGCGACGAAGCGTTCGAGACAACGGACCACTACCTTGGCCGGTTGTATGTATTTCGCAAAGGGCTTTATATCGGAGGGTACGCGATTGCGGCTGGCGGCGTGGACCCCGCCGCCTTCAGCGCCGCACTCGCCGCCAAGATCCGGTAGGGCCACAGCGACTGTCAAGGAGCTGTTGCCCTGGTATACGTTACTGAATTCCGAAACTGGGTACCAAGCTACTCCTTTCCGCCGCTTCGTAGTCGCAGGCCGATCGCGCGGGTCAGGTTGTAGGCGGCCGCTCCCAGCCAGGCGGCGCTATCGGGCGCCTCGCGGAGCAGCGGGAAGGGGTATGGTGAAAGCATGCCTGCTCCGCAGGATGATGAGGATGTGGAACGGCCCGCGGACGCGTCGGCTTCACGGGCTCGCCAATGGTGCCGGGCGGCGTTGGCGCTGGGGCTTCTGTTCGCGAGCTTGCCGCTGACGGGCAGGCTGTTTCTGGGCAGTTGGAGGTTCGACGGCGCGACGGGCGTAGCGTGCTTGTGCCTGGTCGCGGCGGCGTATCTGTATTTTGTCGGGCGAGAGCGCCGGCCTCCGATCCCCGATTCCGCCGCGATTCTCGACGAGGCCATCCGGCTGGCGGCGTCGGGGGAGATCGGCCGGGGGCTGGCGCTATTGGACGAGTCTCTCCGGCTGAGCCCCCGCCTTTGGCAGGCGCGCCAGTACCGCGGCCAGATGCGTCTGGGAGAACCGGACGCCGCCGAGTCCGCGCTCCAGGACTTCACGGAGGCGATTCGACTGGCACCCGACGAACCGCACCTTTACATCCTCCGCAGCCACGTCTTCATCCTGCTCGGGTGCGATTCGGCCGCCCGCGCCGATTTGGAGGCCGCCGCCCGACTGGGCGGAGACAACGGAGACCCGGCTGGACCGTAGCCGAAATCACGCGAACCGCGTGCGCGCCGCTCACCGCCACGCGCGGTCGAACCCCAGTTCTTCCGGCACCGGTGGCGTGGGGCGCCGAACGGTGACGACTGCATGAGGAACGGGCGCGCCCAAAGGCACCCAACGCGCCTACCGAACGATCAAATCTTTGTCGATCGCCACGCCCAAGCCCGGACCTTGGGGCAAGTTCAGATAGCCTTCCTGGTCCACCAATGGCGGGTTCTCCATAATCGCGAACCCATTGGTATACGCGGCGACGGGCGGGTCGTGCAGGATCTCGATCCAGGGCGCGTGCGGCCAGGAGGCGATGGCGTGGAGCTGGGCGATGGTTCCGAGATTGCCTCCGCCGTGATGCGGAATCACTCTCTTGTTGTGCGCCTTGGCCAGGGCCGCGATCTCGCGAAAGCCCGTGACGCCGTCGGCCACCATAATGTCGGGCTGCAGGATGGCGAAGACATCCTGTTCCACCATCCAGCGGTATTCGTGCACGCCGCGATTGTTCTCGCCCCCGGCGATCGCAATGCCCACCCGGCGGCTCAACTCGGCCAGTTCATCGAAAGCGTAGCGCAGCCGCGGTTCTTCCAGCCACAGGCAGTTCAAACGATCGAGTTCCCGGGCGGTCTCCAGCGCGCGGTGGAAATCCCACATCACGCCCGGCTGCCACGTGCCGAAGGACTGCGCCTGGTTCGCGTCCACCATGATCTCCATGTCGTCGCCCACCGCTTTGCGTACGGCTTCGACCAGGCGCACGTCTTCCTTCAAGGTCTGATAATGCGCCCGGAGCTTGATCGCTTTCCAACCTTGCGATTTGAGCTGGACCGCCATGCGGACTCTTTCCTCCGCGGTGGAAAGCTGGATCATGCTGGCATAGGCCGGCACGCGGTCCTTGGCCGCACCCCAGAGTTTGTAGAGCGGTTGGCCGGCGGCTTTGCCGATGAGGTCCCACAGCGCAATTTCCAGACTCGAAACCGTACGTGGGCTTTGGCCCGCGTAATAGCGCAGCGGACCGGCCAGTTGCTCGATGCTGAACGGGTCCATACCGATGAGCTGCGCCTTGCCCGACTCCAGGGCGCCGCTGTCGATCGCCGGCCCGATACCCGAGAGTCCCTGATCGGTGTGAATCTCGATTACCGAGCCGCCGCCGATCCGGTGCGTGGTCACGGTTCCTGGGTTCCACGCTGCTTCCATCTTCCCGGTCTCGCGAATGCTCTTGAGATTCACGATGCGGATGTCGGTGATTTTGAGCCGGGGCGCAGAGCGTAACTGCGGCATCAGAACCACGGGCGGTACAAGGCTCAGAAAATCTCGTCGCCGCATAGAGGTCCTCCAGCGAGAGAGTACCAGGAATTGCAGGCCAGGTTTTCCGCCTTCCCCGGTCGGCAGGCCGTGCGGACGCGTCCCGATCAGTCGGGACGCTGCAGGCACGAGTGCCCGCGCCACAACTGGCATATGACAAGTCATAGACGGCCGGGCGCCTGAAATGTCAGCAAAAATTTCGGGGCTAGATTTTTGGGGTTTTCGGTGTATACTGTCACAAATCGCTTAATTCTGGAGGAAATCATGCCATCCGGACGCGCCCTTTCGGCGCTATTCACACTAGCTGTATTTGGACTTGCTTCGAACATCTGCCAAGCTCAAAATGCCGCCACGGGGGCTGTCCTGGGGGCGGTGACCGATCCGAGTGGAGCGGCCGTGGGCTCGGCGCAGATTGAGCTTTTGAATAGCGCCACCGGCGCCAAGACGCCGGGCATAAGCAGCGCCCAGGGCGACTACGCTTTTCCCAACGTCGCGCCGGGGAGGTACTCGGTAACAGCCAGGGCCAAGGGTTTCCGGACTACTGTGATCAACGACGTCAGCGTTCAGGTCAACAGCAGCACGACCGTGAATGTCAGTCTGGAGGTCGGCGAGATTACCTCGACGGTCGAAGTGAGCGGATCGGCGGCACAGGTCGATTTGCAGCGCGCCGACTCGACCGTCGGAGATGTGATCAGCACGCAGCCGTTGCTGCGGCTTCCGACACGTTTGCGCCAAGCGCAGGAATTGCTGCTTCTGCAGCCGGGGACCACGCCGCAGACTGGAAGCGATAACGGCGGGTCGATCGCGGGCGCGTTGAATGACCAGACAACCTTCACCTTGGACGGGATCGACATCTCCGATAACAACACGAACTCGACCATCAACAGCGACCAGGGAGCGCGTCCCACGCTGATCGTCTCGGTCGAAGCCACCGACGAATTCCGCGTCGCCACGGCGAATGCCAACGCGACGTTTACGCGCGCCTCGGGCGGCCAGGTCTCGCTGATGCAGAGGAGCGGGACCAACGATTTCCATGGGTCGCTGTTCTGGTACACGCAAAACAGCGCTCTAAACGCGAATAGCTGGGACAACAACCGGCTCGGACTGGCCAAGCCGCACGTGGAGGACAATCGCGGAGGCGGCCGGCTGGGCGGTCCAATCATCAAGAACAGGACGTTTTTCTTCACCGAGTACGAAACGCGCCGCTACCCGGAGACATTCCAGGTCAATTATGTCGTGCCGACGCCTACTCTCAAACAGGGTATTCTCCGCTTCAAGGACTCGGGTGGCAATATCGATTCCTACAACCTTGCCACGTCCACCGGTTGCGGCACGGCGGGCAACGCGGCCTGCGATCCGCGCGGGATCGGCATGAGCCCGACCATGCAGGCGATGATGGCCCTCGATCCGCCCGGAAATAATCCAAATGTCTCGGGGGTCGATAACCTGAACACCACCGGATTTACAGCCAATGTGCAGTCGCCGCTCAGCGACGATTTCGGCACCTTCCGGCTGGACCATAACATCACCGACAAATTGCATTTCAACGGCAGCTTCAGCTACTCGCGCGATCTGTCTTACGATACTTCGCCGCTGGTGGTGGATCTTCGCAACCCGAACGGCGTTCTGAACCAGGATTTCACGCCGGCCTGGACCAGTGCCGCGATCTTCGGGCTCACGTACATGGTGTCACCCCACGTGGTCAATACGTTTCGATTCGGAGACGTTCGCAACCGCAACGGGGGCATTCGCCCGCAATTATCGGCGATCGCCACCGAGCTGGGCTTGCCCGGCACGAATACCTCGGACGGATACGTGGCCGTCACGCCGAATGTCTTCGCGCCTCCTATCAGCATGAGCAACTCGGTTCGGTCGCAGTTTAACAACGACGTCAACGATCAGTTTGTCGACGATGTGAGCTGGACCAAGGGGACCCATCTCATTCAAGCCGGCGGCGATTTCCAGCGGATGCCGATGTTTCACCTTCACAGCGGCAAAGTGGGCGGCGCGGTGAACTCGCTGAACGCGACCACCACCGCCGATACATCTTTTTTGGCGATCCCGGCGGCGGACCGGCCGCCCACCTGCGGAGGGTCCATCACCACCCAGTGCCTGCCGTCCTCGCAGAGCTCCACTTGGGATTCGCTGTACGCGAGCGTGCTCGGCCTGATGAACGACGACAATACGCTCCTGGTGCGCAACAGCCAGTTGCAGCCCCAGCCGTTTGGAACGTTCATCGACATGAATGCTTTGAGTTACTTCACCTCCTTCTACGGGCAGGACACCTGGCGAATCCGGCCCTCGCTGACGTTGACCTACGGCTTGTCCTACAGCTTCCAGACGCCGCAAAACTTCGGGAACCAGGAGGAGACCATGTTGGTCGATACCAGTACGGGCCAGCCGATTTCGGGAACGGCGTATTTGAAAGCCAAACTCGCCGCCGCCATTCAGGGCCAGATTTACAATCCGCCGATAGGGTTTGAGCCGGTGACGCAATTGCACCGGTCGGGCCCGTACAACACGGACTTTGGCGACGTCGCGCCTCGCGCCTCTTTGGCATGGAGCCCGCATTATACCCATGGTTTGCTCGGAAAACTGCTGGGCGGGAACAAAACCGTGTTTCGCGGTGGATTCGGGATCTTCTACAACCGCCTCAGCGGCGAAGACAGCGTGGTTTCCGCGGGGCTGAACGCCGGCTTCAGCTCGACCATCACCACGGGGTTGACGGCGTGCAATGCGACCGGCTCGGGCGGGGCGGGCTGCAGCGCCTCCGCTACGACCAATCCCGCGCTGAGCGCTTTCCGGATCGGCGTGGACGGCTCTATCCCGCTTCCGACGTATCCGCAGACCATCACCACTCCGTATATCCCGGCCGGGAATTACAGCGAGCTCTACGCGCCCGGCATCGATCCCTACCTCAAGAATTCGCGTATTTACACGTCGGATTTCACGGTCCAGCGCAACTTGGGCCACGGCGTATTCCTGGAGGCTGCCTGGACCGGCAGATACGGCAGGAATCTATACTCTTACGCGCAACTGAACGGGAGTCCTTACATGTTCAAGGACACTTCTTCAGGGCAGACGTTCGCGCAGGCCTACGATGCGGTCGCCAACGCCTTGCGCGCGGGACAAACGGCGCCGGTGCAACCGTGGTTCGAAAATCAGTTGCCGGGGCTCGGCCCGAAAAACGGTTTTGCCAACAGCACGGCATTTCTCGCCAGCAAGGACGCTTCTTACTTCACGCTCGGGTCTACGTCGAGCCTGTTCGACAGCACCAGCGCGAGCACGCCCGGTCTGAATCTCTTGCGCTCGCAACTCGGCCTGCAGCAATATGACGAGACACAGGTCAACGAGCTCGCCCAAGTAATTAACAACGGGTGGTCGAATTACAACGCCATGGTGCTCACGCTTCGTCATACCGGCACGAATTTCACTTTCGACGTGAACTACACGCTGTCCAAATCTCTCGATACCGATCAAGGCGTGCAAAACGATTCCACCACGCTTGGCAATCCGCTCGAGCCGGGCGTGGATTATGGTCCCTCGAAGTTCGACCATCGGCATATCTTCAATGCGCTTTTCGTGTACAACCTGCCCAAGACCTACCGGGCTTTGCCCGCGGCGATGAACTACGTTGTGGGCGGATGGTACGTCTCGGGAATTATTACGGCCCTCAGCGGTTCCCCGCTGTACGTGACGGAATCCAGCGCGGTTTGGGGCGGCGGGCAGCGGTCGCTGTTGACCATTCCCGCGGTTCCACTGGTTGCGCCTTCGTCCCTGAACCCGGGCTTGCACTCCAACGTTGCCGGCTCGGGCAGCATCGGCACGGGCGGAAACCCCGCCACTGGCGGAACGGGACTCAACCTGTTTGCCAATCCGCAAACGGCCTATAGCGACTTCGGTTACGTGCAACTCAGCCAAAACATCGATGGTTACGGGCACCCGCTGTACGGCCTGCCTTTCTGGAACGCCGACGCTTCGGTTGGGAAGCGGATTCCGATTCGGGAGAGGGTCACCCTTGGCCTGTCTTTCGACTTCTACAATCTGTTCAATCACGCGAATTTCGCCAATCCGAGCCTGCCCTTGACCGGCAGCAGCATCAGCAATTTCGGAGTGATCTCCAGCACGCTGGTTCCTGGCAACCGGCAGGCGAGCAGCCGTTGGATCATGTTCGGCGCCAGGCTGGAATTCTAGCCGTGCGATGGCTGATTTCGGTTCTGCTGGGGTGCGCGTGGGGCGCTTCGCTCCATGCGCAGGTCACGGTCCGCGCCTCGACCATGCTGGATGGAAAAGGCGGCGTCCGCCGCAACGTGCGCATCACCATCGAAGGATCGAAGATCGTTCGCGTGGATGCCGACAGCAAAGGCCCGGTGAGCTACGATCTGACCGGTCTGACCATGATGCCCGGCTGGATCGACACGCACGTCCACGTCAACGGGCACTTCAATAAAGACGGGCGCGCCGATAACCGCGGCGAATCCCCGGCCGAGTTTGCGCTGCGCACCGAAGGGACTCTCTGGGACACGCTCCAGGGTGGATTCACAACTGTGCGCAGCGTGGGCGCCAATTCCGACAAGGAACCTCGCGATCTGATCGCGGAAGGCGTTCTGCCCGGACCGCGGATTCTCACCTCGCTGGCGACGTTCAACGAGCATTCCGGCACGCCCGACGAGATTCGGGCGAAAGTCCGCGAGCGGGTCGCCCAGGGAGCGGACGTGATCAAACTGTTCGCCACCGCCAGCAGCCGCGACGGCGGCGCTCAGACCATGAGCGATGCGCAGATCGAGGCCGCTTGCAGCGAGGCCAAAGCGCTGGGACGTCCGGCGGCGGTTCACGCCCATGCCTCCGGCGGCGCGAAACCGGCTGTCCTCTCCGGGTGCACCAGCATCGAGCACGGGACGTTTCTCACCGACGAAGTGCTCGATCTGATGGCCCAGCACGGTGTGTATCTCGACCCGAACCTCTCCAACGTCCCTAACTACATCAACCACAAACAGGCGTTTCTCGGGCTCGGCAACTTCACCGAACAGGGGTTCGCCGAAATGGCCAAGGATTTGCCCATCCGCTTTAAACTGATTCAGCGAGCCATGGCCAGGAAAGTCATGATCGTGTTCGGCACCGACGCCGTCGCGGGCCTTCCCGGCCACAACAGCGAGGAATTCATTATGCGCGTCCAAGACGGCAAACAGCCGCCGATGGATGCCATCGTCAGCGCGACGTCGCGAGCGGCGGAGTCGATCGGATTGGGATCGAAAATCGGCGTCATAGCCCCCGGTATGGAGGCTGACCTGGTGGCGACCGAAGGCAATCCCATCGATGACATCACCAACATCCGCAAGGTTATCTTTGTGATGAAAGGCGGAAAGGTTTACAAGAACGTGGCCCGGTGAGCCGGGATCGTGACAGCCTCGGGGAATGGCGGCCTGGGAGGCCGCCGCAGGCTGGGAGCCTGCCCCACTTCTTTGCCATACTATCCTAAAGCGCAGTTGAGAGATCCGGGAAAATACTATGTACTTGAAACGCACGCTCGTCTTTTTTCTGGTTCTGTTGCCGGCATGGGCCGCGGTCCCCACGCCGGAAAGCCACTTCGGCCATAAAATCGGTGTCGATAATGAGTTGCTCGACTGGGATAAGGTGGTCACCTATTTCCAGGCGCTCGAAAAATCGAGCGACCGCATCAAGTTCAAGGAACTCGGCAAGACCGTCGAAGGGCGCCCGCAGATTGCGGTGACGATTTCCTCGGCGGCGAACATCAAGAATCTCGATCGTTATCTCGATATTCAGCGGCGCCTCTCCGACCCGCGCAAGCTGACGCCTGCTGAAGCGGCGCGCCTGGAAGACGAGGGCAAGACGATCGTCATGATCACCTGCTCGATCCACGCCACTGAGGTTGCTTCCACCCACACCGCGGTCGAGTTCGCCTATCGCCTGCTCACCGAGGAAAACCCGAAATTCAAGGCGATTCTCGATAACGTGATCCTGCTGCTGGAGCCTTCGCAGAATCCGGATGGAGTCGATATTGTCACGCGCTGGTACCGCAAGACGCGCGGTACGCCGTACGATGGCTCCAATCCGCCCGAGCTCTACCACCACTATGTCGGCCACGACGACAATCGCGACTGGTACATCTTCACCCAGCCGGAAACGCGGAACACCGCGAGCCTCGAGAACCTGTGGCATCCGGAGATCGTATACGACGTGCACCAGATGGCCCCCAATGGAGCGCGCCTGTTCGTGCCGCCGTGGATGGATCCGGTGGATCCCAACATCGATCCGATTCTGGCCAGCATCTGCAACATGATCGGCACCGGGGTCGCGACCGATCTTTACGCGGCTGGGAAGACAGGCATCGCCATCAACGGAGTCTACGATTTCTGGTCGCCTGCGCGGCAGTATCAGGCCTATCACGGGGGCGCGCGCATTCTCACCGAATCGGCCAGCGCGAGGCTGGCATCGCCGCTGACGCTGAAGCCCGAAGACATCGCCGAGAACGCGCTCGGCTACAATCCGCGCGAGCGAAGCTGGAATTATCTGGTGCCCTGGATGGAGGGCACCTGGCATCTGCGCGACATCATCGATTATCAGGAAATCGCGTGGGAATCGCTGCTCTATCAGGCCGCGACCAAGCATCACGACATGCTGCGGTACTTCTACCAGATCAATCGGAATAACGTGGACCGCGCCGCGCCGAATGCTTTCGTGGTTCCCGTTTCGCAGAGTGATCCCGGCGCAGCGAAAAAGATGCTGGAAACGCTGGCGTTCGGCGATGTCGAGATCGGGCGCGCCAGCGAAGCGTTCACGGCGGACGGCAAGCAGTACGCGGCTGGAACCTACGTCGTCAGCATGCATCAACCGTATTCGGGATGGGCGAAAACGCTGCTGGAAAGGCAGGATTATCCGGATCTGCGCCTCTATCCCGGCGGTCCGCCCAAACGTCCCTACGACGTGACCGCGCAGACGCTGCCGATGCTGATGGGCGTCGACGTCGACACGATTAAGGACAGCTTCAAAGCCACGCTTCGGCCCGGCGCGCAATTTACGTTCGATCTCGACCACGCCAAGCCGCAAGGCGGTTTCGCGGCGAGCGACGTGGACTCGTGGAAAGCGGTAGCGAAAATCTGGACGTTGGGAAAAGCGGCTTACCGTGACACCACGACCGGCGATTTCTACACCGAGCCCGCGAGCGGCCGCAAAGCAATCGCCGCCCCGCGCATTGGCATGTATCAGAGCTATAACCCGAGCATGGACGAAGGCTGGACGCGCTGGCTGTTTGACACTTTCGGTATCGCGCACACGGCCATGCACAACGCCGATATTCAAGCCGGAACCCTCGGGCAGCGTTTCGACACGATTATTATTCCCGATCAGCCGCGCCAGCAAATTCTCAATGGCCACCGCGCCGGGACTATGCCTCCGGAGTATTGCGGGGGAATCGGCGAAAAAGGCGCCGGCGCGCTCAAGAAGTTCGTCGAGCAGGGCGGCACGCTGATTCTTCTGAATCACGCCGCCGATCTCGCCGTCCAGGATCTCGGCGTGAAAGCCAAGAATGTGTTGAACGGCGTGGCGACGCGCGATTTCTACTCGCCAGGCTCTCTGTTGAACGTGAGTCTGAACCCTAAAAGTCCCTTGGCTTATGGGATGCCGGTGCAGATCACGCTATGGAGCGAGCAGAGACCCGCGTGGGAAGCCCCGGACGAAGAAGTGGTGGCGCGCTACCCTTCAGATCATGTGCTGGCGTCGGGCTGGCTGCTGGGCGAAAAATATCTCACCGGCAAAGCGGCGTTGCTCGACGTGCCAGTGGGCCGCGGCCGGATCGTTCTATTCGGAATGCGCCCTCAATATCGCGGCCAGAGTTACCAGAATTTCAAGCTGCTGTTCAATGCGCTGGTCTACCGGTAACCAAGGGCTTCGCCCTTGATATCCCTTCGGGATATGGTAGTCAGGAGTCAGGAGTCGAGGAAGTCAGAAGGTGGGACAGACCATCGTTCTTCGTGGTCTGTCATGTCCTGACTCTCGCCGGGCCAACCGCTCGACAGACGACAAAAAACGAGCGTCTGTCCCACCCCCCTGCGGCTACGCCGGCTGACCTGCGAGCCGGAGCGCGTCCTCTACCTCGTAAACACGATCCTCGAGGATCCGAGTCGGGGCGCCGGCCGCCTTGGCATCCTCCAGCTTCTTCTTGGCGTTCGCCAGTCTCTTCTGGAGAGCGGCTATCTTCGGATCGGGCTTGTGCTCTTTCGGTTCCGGGCGGGCGATCTCCGGAGCCTTGCCAGCGTGCTGCTTGCCGGCCCTTTTCGATTTGGACTTGCCGGAAGCCTTGTACCGAAAGGCGGTGACGTTAGGGGGCGGCTTCAGGGCTGCGCCAAAATCGGCGCGGTACTCTTCGGCCAGAGATACCGCTTCGGTTAGCAATTCGCGAAACCGCGATTCCATCGCCTGCCTGGCTTGCATCTTCAGATTTTCGCCTTGCTGTTTCCACTTCTGATAATCGGAGATCACGTCGGCCATGAGATTGGTTTTACCACGCTGCGATCACTGAGCGTCCGCGACACAACGGAACCCGACGGCTCCCGACCGGTCGTAACTCGGGGCCATCAGCAGTAGCTTCCCATGCCGATCGTTGCGGTAGGCCTGCGGAAAGTACCAGATCGAGCCCTGCGGCTGATAGTAACTGCCTCCGCGCAGGATAGCGGCGCGGGTGCGATCGTCCACATATTCGTCGGTCCATTGCCAGACATTTCCAACCAGATCCATGACTGCGAACGGACTCGCCCCCGCCGGATGCGCGTCCACATCGGCGGGACCTGCCATGGTCCGGTCTTTCTGCGGAGTGGGAACGGCTGCCGGCTGCCAGTCATTTCCCCACGGGTAGCGGCGCCGGTCCGTGCCTTGAGCCGCATACTGCCACTCCCATTCGTGAGGCAGGCGCTTACCGGCCCAGGCGGCATAGGCGCGTGCGTCCTCCTGAGACACCCAGGTCACGGGCTTATTCGCCCAGCCCGATGGAAACGTTCCGTTCTTCCAATCGCGCAGAAAGTTCAGATCGTCCTTGGGACGATAGTGCGCCGCATCCAAGAATCTCTTAAATTGCGCATTGGTCACGGGATAGCGGTCCATGTAAAAGGCGCCGATCGGAATGCGATGCTCGTGAAAGCGGCGTGGCGTGGGTTCCCACGGGTATTGCACGTCGACGCCGATATCGTTGAATCCTTCGATTTCAATTCCCTCCACCTGGAACAGGAAATTGGCAGCGGGAATCTTGACCATGCCCTCCGGCGTGGAAACCGCGGGCGCCGTGGGCCGGATCTCCACCTGCTGCTGCGGCAGCACCTTCCATTCCGCGGAGTAACTCGACAAAGGCTGCGCCGTCATCGCGCGCATCTTCTCCATCAACTGGCGCTGAGCGGTTGTTGGCTCAGCATGCGTGGCCAGCACGGCGCCATACCCCAGCGGTTCCAGATCGAAGGAGAGCACGTCGCCGGCTGCTTCTTGCTCCGCCTTCAACTCCGCACCGCGATACAAGTCGAAGTAGCGGACACCGTCGCGGTGCGGGACGGTCATCTGCCGGCCCTCGATCGAGTACTCGCTACGATTCACGACGGTCCAGACCGTATCGCTTCCCACCGGCCAGCGGCTGGCGAAAACGCCGTAGCGATGCATGGGATAGAAGGGCTCCCATTCGGGGCTGCCCAGGAAAGGAGCGATACCGCGCTCGATGGCAGCGACACGGCGAGTGGCTTCGCCATCGCGAGGCGTAATGCCATTCCAAATGCCCCAGATGTTCTCCCAGGATTCCCAACCCTCGCCGTTGAAAAATGCGTACTGCAGATTGTTGGTCTTGCTTCGATTCCAACGATCGGAAATGTGAACCATGTGCCGCGGTTCGAGCCAACGATACCTGTCCACGCCCGGCACAAAATCGTATTGGCCGCCATACTGGCCCCAAGTCATCAAATTCCACGCCAGAGCTTCATCCGATGGGCTACCCTCCGGCTCAAATACCAGCGAGTGACCGGTGCGATCCGCGGCCAGCGAGAAGGCCACCGGCACGCCGTCCTGTGTGTCGCCGTTGATCCCATCCGCGTCGATTTCTTTCATGAGGGTAGCGATCGCGTCCGGCCACGGAGCATCGGGCTCTCTGGTGCCCTGGTCCCACATCATCATCGGAAAAAGAACGCGGACGCCCCGCCGGTGAAAATCCGCCACCATCTGCTTCACACCGGAAATGCCGCCCGGCATACTGCGCAGCATGTCGAGTTGGTTGCGCGTGTCGATGCCCATATTGGGGTAGGTCGACCAGATCAGCACGGAATCGATGCCGCCGTAGCGCTTCTCGAGATCGTCGAGATAGCGGTCCACCGTGTACTTGCCGGAGGCCGGGTCGTAGAAATAGCGGTCGTGGACCATCATCTGCGGCTGGATGAAGCTGGATTGGATCCACCTTGACTCCGGCAGCTCATAGCGAGCGGGATTGTATCCGATTCGGATCCTTCGCTCCATTCGCCAGTGCTGGACGTCCCGCAGCCAATTCGTATGCATTGCTTCGGTGCAGGAAGTGGAGGCGGCGCCCGTCCACGCGCCCTTCAGCGTCAGGCAATCCGGGCCGGGAATAAGCTGGTTCCTGGGCCGGTAGCCTCCGTCTTGGGCTCGGCCCGCAGCCGCCAAAGCAAGCAGTAATGCTGCCACGGTGGCGGAGCGGCGCGGTAGAACCGCGGTCTTTCTCATGCAGTGTTCCTTTCGATGCCTGGTCTTTTATTACATCGCGTCCCGCGGCGCTCCGGCACAGGCGCTCGCGGCCGCTATTTTCGTACATCGGTACCTTTTACTCTCATCCGCCTTTACCCTGGACGTGAAATTTGTTACACCCAGGTTACAGCGAGACGCTGCCCAAAAGTCTCCGAAGGCGTCCGCTGACAGGGAGTCATCACGATGAAGAAAGCGCCTCCGGAAAAAGTGTCGCAACAAGTGGTCAGCTTCAATGTCGATGAGTTGGAGCCGCTGTTGTCGGGCCCGGTAATGCGAATCCCGCCGTTTGAACCGGCTACGGTTCAGGTGAAGGGTGGCGAGACGATGTTGATTCGCCCGCTCGAGCAGGCCGAAGCCCCCGCCTTCCTGGCCTATATCAGGAAGCTTGTGGACGTGGACCACGACTTCTACGACATTGTGGGGGCGCGCGTTTACGCCGAAGTTCTGGGATGGGTGCGCAACCGGCTGAAGGATCCCTACCAGTTGATCGGCCTCATCGATGGACACGCGGTGGCGTTCTGTAATGGCCGCCTGATGAATGAGGACATCAACATCAGCCTGCACAGCATGGCGTTCCGAAGGGGCCTGCGGGCCGGGGCGATCATGTACTACGCCAAATGCCAGTACTGCTTCGAAACCCTGAAACAGAAAGTATTCTGGGCCACCTACGAAAGCTACAACGGACTGAAACGGTGGGGAATCGGGATGGCGCAGCCGTCTTATCCCTGGCCCGACCGCCAACATGAGCTGGGCGGCGCCAAGGTCTTCTACATCACTCGCGAATATTGGCAAACCACGGTCAAGGATTATCTGGAGCAGATGATTCAGACCCGGTTGGTGAGACCGGCGACGGCTGAGATATTGAAGGCCAACGCCTGCCTCCAAATGCCCGAGAAGCTGGAAGAAGAAGATGTACCCGTTCCGGTGACGGCATAAGATCGGCGGCGAGGCGGCCCGCGCCGCCCGGCTGGAAAGGTCTACCTTTCCCATGATCGAAGTGCTGGATATCGGCGATCGAGTCGAAACCGGGACCTACCGTTTGCACTCCCGGTTTCACGGAGCGCTGGCCTTCGTGCGAAACGGGAGCGGCAGCCTTGTCTCGGTGGTGGACGAGACCAAAGGCGCGGGTCCGGTGCATATCGTGGTACGCGGTCTTGATCTTTCACACACGGACTTTCTGGCAGTCGCTCCCCACACCGTCTTTCTCGGCTGCGCGGCCATTCCCGTCGAGCAGCGCTCCGATTCACGGCTCCAACCGGTGGATCTCAATGCCACGCGGCTGAAGCGGAATCTTGGCGCTTTGCGGGAAACCCTGCTCTCCTGGTCGCGCAACCGCTCGGATCGAGGTCCAATTCAGCAGGCAAAGAGCGGGACGAGGGCGTCCCGCGCGGGCCAGGGTGCCCGCCCTACTGGCGGTATTGCTTTCCTCCTGCACCAGCACCCGGCGCCTATACCTTCGTCCGCCTTCGAAAGAGAGTTTGCCGACCGGTTCCGCGGCGGAGTCGAGCGGCTGGTTTCCGGCGATCTCGAAGGCGCCTCGGCTATCCTTGGCTTGGGGCCTGGCTTGACCCCTAGCGGCGACGACTTCCTGGCGGGCTTCTTGCTCGGACTGTATGCGCTCGAAGCCGCGGGCCGCGCCTCTCTCGCACCCGAGCGGCGAGCGATTGGCGAGATGGCGCGGAGCCGCAATCCTTTTTCCGCCGCCCTGCTGAATTGCGCCGCCGAAGGCCGGTGCATCGAACCCGCCAGGTCGCTCATTCATAGCCTCTTCGCGGACTCGGAACCAACCGTGATCCGCCACGCGCGGCGTCTGGCCGCCGTGGGCGCCAGTTCCGGCGCCGATCTGGCTACCGGCGTATACTTCGCCCTGAAATCGCGCCAAGGAGCCGGAACATGATCGTCGAAGGCGAGATTCGCACCGGCATGTATTTCGATTCGGTCACCCTCATGCTTGCCGCGCGGGACCTCAACACCGCGACCGGCGTTCTGGATGCCGCGGTGGTGATGGGCACCAAGGAGAACAAGTCCATTCTGAAGTCCGCCGGGCTCTGGCTGGACGCGTTCGATGGCGCGGGTGAAACGGACCTGCTTCTGGCCGTGCGGGCGAATGACGCCGCCATCGCCGCCGCGGCCTTGCGAACCGGAGCGGAGCGGCTCAACCAACGGCGGGCGGCGAGCGGCGCGGCCGAAGATCGCCGGCCGGTGAGCCTTGCCGGCGCCATCGAAACTCTGCCCGGCGCCAACTTCGCTTTGATTTCCGTGGCCGGACGGTATGCCGCCGATCTGGCGATGCAAGCTCTCGACGCCGGCCTGCACGTGATGCTGTTCTCGGACAACGTGCCCCTGGCGCGCGAGATCGAGCTGAAACAATTGGCGCAAGCCAAGGGCCTGCTGATGATGGGCCCGGATTGCGGCACCGCCATTCTCAACGGCGTGCCGCTGGCCTTCGCCAACGTGGTGGCGCGCGGCGATATCGGAATCGTGGCCGCCGCCGGAACCGGTCTGCAGGAGATCAGCTCCATCGTTTCGAATCGCGGCGCCGGAATTTCCCAGGCCATCGGAACGGGCGGCCGGGACGTAAAGCGGGAAGTCGGCGGCATCATGTTTCTGGAGGGCATTCGGGCCTTGCGCGAGGATCCCTTGACCCGCGTGATGGTGCTGGTTTCGAAGCCGCCTCACGAATCGGTTCTCCGCCGCATCGGTCAAGCCGCGGCGGAAATCGAAAAGCCCATCGTCACCGCGTTCCTGGGTATCGATCCCAATATCGTTACCGAGCTCGGCATGACGCCCGCCGCCACGCTGGAGGAAGCGGCGCTGATGGCGGCCGCGCTATCGGCCGGACAAAAAGCAGAAGCCGCGACAGCCGCGTTGCGCGCGCGCGACTGCGCCATCGAGCAAGAGGCCATCGAATGCGCGGCGCAGGCCGGCCCCGGCCAGAAGTATATTCGCGGTCTCTACAGCGGCGGCACTTTCTGCGCGGAAGCGCAAATCCTTTGTCGCGAATTGAATATCGCGGGGGTGTACTCTAACGTTCCCATACCCGGCTCCTGCCCGCTCGAAGATCCCTGGAAGAGCCGCGGCCACGCCCTGATCGATCTCGGCGACGACGCATTCACGGTTGGGCGGCCGCACCCCATGATCGACTATTCGTTGCGGAACCGGCGCATTCTGGAGGAAGCCAACGCCGCCGAAACCGCGCTCATTCTCCTCGATGTCGTGCTGGGGTACGGATCGAACCCCAATCCTGTCGGGGAACTCAGTCCGGCGATCCGGGAAGCCATACGTACCGCGGACCGGGCCGGGCGCCGCCTGACGATCGCCTGCTCGGTGACCGGCACGCCTCAGGACCCGCAGGACCAGCCCAAGGTCGCCGCCGGGCTCCAGTCCGCCGGCGCTAGCGTTTTCCCCAGCAACGCCGCCGTCTCGCGGTTTGCCGCGCACGTGGCGCACACTTTGGGAGGCCGCTGATGGCGATTCGCGATCTGTTCCAGTCCGAACTGAAGGTAATCAATATCGGGCTCGGCTCATTCCGGGAGAGCCTGGATCGGTGCGCGGTTCCCTCCGTGGATGTCGACTGGAGACCGCCGGCTCAGGCCGATCCCGCCGCCATGGCTGTGCTGGCATCGGCCAGGGCCGCCATCGACGAAGCCAACCAGCAGGCCATGCAGACGATTTTCTCCGGCAAACCTTGCCTGGTGGGAATGGCCAAGGCTTTGGACGCCGTCCCCGGGATGAAGCAAAACCTCATCCTGCACGCCGGGCCGCCGGTCGTTTGGGATCGCATGTGCGGCCCCATGCGCGGCGGCGTGATCGGCGCGCTGCTCTACGAAGGCATGGCCGGCAGTCCCGAGGAGGCGGAAGTGCTGGCGGCCTCCGGCGCCATCGAATTCGCGCCTTGCCACCAACACCAGGCCGTCGGTCCCATGGCAGGCATCGTGTCGCCTTCCATGCCGGTCTTCATCGTCCGGAACGACGCCTTTGGCAACCATGCTTACGCCACCATGAACGAAGGTCTGGGCAAGGTCTTGCGCTACGGCGCGTACGGCGCGGAGATCACGCGCCGGCTGCGCTGGATGGAAGAAACGCTATATCCGCTGCTCCGCAAGGCCATCGAGAGGCTGGGCCAAGTCGATCTCAAAAGCATCATCGCCCAAGCCCTGCACATGGGCGACGAGCTACACAACCGCAATCGCGCGGCTACGTCGCTGCTGTTCCGGCTGCTGACTCCCGCGGTGATCCGCACCGCGCCGGACGCCGAGCGGGCGGCCGAAGCGCTGGAATTCATCCACGGCAACGATCATTTCTTTCTCAATCTCTCCATGGCCGCTGCGAAAGCCACCCTGGATGCGGCGCGCGGAATCCCCGCCAGCAGCATCGTGGTCGCCATGGCGCGCAACGGCACGGATTTCGGCGTACAGTTGGCCGGCACCGGAGGCGCGTGGTTTACCGGTCCGGCGCCGGTGCCCGACGCGCTCTATTTCCCCGGCTTCAGCAAGGCGGATGCGAATCCCGATATCGGAGATAGCGCCATCACGGAGACCTGCGGATTGGGCGGCTTCGCCATCGCCGCCTCGCCCGCCATTGTGCAGTTCGTGGGCGGCACCGCTGCCGACGCCCTCCGCTATACCCGCCAGATGTACGAGATCACCGCGGGCGAGAACCCCTCCTATCGGATTCCCGCCCTGAACTTCCGCGGCACGCCCACCGGCATCGATGTCCGAAAAGTAATCGAGCGCAATCTGTTTCCTGTCATCGATACCGGGGTGGCGCACAAGCAGCCTGGAATCGGACAGGTGGGCGCCGGTATTCTCAGCGCCCCCGCCAAACCTTTCCAGGACGCGATTGCCGGTCTTGCGAAAGCCCTGCTGGAATCCAGGAACAACCTAAAGGAGACAACATGAAAACCGACCAAGCCACCGTGAATTTCCTGAAATTCATGGCGAAGGTCAAGCTCTACGACCTCACCCAGCGGCTCAGCGTGCACACTCCGCCGTGGCCCAGCTACATGCCGCTGTCGGTGCAGTATTTCAAGCGCATCGCCGGCGCGCATATGGGCCAGGGCGCCAATGGACAGATTATTCAGACCAGCAACCACGTCGGCACCCACATGGACGGCGAAATTCACTTTCACTCCTGCGGCCGCTCCATCGGCGACGTTCCCATGGAAGAATGGATTGGCCCGGGCGTGGTGGTCGACATCGGGGATGAGATGGGCGATTACGATATCTATTCGCCCGAGATGCTGATGCGCAAGGCCGACATTCGCAAAGGCGACATCCTCATCATCAATACCGGCTATCACCGCTATGCATGGGATCAGCCCCAGGCCGACGAGCTGCGCTATTTCTGCAAGCATCCCGGCCCCGGTCCGGACTTCCACACCTGGGTGGAAAAGATGCAATTCAAGTGGCTGGGGCTCGATTGCGGCAGCGCCGACCACCCCATGAACACCATCATCCGCAACTGGCACCCCAAGCTGTTCGCCGAGGCCGACCGGAAGCTGAAGGCCGCAACCGGCCAGTCCTGGGACGAAATGTTTCCGCTCGAAACCTACTACCAGGTGATGCATATCAAGCTCTTCCCCAAGAGAATCGTGCATGCGGAAAACCTGGGCGGGGATATCGACCGGCTCAACAATCGCCGCTGCTGGGTCGGCTGCTTCCCGCTGAAAGGCATCGAGCTCGAGTCGGCCATGTGCAGAATTGTGGCGTGGAGCCCCAAGTAGGCAAGCTCAGCGGGGCGGTGGAGGTTTTGTGCCTATCACTTGCGAATTCGAATACCTCAAGCCCAAGGATCTGACGGCGGCGTGTGAGATGCTCGCCCGCTACGGCAATAAAGCCGCCGTGCTGGCCGGCGGGACCGACCTGCTGGTCTGGCTCAAGGAAGGCATGCGCGCTCCGGAAGCGGTAGTGGATGTCAAAGCTATCGGCGAGCTGCACCGTCTCGAAGTTCGCCATGGTGCGCTTCTGGTGGGCGCTTCTGTCACTTTTACGGAGATCATCGAATCGGCCACGGTACGGAGCGAGCTTCCCCTGCTGTGGGAGTGCTCTCACAGCATGGCGTTCGTCGGGGTGCGCAATCGGGCGACCCTGGCCGGCAACATCTGCTCGGCGGTTCCTTGCCTCGATGGCGCACCCGCTCTGTTGAATTATGGAGCGGACGTGCTGGTCGAAAGTGCGGATGGC
>JBEKYD010000014.1:0-52799 GCA_049511335.1 Bryobacteraceae bacterium | reverse complement strand
CCGGGGAAGAGCCGGTCTTGTAGCACGTGAGCGAATTGCGTGATTTGCTGGCGCAGGGTAAGTTTCATATGGGCCTCCGGGTTTGGCTGCTTGGTTGACAGCAACAGCTTAACTCCGTGGGGGCCGCCTTCCAAACAAAATCAGGTGGTTTTGTTTTATTTCAACAACTTCGCTTCCTTTTGCAAGAGGCTCGAGCATGTTCTTCCCCGGTGCAAGCCGGAGTCCGTTCCGGACGACTCGGTAAGCAACTGAAAACATTGATTCCCGCGCGGATCGGGTCGAGCGCTACTGTTCGCTTTCGGGAATCGCTATTGCGCTCCGGCCCGGCTGGGCCCGGCCCAGAGGGCGCCCCACAATCGGTCCGCAGGTTACCAACCTGCCCCACACCCTGCCCATCAAATGGGTCAGTCCATTTTGCTTGAACGCGCGAAACGGAGACTTGGGTGAGCCTGGTTTCGGTTTCCTGATGGCGCACGCGCCGGGATGAGTCCCGGCGTGGAGAGTCCGCTCCACGAGAAGGCCGCGGCCAACGGCTATTTGGCTCCGGCGTCCGGCGATACCGGGCGGACTTCGATTTCCCGCTCGTCGCCGCCGAGGTCGCGCAGGTGAATTTCGGTGCGGCGCGCGGGCAAAAGGTTGGGGAATTTCTCGCCCCATTCCATCAGCACCAGGGCGTCGCGATCGAAGATCTCTTCCAGGCCCAAGGTGGCGAGCTCGCGTTCGTCCTCAAGGCGGTAGAGGTCGACGTGATAGACCGAGCCGTTGCCGTATTCGTGAATCAGGGTGAAAGTGGGGCTTGAGACCTCCTCGGGAGCGGCTGCGCCCAGACCGCTGGCAATGCCTTTCGCCAAAGTGGTTTTGCCGGCGCCGAGGTTGCCGATGAGCAGCACCACGCCGCGCGGTAAACCGGGAGCCAGGCGCGCCCCCAGGGCGATCGTCTCCGCGTCAGACGAGGTGCGGTAGACCGGCACACTTCTCCCATGCGGCGGCGAGATGCCCCAGGATATCGCGGGCGATGAGCCCCTTTTCGCCAAACTCGCGAGCGGCCAACTCGCCGGCCAATCCATGAACGTAAACGGCCGCGGCCACGGCTTGGCCGGGGTGTTCGGGAAATTGCGCGAGCAAACCGGCGACGAGACCGGTGAGGATGTCGCCCGCTCCGCCTTTGCCCATGGCGGGAGTGCCGGTTGGGTTGATCCAGACGCGGCCATCGGGGAACGCGATCAAACTGCGTTCGCCCTTGAGCACCAGCGTGACCTGGTTTTCGCAGGCGAAGGAGCGGCCCGATGCCACGCGGTTGGACTGGATTTCGGCGGTAGATTTGCCCGTCAGCCGCGCCATCTCGCCGGGGTGAGGCGTGAGCACGCGCACTCTTCCGAATGCCCCGCGAATTCCCGGTGAGAGTGCGTCGGCATCGAGCACGAGCGATTGCTCGAAATCGGCCAAAGCGGCGTCGACCAGGCTCTTCGTCTCCTCCGACTGGCCCAGTCCCGGCCCCATCGCGATTACGGTTTTGCCGGCGGCCAAGGCTGGAAAGCCTGCATTGGTCAATGGCTCGGTCATCAACTCCGGCACCGCCGCGGCGAAACCTGGCGCGGCGTGCGATGCCACCGTGACCAGGCCGGCGCCCACGCGCAGTGCGGCCAACCCGCACATCACTGCCGCCCCGCTTTTGCCCGGGCTTCCGGCGGCCACCAATACGTGGCCGAAGGTGCCCTTGTGTCCCCCGCGCGGCCGCGGTTCCAGCACTTTCGGGAACATCGCCGGTTCGACTAGTTCCAGCCGGATATCTTCCAACAGGTCGGGCGCGCTGCCGATAGGCGCGACAATCAGTTCTCCCACATGATCGCAATTGGGCGCCAAGGCATGCGCCACTTTCGGAGCCGTGAAGGTGACGGTGGCATCGGCTCTGGCGAATTCGCCCGCGGGCTCGCCGGAATCGCTCGGCATTCCGGACGGAATGTCCACGGCCACAACTTTGGCGCCAGGGAATCCGGAATTGATCTCGCGGATCGCGGCGAGCGCAGCGCCGCGAGCCGGGCCGCTCGTCCCCGTGCCCAGAATTGCGTCGACGATCAGCGTGGCTTGGCGCGCCGCGGGCGGGATGGAGCGCTCTACCGCGCCGCCCGCGGCCAGCAGCATGCGGTAGTTGGCGGCCGCGTCGCCGGTCAATTCGCCCGGATCCGCCAATAACACTACCCATAGAGCCGCCGGCTGAAAGCGGATGTGCAACTGGCGCGCGATGGCCAAACCGTCGCCGCCATTATTCCCTTTGCCGCACAGCACCAGAATGCGCTCGCGGGCGAGCGGCGCGTAACGTCGGACGAGAAACTCCACCACCCGGTGCGCGGCGTTCTCCATCAACACCAGGCCGGGAATTCCGCGCTCGCCGGTGCGGCGATCCACTTCGCGCATTTCGGCCGCGGTGAGAACCTTCATAATCGCCTGGCAACTACCATAGTCATATCGTCCTGCAATTCGGTTGAACCCGTCCACTGATTTACGGCCTCCATGGTACGCGCGATCAGTTCGGAGGAGTCCGAGGCCGAATACTTCACCATCAGCTCCTTCAGGCGATCGTCGCCGAACATTTCGCCGTAAGCATTTTCGGGCTCAACAATGCCATCGGTATAGGCCACCAGCAAATCGCCCGGCTCGAGATTTACGGTGCGCTCCTCGTAGTCCGCCGAAGGGAAAGCGCCCACCACGGTCCCGGTAGGGTCGAGGGAGGAGAACTGGCCGCCGTGCAGCAGCAGCGGTGGAAGATGGCCCGCGTTGGTATAGGTCAAGGCGTGTGAAGACTCGTCATAAAGGGTGAAAAAGAAGGTGGCGTACTTTTCCAGCGAGGTATTGGCGTAGAGCTGGCGGTTCAGGCGGGAAACCAGCAACGCGGCGGAAAGCGGGCCTTCGAAGAAGGCGCTCAATTGGGTGCGCATGATGGATTGAATGGCGGCCATCAGCAGCGCGGCGGAAATGCCCTTGCCGGCCACGTCGCCGATGGCGAAAGCGAGGGCGTTCTCCGACAGGGGCATGAAATCGTAGTAATCGCCCGAAACCATACGAGCCGGGTTGCACAGTCCTTTTAGCTCCAGTGTGCGGCTGGCCGGGACGTCTTTAGGAAAGAGCTGGTCTTGCACCTCGCGCGCGATGGCCAACTCCGATTCCAGGCGCTCCTTCTCCTTCGCCACCAGAATCAATCGGCCCAGATTGGCGGTCATGGTGTTGAACGACGAAGCCAGCTCGCCAAGCTGGTCCCGTCCCTTGACGCGAATCCGGTAGGAGAAATCGCCTTGTTTGATGTGCTCGGTGCCGAGGTATAGCTCGTGCACCGCACTGGTGATTGTGCGGCTAAGCTGCACGCCGGTTACCAGCGACGCCAACTCCACGAGGAGGAAGAGCACCGTGATGACGACAAACGCCACCAGCCAACCCTCCGCCCAATCCGGCTGTTGAAAGACAGCGGCGAGGACGGCGGATGCGCGCGTGGCCACGGCCAGGATCGCCGGCCGTTCCACCCGCCGATGAGGCGTTTCCCAGCGAAACACCTCCGGCTGGAAGAAGCCTGTGAGGGAGAAATCGAAGAGGTTGCGCGCTTCCGGTATACGCGTGCTGTGATGGATCAGGGGCAACAAAGCCACATCGCCAAGGCCTGGCACCAATTGGGAAAGCACCTCGTGGTCTACCGGCGCCAGCACGGTGATTTCCGATCGGCCCTCCACCAGATGAACCCAGGCGTAGAGGCGGTCGGAACCATGTTCGCGTTTCACGATCAAGCCGGAGGCTCGCCCCCACCCAGACGGCGGGCTAACGAGCTGGTTGCCGGAAGGGTAGCGAATCTCCCGATCGCCTGTGATCAGCAACTCGGCGTTGGGAAACGCTTCGCGGCTCATCATGCCGAAGCGGCGAAGGCTGGCATCGGTATCCTGAATCGGAACGCGGAGCAGCGCTTCGGCCGGCCGCAACAGGTTGTTCTCCCGATGCCGCAGCTCGGTGTTCACCAAGTAAACCGCCATCTGGCCGATGACCATCCACGCGGCGATGGCGGCGAGCGACGCCACAAGCACGATGGGCACCACCGCGATGAACAGATACGCAGCGATCAGCCGGTTGCGCAGCCGCCAAATGGCCCTGCGCATCAGCCGCCGGGCCACTTGGAACGCCGCGGCAATGCCAGCCAGGAAGGCCACGATCCCGGCCAGCCAGACGAGCGCCGGCAGTGCGCTAGTGAGGTACAGCGCCAGGTAGAGCGCGAGCAGAACCAAAAAGGTGCGCTCGATGCGGCCCAGCCGCCGCCACCACATCGCCTCGCCTCTAGGCATAGTTTCAGGCTACGAAAAATCGATGGCCGCGATCACGATCTGCGGCATGGTCTGGTTCCAACCTTCCGGCACATTGTCGAAGGCCAGGCGGAAGGGTTTGGTTTCACCGGGCGCGAGACGGCTCTTGATGATCGCTACGCGCGCGCGCAGCACTACCTGCTCGTACTCGTCATAGAAAACGCAGTAGATGACGGCGGATGCGATGACGCGATTGCCGGTGTTGCCGACATTGCCGGTGATCTCCACGATGGATTGCTTGAGGTAACTCTCGTGCGCCTGCATGTCGACGTTCGATATGGGCAGAAAGCCATTCTTCACGTACGTTCGGGCGTCGCCAGTGAGCGGCGGAGGAGGAGTGGGAGGCCGGTTGGCGGCGCGATTCAGATAATAGAAGCCGCCCAGCCCGAGCGCCAGCACGAGAACGATAATGATGGCGGCCGGGGGAATGGAAAGCTTTTGTCTTTCCTTGAGTTCCGACTTATTTTCCACCAACGGTCATTTCTCCGATCTCGAGCGTGGGAGCGGCCATGGAGCCGCGGAATTCCAGGTCCGAACCGATCGCCTCCAAGCCCATCAACATTTCCGCCAGGTTTCCCGCGATGGTCACTTCCGACACCGCAAATGCCAGTTCGCCGTTACGAATCCAGAGGCCGGCGGCGCCGCGCGAGTAATCGCCCGTGGTGATATTCACACCTTGGCCGATCAACTCGGTCACATAGAAGCCGTCGGCGATCTGGGCGACCATCCGCTCCGGGAATTGGACACCGTTTTCCACGTAAAAGTTCCCATGGCCGATTCCGGCGTTTCCGGCCAGGCCGCGCGACCCGTTGCCGGTGGTTTTCAACCCCAGCTTACGCGCCGCGTACGTATTCAAAAGATAGCTCTTCAGGACACCGCGCTCAATAACCACGGTCCGCCGCGACGGCACGCCCTCATCGTCGAAGGGCGAGGACCCAAACAAGCCCGGCATGGTGGCATCGTCGATGAGAGTCAGCTTTTCGCTGGCCACTTTTTGGCCCAGCTTGCCCGCCAGGAACGATTCGTGCCGGTAGATCAGCATACCGTGAACAGCCTCGAACAGGTTTCCGACAAGCGTCGCGGCTGCGCGCGGCTCGAATATCACCGGCACCTTTTGGGTGGGAACCTTCACCGGCTTCAGGCGGCGCAGGGCGCGGTGAGCGGCGGTCTTGCCGACGTGTTCGGGCGATTCGAGGCGGTCGAAGGAGCGCGCGGCGCTGGACCAGTAGTCGCGCTCCATGGAGTCGCCATCGCGCGCCACCGGGACGGCGGAAATCGAACAAAAGCTGGTGCGGTACTCGCCGGCGAAACCGCGGGAATTGGCAAAAACGTGGCGGCCGAGATATGTTTCAAAACCGGCGCCCTCGGAATTGACGATGCGCGGATCGGCATCGAGCGCGGCGGCCTCGGCCCGCTTGGCGGCGTCGATTTTGTAGTTGGTCTCGAGCGCCGCCACATCGGGCGAGCACAACTTCAAATCGACTGCTACGGAGCCCAGTTCTTCGGGCTCGGGCAGACCGGCATGCGGGTCTTCGGTGGTGATGGCGGCCAACTCCACCGCCGAGTGGACCAACTTTTCAACGCCTTCGCGGGACAAGTCCGAGGTATAGGACGATCCGGTATGGCGGCCCTGCAAAATCCGCAACCCCAGACCGCGGGAGCCGGCTTCCTTCAGACTTTCGATCTCGCGCATGCGGATGCTGGCGGAGAACTCGTCGCCTTCCGAGATGGTGCATTCCGCGTCGGTAGCGCCCGCATCGAGCGCGCGCTTGACGACCTCTTGCGCCAGTTCCACCAAATGATTGTCGCCCGCCATATCTCACAGGCTAACATTCGGAGCGGCTAACGCCGATTTTCTGCGAAACTTTGCGGCCCGGCCCCACTATACCGAGGGAATACTATGCGGCTACTCGTCTTTCTGGGGGTCGGCGCGCTGATGGGGGCACAGGCGCCGGATCCGGCTTACGAGCCCTTGCAACGCGCGTATACAGCGCTGAAAGCGAAGGATTACGACGGTGCAGTGGCGGGATTTCGCGCGGCCAGCGCCTTGGCCCCGGAACGTGCCTCGATCCACAAGGATCTGGCGTACACGTATCTGAAGATCGGCGAGAACGAATTAGCGCGCCGCGAATTTGGCGAGGCGATGCGTCTCGACCCTGCCGACGACCAAGTGGCGATGGAGTTCGGCTTCCTGAGCTATGAGAGTAACGACCAGGCCGTGGCTCGGCGGATTTTCGACCGGATTCGCAAGACCGGCAACCAGACCGCCGAGCAGGCCTTTCAAAACATAGACCGGCCGCTGGCGGAGGGGGTCCTGCGATGGCAGGAGGCGATCCAGCGCGGCGCGGATAATTTCGGCAGTCATTATGAATTGGCCAAACTGGCGGAGCAGCGCGACGAGCTTGCCCTGGCGGCGGAGCATTATGCAAGGGCGTGGCGGCTGGAACCGGAGAGGCGCATGGTGTTGCTGGACCTGGCCCGCGTGTGGCAGGCGTGCGGCCGGGCGGAGGATGCCATGGCCGCGCTTTTGGCGGCGTCCCGCGCGCCGGAGCCCCGCTGCCGGGAGTTAGCGCGAGAGTGTCTCCCCCAACGGTATCCGTACGTCGCGGAGTTCCGGAAGGCGCTGGAATTGGACCCGAAGAATATCGCCCTGAGGCGTGAATTCGCCTATCTGCTGCTGACCATGGGCCGGCAGCCGGAGGCGGAAAACGAGTTTCGCAGGTTGGTGGATGAGGGCGACCTGCTGGCAGCCACACAACTCGGCTTTCTGTTGCGGGCGCGGGGCGAACAAGCGGCCGCCCAGGCCCTTTTCGACCGCGTGCTCGCGGGCGACGACGAGGAATTGGCGAATCGGGTCCGCGCGGTGCTGCGCGTACGACAAGAGGCCGACCCACACGCCGACGGCCGGACGCTGGCGGTGGATGCCAAGGAGATGGCGGAGCGAAGCTTCAACGCTGGGTACCTGAAAGACGCGCTGAGATACCTGCAGCAGGCCAACGAGGCCGACCCCGCCGACTCCGCCGTCGTGTTGCGGCTGGGCTGGACGCACAACATGCTGCACCAGGACGTGGAGGCATACCGCTACTTCGCCATGGCACGGCAGAGCTCCGATCCGAAGATTGCAGCCGAGGCGAAGCGTGCTTGGCTAAACCTGCGATCGGTGGGCGCCCGCGTGCGCGTTACCGGGTGGATGTACCCCATCTTTTCGACCCGCTGGCACGATTTATTCGGCTATGGCCAGGTGAGGACGGAGTTGCGGACGGGCTCGCCGCTGGTGCTATACAGCAGCATTCGGCTGGTGGGAGACACGCGCTTGACGATGGGCGCGATTGAGCCGGTGGCTCTTTCGGAAAGCTCGGTGATTTTCGCCGGCGGAGTACGGACATTGCCGTGGCAGGGCATCACCGGCTGGTTTGAAGCCGGTTCGGCGGTTGGCTACGTCAGCGGCCACGCGTTGCCCGACTACCGCGGCGGAGTTTCCGCGACGCGCGGTTGGGGGCACTCGATAGGAGGCGAATCCGGAGGACGGTTTACCGATACGACCCTGGATGGAGTGTTTGTGAGCCGGTTCGGCAATGATTTTCTGGCGTATAGCCGCACCAGATTTGGGTATACGGTTGGACAGCCTGATTTCCGTACGCAGATCTACTGGTCCGGTAATCTGACGGTTGACGATCAAGGGCAATACTGGGCTAATTTCGTGGAAACAGGTCCTGGTATCCGAATTCATGCCGCCTGGATGCCACCAGCGATGTACATAGGCGTGGATGCGATGCGCGGAACATATCTGGTTCACGACGGCAACCCGGGAAGAGGCAATTTCAACGATATTCGGGCAGGAATCTGGTATGCGTTTGTGCATTGAGAACGAAGACATAAGTCAGGAGGCAGAATGAAGGCGCTGGCGAGGGCGCGATGGCGAGGGCTGGCTTTGTTGTTCTGGCTAGTGACCGCTGGTTCGGCTCTTAATGCGGAACTGCCTTACTTCCACGTGCTGGCGCACGATGGCGGGGCATGGCCGGAAGTACTTGGTTCGATCGGAATGGAGGCGGCGCCAATGGAAGACGCGCGGGTCTTCGTGGCTGGCGCCGGCACTCCGGCCTCCGCGGAATGGGCGGCGCGCGTGGAGGGTGGTGCGTTCCTGATCCTGGAGGGGCAATCGGCTCTGGCGGAGCAATTTGGATTTCGAGCCGGCAAGGCGGCGTTGAACCTTGGGAACTTGCGCGACGTGCACCAGCCGGAGTTACCGATAATCTGGGAAAAACCAATCGAATTTGCGTCAGTCGAAGTACCAAGAAGCGCTCAAGTTTTCGCCCGGGAACGATGGACAGGGGCGCCGATGGAGGCAGGTTGGCGGCAGGGTAAAGGCGCGATTCTGTGGATTGCCGCGCCACCCGGCGAGCATGGCTATGAACGGTTTCCATACTTGCTTCAAGCGCTTTGCGAGCTCGGCTTTGAACCCCCTTTCCGCGCGGGCGGGTTGTGGGCGTTTTTCGATTCGGCTTATCGGTCCCGCGTGGACCTGGATTATTTGGCCGCTCGCTGGCGCGCCACCGGGATCGCGGCGGTACAGGTAGCCGCGTGGCACTTTCAGGAACGGGATTCCAGGCAGGATGAGTACGTCGAGAAACTGATCGCCGCCTGCCATCGCGAGGGCATCTTGGTATATGCCTGGTTCGAATTGCCGCACGTCAGCGAGAAGTTTTGGCTGAGCCACCCCGAGTGGCGGGAGAAAACGGCGGTTCTGCAGGATGCCCAACTCGATTGGCGGAAGCTCATGAATCTGAACGATCCGGCTTGCTTTCACGCGGTAGCCGATGGCGTGCGGAAGCTGGTCGAGCGGTTCGATTGGGATGGGGTTAACTTGGCGGAGCTGTATTTCGAGTCGCTGGAAGGGATGAGCAATCCGTCCCGGTTCACCCCGATGAACGACATCGTTCGGGCCGGTTTTCGCGAAGCTCGGGGTTTCGATCCGTTAGAGTTGTTCAGCACCCGAACGGACAGCGCTTCGCACCATGCCTTTCTCGATTTTCGCTGTGAACTGGCGCGGAAGATGCAGGCCAAGTGGATTGACGAGATGGAAGCCATTCGAACCGAGAAGCCCGACCTCGACTTGGTGCTCACTCATGTTGACGACCGATTCGACGCGGGGATGCGGGACGCGATCGGGGCCGACGTAGCGCAGGTGATGCCACTGGTGGATGGTCACCAAATGACTCTGCTGATTGAGGATCCAGCGACGGTCTGGAACCTTGGACCGCAGCGCTACGCGAATATTGCAGAGCGGTACCGGCCGCTGACGCCTCATCAAGAACGGCTGGCGATCGACATCAATGTGGTGGAGCGCTATCAGGATGTGTACCCAACCAAGCAACCGACTGGGGTCGAGCTGTTCGAGCTCGTGCATAGCGCCGCCGAGAACTTCCCGCGCGTAGCTCTCTATTTCGAGAACTCACTACTGACGCCCGATCTACCGCTTGTGCCCGTGGCTGCCGCGACCGGAGGGCGTTTGAAAAAACAAAATGGCGGTGTGGTTCTGGAGGCTGCGGTTGGCGTCGGACTGGCTTGGCAAGGCGGGGCCAGGGTGGATGGGAAGCTGTGGCCGGCGACGGACGGCCACACTCTATGGCTTTCGGCGGGAACACACCGGATCGAGCCGTCGGACGAGGCGCCGCCAATCCGTCTGCTTCGGTTGAACGCGGAACTGGACGGGGCAGCAACGATTGGCGCCAAAAGCGTCCGCTTTTCCTATCGCAGCAACTCCAGAGCCTTCGCCCTGGTGGATCGAGCACCTGCCAGCGTCCAAATTGATGGACTCACCGTGAGCCGCTCCGCCGCCGACCCACGTACCCTTCGATTGCCGCGCGGGCAACATACCGTGACATTGACGGTTGAGTGAGTTAGGATGTCGAATGGCGCATGACGGACGTGGCGGTAGAGCCCGATTCTCCTGAAATTCCGGATAAGCTGTACTTTAAGATTGGCGAGGTCAGCGATCTTTTGGGGGTAGAGCCCTATGTGCTGCGCTATTGGGAGACCGAGTTTACGGTGCTCTCGCCGAAAAAGTCCGGGACGGGGCACCGGCTTTACCGGCGCAAAGACGTCGAGCTTTTGCTCCGCATCAAGCACCTGCTATACGAAAAGAGGTTCACGATTGAGGGCGCGAGGCAATCGCTACTCGATTCGCGCGGGATGAAGCAGCGTAAGCCCAAGCAAACACAGCAAGATCTTTTCGCCGTGGACCCGTTACCCGAAATCCGCAGAGAGCTGACCGATATTCTGCGGATGCTGAAGTAATCGCCTCAGGATTCGCCGGCAATCAAATCGTAGATCCGATCCAAGTCCTCGGCGGAGTAATAATCGATCTCAATCCTCCCTTTTTGCTTGGCTTTTTCGACGATGCGGACCTTTGTGCCAAGCACCCGCTCAAGCTGTTCGATGGCGGCCTTGACGTTGGGATCGGTAACGACTTCACCGGGACGTTTGGGTTTACGGCCTTCCATCATCCGTTGCGTGGTTCGTTCGGTTTGGCGAACGGACCAACCCTCGGCGGCAGCCTTCTCGGCAACTTCGACTTGCAACTCGGGAGTGGGAAGGGCCAGGAGGCAGCGGGCATGACCGGCGGACAGCCGGCGATCCTCCACCAACGCACGGACTTCCGGCGCGAGATTCAACAGGCGCAGGAAATTGAGTATGGTAGTGCGGTCTTTGCCCGTCCGGCGCCCAATGTCTTCGGCGGAAAGGTTGAATTCCCGGCCCAACTGTTCGAAGGCGCTGGCAGTCTCCATCGGGTTCAGATCTTCCCGCTGGATATTCTCAATGAGAGAAACCTCCAGGAGCTTGTCGTCTGTAATGTGGCGAACAACCACCGGGACTGTCTCCATGCCGGCAATTTTGGCGGCGCGCCACCGGCGCTCTCCGGCGACGAGCTCATAACGGTCCCCCATGCGCCGTACCACTAACGGCTGAATGATTCCGTTGGCCTGAATGGATTGGGCTAACTCCGCGAGCCTTTCGCTCTGAAAGATACGGCGCGGCTGGAGAGGGTTTGGATCGATGGAATGAATGGGCAGAGTCAGATTCTCGTCGGCCGAAGGATGCGGAGGAGGCACGACGGACGGCGGGCGAGTTGGCAGCAGCGCACCGAGGCCTCTACCGAGCGCCTTGCGCGGGTTTTCTGGCTTGTTCATGGTCGAGGACTTCCTTGGCTAATTGGATGTAGCTTTCAGCGCCCTTCGATCTCGGATCATACCCCAGGATCGGCTTGCCGAAGCTCGGCGCCTCTGCCAATCGGATGCTGCGCGGAATTATGGTAGTGAACACCTTATCCGCGAAGAATTGTCTGAGGTCGGCCGCAACCTGGCGGGCAAGGTTGGTGCGGTCATCGTACATGGTGAGGAGGATGCCTTCGATTTCTAGCGGGTGTTGAAAGGCGTCGCGAATGCGATCAATCGTGTCCATAAGCTCCGAGACACCTTCCAGGGCAAAGAACTCACATTGAATCGGAACCAGGACGGAATCGGCGGCGATGAGCGCATTGAGTGTCAGGAGGTCGAGAGCCGGGGGGCAATCGACCAGGATGAAAGCATAGCGGTCTCGGAAGCCGGCAATGCGCTGCCGGAGTTGGAATTCCCGGTCGTCAATACCTACCAACTCCAGGTTGGCGCCGATGAGATTCTTGTCGGCGGTAATCATGTGGAGTCCTTCGAGGTCGGTGGAGCGGATCACGCTCTCCGGGGTCGCTGTCCCCAGCAAAAGATCGTACAAGCTTGGCTGATCCGGGTCCTTTGGCAGACCGAGACCCGTGGTGGAATTCCCTTGCGGATCGGAATCGATTATCAGGACTTGGAGGTCGTTGGCAGCAAGAGAAGCTCCGAGGTTGATAGCGGTGGTAGTTTTGCCGACACCACCTTTTTGGTTGGCAATGGCGATTACGCGGCTCAAGCGGCCATGCTACCACGTATGAAGTTTCGGGTGAAGTTTCACGTGAAACAACAGGCGCGAGACGGATTCAGCGGCCGTTTCACGTGAAACAAGTTTGCTCCTGCTCGTTTTACACGTGCAGATCAACCGATGGATCAAGCTCCGCCTTCCGTCGCCCGCATCGAAGGAAACGCCGCTTGCCCCAGGGCAGCAATATTGCCTGGTCCCACGCAAAGCCTAAATCGTCCGGCGGCATCTCCTCTCCAGTTAAGAGATCGGCGCACAGAGCGAGTTTCTTTAGGCTCGGAACCAGACCCGTGTAGCTGACCGCCCGTGAAATTACATAGTCAAACGTTTCCCGCACGTCTTCTGCCCTCGCCGAAAGGACCTCGAAGTTTCTCAGGCACCGGGTAGCTTCCCGCAGGAAGACGCTCTTCCGATGGTGCGATTCGATCAGGGTGACCGTGCAGTCCGGGCGCATTACCCCCACTGGAAATCCTGGAAAGCCGCCGCCTGAACCGAGATCCGCAACGCGAAGAGGACCCGGCGGGAGGTGTAGCGCCAGAAAGACCGATTCGCAGTAATGGCGCTCCACAGCTTCCTCCTCGGTGCGAATCGAGGTGAGATTGAGAATCTTGTTCCAGCGGGTGAGTAGCTCGAAATGCCTTTGCAGCAGGTCGACCTGGACCGGCGTGAGCTCGACCCAATTCCCCAGCCGTTCCTGCAAAAGTTCAGCAAACACGGTTCAGGCTGAGATACACATCCAGGACCGCGATCGCCGCCGGCGTAACACCTGGGATTCGTGCCGCCTGGCCGAGCGTAACAGGCCGGACCCGGGCGAGCTTCTCCTGGATTTCACGCGACAGACCCGGAATTCCCGCGAAACCGAAGTCCGCCGGGATCGGCCGCCGATCCGAATCTTTCATGCGCGCCATTTGCCGGTCCTGCTGCGCAATGTAGCCGCAATACTTCACCTCCGTCTCAACGGTCGTGGTCACCCCGCAGACGGATTCTTCGCCGAGCACCTTCGAAACCCATTCCTGCATCGACGCAATGGTAACCTCCGGGCGCTTGAGCGCTTGCCCATTGGGATGGTGCTCAAGAGCAGCCGTCAGCCGGGCAATCTGAGCCTTCTTACGTTCAAAGATCTGCCATCGTTCGTCCGTCACCAGGCCGGCACGGCGGCCGATCGGCGTGAGGCGCAAGTCGGCATTATCTATACGCAGATGCAAGCGGTACTCGGCGCGTGAGGTGAACATGCGGTACGGCTCGTCGGCGCCTTTGGTAATCAAGTCGTCAATCAGGATGCCAACATACCCCTCCGTCCGGCTCACGATAACTGGGTCCTTTCCCGCGATCCGGCAGGCGGCATTCATCCCGGCGATCAAACCCTGGCAAGCCGCCTCTTCGTAACCCGAGGTGCCATTAATCTGCCCGGCGAGGTACAAGCCGCGAATCGCCTTCACCTCGAGGGTGTGTTCCAACTCCCGCGCGTCGATCGCGTCGTACTCAATTGCATAACCCGGCCGGATCATCTCCGCCTGGTCCAACCCCGGGATCGAGGCCACCATCGCCACCTGAACATCTACGGGCATGCTGGTGGACATCCCGTTCACATAGACCTCGTTCGTATCGAGGCCTTCGGGTTCTAGAAAAATCTGGTGACGGCTTTTGTCCGGGAACTTGACTATTTTGTCCTCGATGGAGGGGCAATAGCGCGGACCGATGCCTTCAATTTGTCCGCTGTAGAGAGGGGAACGCGGAATCGCTTCCCTCAAAATCCGCCGCGTTTCCTCAGTGGTGTATGCGATGTGGCACTGGATCTGCGGCCGATCGATTTTGCCGGTCAGAAAAGAAAATGGGGTTGGTTCCGGGTCGCCCGGCTGGGGCTCGAACCTGGACCAATCGATAGTGCGGCCATCCAAGCGCGGGGGCGTGCCGGTCTTCAGGCGCGTCCAATTCAGGCCCAGGCTGCGCAATTGGTCACCCAACAGTTGCGAGGGCGCCTCGCCGTTGCGTCCACAACTGTATTTATTTTCGCCCACATGAGCCAAGCCGTTTAGAAACGTGCCGGTGGTTACCACCACGGTAGCCGCCTCCACGGTTCGGCCATCGCGCAGGGCTACGCCGCGCACGCGACGGTCCTCAATCACGAGCGATGCAACTTCGGCTTGCTTGATGCGCAGATTGGGCTCGCGTTCCAGCACCTCGCGCATCTTCACTCGATATTGCCGCTTATCCATCTGGGCCCGCGGCGACCATACCGCCGGACCGCGGCTGGTATTGAGCAGGCGGAACTGGATGCCGACCGCGTCAGCCACTTCGCCCATCAGCCCGCCAAGCGCGTCGACCTCGCGCACCAGGTGCCCTTTGGCGATGCCTCCGATGGCGGGGTTGCACGACATCTGCGCGATCAGGTCCAGATTCATGGCGACCATAGCCGTGCGCAGGCCCATGCGGGCGCAGGCCCGCGCGGCTTCGCAACCCGCATGGCCGGCGCCGACCACGACCACGTCATACCTCTCGTGCATTGTTATCATTTTACCGAATGCGCATCCTCATACTGGGCGGCGGCGGGCGCGAGCACGCACTCGCCTGGAAGCTCGCCCAATCGCCTGGCGTCGAAATTCTTGCCGCACCCGGCAATCCAGGCATTGCCGCCATCGGACGCTGCCTCAGCTTAGAGGCCGCGGAAGAACTGCGGCCTGATCTTACCGTAGTTGGACCGGAGGCGCCGCTAGTAGACGGCATCGTGGACCGGTACCGGGCGCACGGCCTCAAAATCGTCGGCCCAGCGCGCGCCGCCGCGCAGCTCGAAGGCAGCAAGATATTTGCAAAGAACTTCTTTGTACAAAGTAATATTGCGACGGCCCGATTTGTTACCATCGGTTCCGCCGCGGGCGCCCGGCGAGCGCTCGCCCGCTTCGGATATCCGGTCGTGTTAAAAGCCGACGGGCTGGCGGCGGGGAAGGGAGTCGTCATTGCGCACGACGCGGCCGAGGCCGAAGCGGCGCTCGCAGCGCTCCATGGCAGCCTGGTGATCGAGGAGTATCTGGAAGGCGAAGAAGTCAGCTTCATTGCCCTTTCCGACGGCAAGGACATCGTGCCGCTGGCGCCCACGCAGGATCACAAGGCGGTTTTCGACGGCGACCGCGGGCCGAACACCGGCGGCATGGGCGCCTACTGCGATTCGGCCATCTTGACGGAGGCGCAAACGGCTGAAATCCTCGATCGCGTGATCCGGCCAACGGTGGAGCGAACCGGTTTCACCGGCTTCCTCTATGCCGGCCTCATCATGACAGCCGACGGCATCAAGGTGCTGGAGTTCAATGTTCGCCTCGGGGATCCCGAAACCCAGCCCCTGATGCATCGCATGGCGTCCGACCTGGTCCCCGTGTTGATGGCGGCGGCGACTGGCGAGCTCGGTTCCACCACGATCGAGTGGAAGCCGGGACCCAGCGTTTGCGTGGTTCTCGCATCCGGCGGATATCCGGGCGAGTTTGCCACCGGGAAACCCATCACCGGTATCGCGGAAGCTGAAGCCACCGGGGCAACAGTTTTTCAGGCTGGCACTCGCATGGGGACAAACGGGCTCGAGACGTCGGGTGGGCGCGTGGTCGGGGTAACGGCTTCCGCACAGACGCTGCAAGGCGCGATCCAGGGGGCTTACACGGCAGCCGGCAAGATCCACTTCGACGGCATGCATTATCGGACCGATATCGGCAAGAAGGGGCTGAAGCGGTAGGGCTAACTGTGGAGCGGGCACTCGTGCCGGCACTCGTGCCTGCCACGTCCCGACTCATCGGGACGCGCGTGTCGGGATGAGTCCCGACATGGCAGGCACGAGTGCCGGCACGAGTGCCCGCTCCACGGGTATTTGGTGCGCGAGCCCTGTGCGAGTGAGGTCAGGCCCCGGTTTCCACCGGTGCGTCGTTACCTGGTGTTTCTCCTGGGCCCTTTAGCGACCGGGGCTTGACGACCGGCGGCCTGCCTCCCCTGTGGGGTTCCCGCTCAGTTGCGCGGCAGTGTGTTGATGTAAGCCTGCCACTGACGCTCAAGCGCCGTGATCGATTTGAAGGTTTTGTCGATCTGCTTTTGCTGTTTAGTGGCCAGGTCGATTAGCGCTCCGATCTGCTTGGAGTGCGCCTCAATCTGGTTGTCGTGGGCGACCGCTGAGGCAGCAAGCGATTCGACGATGCCGGTGAGCCGGTCTAGTTTCTCGTCCGTGGTCATGGAGTGTGGCGTCCCCTCTCTTGATTATGACACTCCGGTACAGTGCCCATTTCGCTTGCGTCTACATCGAGGATGGAACCTAAACCGAGAATGGGCTCAAGAAAACTTCACATCTGCCCCGGTTTCGGGGTCCTGGGTTTCGCAGTTCTGAGAACTAATCCACTCGGTCAGAGGACTTTTCGTGCTCGCGTAAAGTTGCTCGTGGTGGTTCTCGACAATGCGTGCGTTGTACGAGCGTACCTCCGCCTCGGAAAGGTCCACCGTGAGTTCCTTCGGCGCCTTCGATGCCAACACGAACCACATCGCCAGTTTGGGTGACAACGGGTAATAGAACTCTACCTCAGCAGGGACACCAACCCGCTACAATAGAAAATACCCGTGGGCACGTAGCTCAGTTGGACAGAGCGGTCGCCTCCTAAGCGACAGGTCGGCAGTTCAAATCTGCCCGTGCCTACCACTTCC
Source organism: Bryobacteraceae bacterium (assembly GCA_049511335.1). Lineage (GTDB taxonomy): Bacteria > Acidobacteriota > Terriglobia > Bryobacterales > Bryobacteraceae > JBEKYD01. The sequence goes on along the minus strand of JBEKYD010000014.1, from coordinate 35,844 downwards.
ACCTCCCCCGGGAAGAGTGACGCCGAATGGCTTTTGTCCATCTCCATTGCCACACCGATTATTCGCTGCTCGATGGCGCTTGCGATATCGATCAGCTCATGCAGCTCGTTTCCGAACAGAAAATGCCGGCGGTCGCCATGACCGACCACGGCAATTTGTTTGGAGCCGTGAAGTTCTACAACGCCGCCAAGAACGCCGGCGTGCATCCGGTGATCGGCTGCGAGATGTACGTCGCGCAGCAAGGGCATCAGAACCGCTCCGAAGGAGACCGCTATAACCACCTGGTGTTGTTGTGCGAGACCCAGGAGGGCTACCGCAACCTGATCAAGCTGGTCTCCACCGGGTACCTGGACGGCTTCTATTACAAGCCGCGCGTGGATATGGACCTGCTGGCGCAGCACTCCAAGGGGCTGATCGCTCTTTCCGCGTGCCTGAAGGGCCACATTCCGGAAACCATTCTGTCCGACCGCTATGACGACGCGCGGCGCCTGGCGCACACCTACGCGGACATTTTCGGCAAGAACAACTATTTCCTCGAAGTGCAGGATCACCACCTCGAGCAGGACAAGCGTCTCACTCCGGCCTTAAACCGCCTGTCGCAGGAGACCGGCCTCAAACTGGTCGCCACCAACGATTCGCATTACCTGCGGCGCGACGACGCGCGCGCGCACGAAATTCTGATGTGCATCCAGACCGGCAAGTTTTTCAGCGATGCCAACCGCATGCGTTGGAACACGCCGGACTTCTACCTGAAATCGCGCGCCGAAATGATGGAGCTTTTCGGCGAGCTGGAACACGCCCTGGACCGCACCTGGGAAATCGCCGAACGATGCCACGTGAACCTGGAGAAGGTGAAGGAGCCGTTCCCGAAGTTCGACGTCCCCGAAGGCCACTCCGCCGACACGTATTTCGAGTACGTGGCGCGGCAGGGTTTCGAAAAGCGGCGGCCGCGGCTGGAGGCCCTCCGCGCGCAGGGCGCTCTCAAACAAGACCTGGCCGATTATAACGAGCGGCTCGACCGCGAAATCCAGATGATTCAGAAAATGAAGTTCTCGGGCTATTTTCTGATCGTCTGGGATTTCATCCGTTACGCCAAATCCAAAGGGATTCCGGTTGGCCCGGGGCGCGGATCGGCGGCCGGCAGCCTGGTCGGCTACGCCATGGCGATCACCGATATCGACCCGCTTCAATATGGGCTGCTGTTCGAGCGCTTCCTGAATCCGGAGCGCGTCAGCATGCCCGATATCGACGTGGATTTCTGCATGAACCGCCGCGGCGAAGTGATCCAGTACGTCACCGAAAAATACGGCCGCGAACAAGTCGCGCAAATCATTACGTTCAACACGCTGGGCGCCCGCGCGGCGATCAAAGACGTCGGCCGGGTGCTGGAGATGCCCTTCGCCGACGTGGAGCGCCTCACCAAGCTCGTGCCCAACGTCCTCAACATTTCGCTCGAAGACGCCATGAGAGCGGAGCCGGGCTTCGGCGAAGCGGCCAAGAAAGACGCGCGCGTCGAGGACGTATTGAAAGTGGCGCGGCGGCTGGAAGGCCTGTCGCGCAATTGCTCGGTGCACGCCGCCGGGGTGGTGATTTCGCCGCAACCGCTCACCGAACTGGTGCCGCTGTACAAGACCAACCGCGACGAAATTGTGACCCAGTTCGATATGAACGGCCTGGAAAAACTCCAGCTCCTCAAAATGGACTTCCTGGGGTTGACCACGCTCACGCTCATTCAGAACGCACTGCGGCTGATCAAGAAACGCCACGGTGTCGAACTGGTCCCCGAGGAGCTGCCTCTCGACGATAAAGCCACCTACGAAATCTTCTGCAAAGGTTTCACTTCGGGAGTTTTCCAGTTTGAATCCGCGGGCATGAGAGACATCCTGTTGCGCTATCAGCCGGGCCGGCTGGAGGACCTGACCGCCCTCAACGCCCTCTACCGTCCAGGCCCCATCCAGGGCGGCATGGTGGACGATTTCATCGAGCGCAAATGGGGCCGCAAGGCGGTTCAGTACGATCTTCCGGAGCTGAAGGAGTTGCTGGAGGAGACCTACGGCGTCATCGTCTACCAGGAACAGGTGATGCAGATCTCGAACCGCCTGGCCGGGTATTCGCTGGGCGAAGCCGATTTGCTGCGCCGGGCGATGGGCAAAAAGAAGCTGGAGGAAATGGTCAAGCAGCGCGAACATTTTATCCAGGGCGCCCTGGAACGCAACTTCCCTCAAAAGAAGGTCGAAAAAATTTTCGACTTGATGGAACAGTTCGCCGGTTACGGCTTCAACAAGTCGCATTCGGCCGCTTACGCCTACCTGGCCTACGTGACGGCATATCTGAAAGCGCACTATCCGGTGGATTTCATGGCCGCGCTGCTCACCTCCGAAACCGGCAACACCACCAAAATCGTGAAGTACATCAACGAGTGCCGGGCCATGGGCATCACGATTTTGCCGCCCGATGTGAATTCGTCGGAATGGAGCTTTACGCCGGACGAGGCCGCGATCCGCTTTGGCCTGGGCGCAGTGAAAAACGTGGGGCAATCGGCGGTGGAGGCGATCGGCAAGGCGCGCCAAGAGGTTGCATCGTTCCGCTCGCTGCATCAATTCTGCGACAAAGTGGATTCGGGCGCGGTCAACCGGCGCATGATCGAAAGCCTGATCAAGGCCGGCGCCATGGATACGCTCGAAGGGACTCGCGCGCAGAAATTTGCGGTGCTGGAATCGGCGATGGAATCGGGCCAGCGGGCGCAGCGCGATCGCGAGAGCGGCCAGGTCGGCCTGTTCGGCGAAATGCTGGCGCAGGGCGAAGTCCCTAACGCGCCGCTTCCCAATGTGCCCGATTGGACCGGCAAAGAGACCCTCGCTTTCGAAAAAGAGCTGCTCGGCTTTTGGGTGACCGGCCATCCGCTGGATCGCTACGCCGATAAGATCGCCGAGTTGGCCACGCACGACTCCGGGTCTCTAGAGGGCCTCGCCAAAGGCGCCGACGTGGTCCTCTGCGGCGTGCTGACCGGGATCACCCGAAAACGGAACCGCGAGGGTAAACCCTGGGTCGCTCTGACCATCGAGGACCGCAGCGGAACCCTCGACGGCATGATCTTCGCCAACAATTACGAACGGCTCGCCGCGGAAGTAGCAGAAGACCAGGCAGTGCTGATACGCGGCCAGGTGCTGCCGGAAGAGAACGCGCCTCCCAAGATCTCCATTCAGGAGTTGATAGCGCTCGATAATGCGCGCATCGACGTGCCCTCCGTGATCGCCATCCGTATCTGGCTGGGCCGGAATGGAGCGCCTGGCAACCAAAACCAGGGTAACGGGAAAACCGACCGGGCCGCGGCTCTGAACGAATTATTCCAGCGCAAGCCTGGCCCGACGCAGGTCCGTCTGCGCCTGGAGCTGCCGCGGGATTTTTCGGTGCTGCTCGACGTGAGCACAAAAGTCAAACCCGATAAGGAGTTCCGCGCCGCCGTGGAAGCCATTTGCGGCGCTCAGGCGATTGAGAAATTGGCGGGATAGGGTTGTATAGCTGTGCGCAGCCTCAAGCCGGCTGCTAGAGAATTTGATCGAGAATAATTAAGCCGCATTCGGCGGATTCAGCGCAGTCTGCGAAACTTGATCTATTCGCTGGAGGCATAACGCTCGAATGCTCGTAAGATTTCTCTTTGCGCATCGCGCACGACCTCTGTGAGGCGGTTCTCCAGCGCTGCGAGATCCGCCTTAGTGGCAGGTTTGGAACCGTTGTTGTCGTCCGGCATGAGGTCTCCAAACCTAGAGTAACCCAGCGGTCCAGTTGCGGTTCAGCCGCTGACCTTCCCGACCAGGATAATCGCAATCGGCAGATCGCCAACCTTGACGTTCAGGACCCAATCGGGGTTGTCGCCTTCCTTGGTGACGCCCGGGAAGTTGGTACCGGCAGCAGGCACTTCTAGCGACAGTATGGCCGGATGAGGGGTGCCGGACGCTTTTGTGCTCCACCCCACCAACTCGTCAAAGCCCGGCGTCGCAGCCGGATCCTTGTCTAGAGCAATTGGCGTAAGCAAGGCAAAATCGCGCTGCGGAGCCACTCCCTGGTGAGCGCCGTCGGACGGATAGTCGCTGTACCGGAGCGTATACAAGCCCGGCTTAATGCTTTGGCCGCGGCGGTCTGCGCCTTCTGCCGGGAAGCGAAGCACGCCCAGAAGCGTCCCCTGGGCAATTGCCAAGGTGATGGAATCGTCAGCCGCCTTCGGGCCGGTGGGAATCGATTTACGGAACCACACCTCGCACCACGGACCTCCCGCTGCTGCCAGACGGTAGCCTTGGGAAGAAATCACCGCTGCGAAAGCTGCTGGCAGATCGGGAGCGGCGGTTGCGACCGGCTCGAGCCGGTAATCTTGTGCTATAGCCGGGAGAACCGCGAACAACCCGGCAGCCAGTAAGGAAATCAAGAAGCGCTTGCTCATGACAATAGAGTGGGATGACTGGAGCGGGAGACGGGATTCGAACCCGCGACATCGACCTTGGCAAGGTCGCACTCTACCAACTGAGTTACTCCCGCCCTTCAAAGGAATCTTCATTCTCCCCTACAAACATTAGCGCTGTCAAACGTTACAGATATATCATTGAATTGAAACGATTTATAAACTTGTGACGAAGCTCTTCCGCTGTGCTAGACTACTTTTCGGTTGACCGGCAAGCGAGTGCCACTGATTTTCGTGTTCTCAGCTTTGAGACACCCCGCTACTGGTTCTCCTACGCGGCGCGTAACGATCCCGCAAACTTCTGGAAAAGTTGTGGAAAACGTGCCAGATTTGTGTGTAAAAAATGAATTTATGGGACCAAATCCGGCACGAGCTGCAGAGCAAGATCGGCGCCGACGCATATCAGAACTGGCTGACGGGGACGGCTTTTCTCGGTATGGAGACAGACACTCTGATCGTATCCGTACCGGATGCCGAAACTCGCACTTGGTTGGAGACGGAGTTCGGAAGGCTGATTGAGCAGTCCATTCAGCATCTGGCTTTACCGGTTCGCAGGGTTCGATATGAAGCCGAACCGATCCGCGGCGCCAGCAATCAAGCGCTGGCAGTAGTCGAGAATGGGGATATGAGCGCTCCCGATTCCGTGCTCAACCCCAAATTTACATTCGATTCCTTTGTGGTTGGCAGTTGCAACCAATTTGCCCATGCGGCCGCGCGTTCTGTCGCAACCAACCCTTCACGCAGTTACAACCCGCTTTTCATCTACGGCGGCGTTGGCATGGGAAAGACCCACTTGATGCACGCCATAGGCCGGGAATTGATGCAGAAGTTCGGCTCCATGCGTATTATCTACACTTCTAGCGAACGCTTCATGAACGAGATGATCGCTTGCATCCGTAATGAACGCATGCCTCAATTCCACAAGCGCTATCGCGAGGTCGACGTACTGCTAATCGACGACATTCAACTCTTGGGTAACAAGGAACGAACGCAAGAGGAGTTTTTTCATACATTTAACGAGCTGCATGAGCACCAGAAGCAAATAGTGCTATCGAGCGACTCGCCTCCCAAGGAAATTCCTGGTTTGCTAGAGCGCTTGCGCTCCCGGTTCGAATGGGGACTTCTGGCCGACATTCAACCACCCGATCTTGAGACCAAAATGGCTATTTTGGATAAAAAATCCGAGGCTGAAGGATTCAAGCTGCCCGACGATGTCCGTTCGTTTATGGCATCTAAAACTAAGTCGAACGTGCGCGAGCTCGAAGGCGCTTTAGTTAAGTTGATCGCTTATTCCTCGCTGACCGGAACACCGGTAAGCGTTGCTATGGCACAGCAAGTCCTCAAGCATATGGTTCACGTCCCCGACCGCAGGGTTAGCATCGATGCCATCCAGAAGGCCGTAGCAGAACGCTTCCAAATTAAGCAGAGCCAACTCAAGGAGCGCAGCAACATGCGTAAAGTGGTGTATCCCCGCCAAGTGGCAATGTACCTGGTCAAGGAACTCACCAGCGCTTCGCTACCGGAGATCGGGCGCGCCTTCGGCGGCAAGCATCACACCACCGTGATCCATTCCATAAACAAAATTGATAAGGATCGTCATCATGATCCGGAATTGAACAGGTTACTCCACAGCTTAATGGACTCATTGCAATAGACTTATAAATGTTTTGCACAATGCCATGGGAGAGCCGTATTCGAAAATTGAGGAAGAACTCCATTCAACTGGGAATTTCAACCCCAGTGAGCCCGCGATGCACGCCCAAATGCACAACTTCAACTGGTCAAAAGTGGTTGAGTTTAGTATAATTTAGGTAGTCTTCAACAATTTGCACAGGCCCGATGAATACGGTTTAATTTCTCTGGACTTGTACAGTTAGCAATAGTAAAAGCCGAGGTGCTATGGAATTCACTGTAAGCAAGGCGGAGCTGGTGCGAGAGCTGAGCCTATCGCAAGGCGTTGTGGAGAAAAAAACCACAATCCCGATTCTGTCGAACGTACTGATGGAGGCTGCCGACGACCGGATTGTTTTGACAGCGACTGATCTGGAGTTGGGAATTCGGTGTTTCTGTCCGGCGAAGGTGAAAAAAGAAGGAGCCGGAACCGTACCGGCGCGTAAATTGTTGGACTACGTTCGCTTGTTGCCCGAGGGCGATATCCAGATGAAGTTTCTGGATAACCATTGGGCGAGCATTACCAGTGGGCGCTCGAGGACGCGGATTGCAGGTATGTCGCGCGATAGTTTTCCCGAACTGCCGCAAACCCCGGCAGTGGTGGCGCAAGTTCCGGTAAAGACGCTGGCGTCGATGATTGCGCGTACCGGTTTTGCGATCTCGATGGAGGAGTCGCGTTTTACCTTAAGTGGCGCCTTGCTTTTGCTACGGCCGGAAGGCTTAACCATGGTAGCGACGGATGGCCATCGCCTGGCCTACGTACATGTGCCTCCTGGGGAGAGTGGAACCATCGATCAACCGTTTCGTGCGCTGATACCCAAGAAAGCCATGGGTGAACTGACAAAGCTGGCTGACGACGCGGGCGATGGAGCAGTGGCATTATTTTCCGGCGACGATAACCATCTTTTTTTCCAGGTTGATCAGCGCCTTCTGCTAACGCGCAAGCTGCCAGGTAATTTTCCTGATTATGAGCGTGTCTTGCCAAAGGACCACAACCATGTAGCAACCCTTGAGAAAGGCGAAATCCGTTCTGCTATCGAGCGCGTCGCACAGTTCGCCGATGAACGTTCGCGCGCCATTCGCGTGCAATTTGTCAGTGGAGAAGTGCGCATATTTTCATCGTCGGTCGAAATGGGAGAAAGCGAGGAAAGCGTACCTGCCCAATACACCGGCCCAGATCTCGAGATCGGATTTAATGCTCAGTACCTGCTCGACTTCCTGCGCGTGATCCCACAGGATCATGTTGCATTTCAGTTGAAAGATCAAAAGAGCGCCGGCGAGTTACGTCCGGCTGGCGACGCCATCGCGGACCAATACCGCTACGTGGTGATGCCCATGAGAATCTGATGCGGTCATTCCTATGGCAAACGAAGTGAACCCCGGTACTCCCGAACAAGTTTACGATTCCACCAGCATTAAGGTTCTGGAAGGCTTAGAAGCAGTGCGCCTCCGGCCTGCCATGTATATTGGCTCAACCGGTGAAATGGGCCTGCATCATCTGGTGTATGAAGTGGTCGACAATTCGGTGGATGAAGCCATGGCCGGCTATGCGACCGAGGTCAACGTCATCATTCACGACGACGACTCCGTCACCGTGATCGACAACGGCCGCGGTATCCCGGTGGATCTGCACGAAGAGGAGGGTGTTTCCGCGGCGCAGGTAGTCATGACCAAGTTGCATGCCGGCGCCAAGTTCGACTCCAACAGCTATAAAGTTTCTGGCGGCCTCCATGGTGTCGGCGTAAGCTGCGTCAATGCACTTTCTGAAAAGCTGGAGCTGGAAATCTGGCGCGATGGATTTACTTGGCAACAGGAATACTCCTGCGGCATTCCCAAAGCTCCCTTGGCCAAGGCCGGTAAGGCTGGACGCAAGACCGGTACCCGCGTCACCTTCAAACCCGACTCCACCATCATGCAAACGGCGGTCTTCAACTACGACACGCTGGCTAATCGCCTTCGCCAACTCGCCTTTCTGAATAAGGGTCTAAAAATCACACTCACCGATGAGCGCGCGGATCCGATCAAGACCGCCCAATTTCTATATACCGGCGGCATCGCCGAATTCATCAGGCACCTCAACAAAGGCAAGCAGGTCCTCCACGAAAAGCCGATTTACTTCGAAGCCGACAGGGAACTGCCCAATGGTGGGACGCTCACCATGGAAGTCGCGCTGCAGTATAACGACTCGTATTCTGAGAATATTTCGAGCTTCGCCAACAACATCAATACCGTCGACGGCGGCGCGCACCTCCGCGGATTCTATTCCGCCCTCACGCGCACGATCAACGCTTTTGCCGCGAGCCAGGGACTGTTCAAGGAGAAAGAAACCCTGAGTGGGGACGATGTGCGCGAGGGCCTGACCGCGGTGGTGAGCGTGAAAGTTCCGCAACCGCAGTTCGAGGGGCAGACCAAAGGCAAGCTGAACAGCGATATCAGCGGGCCGATGACGCAGTTTGTCAACGAAGGGCTGGGCGAGTATTTCGACAAGAACGCGGCCGTGGGCCGCAAGATCGTGGCCAAGGCGATCGAAGCCTCACGCGCGCGCGAGGCGGCCCGCAAGGCGCGCGATCTGACCCGGCGGAAAGGCGCGCTCGAATCCGGCGGCATGCCCCACAAGCTAGCCGATTGCCAGGAGCGCGATCCCGAGCGTTGCGAGCTCTTCCTGGTGGAGGGAGAATCGGCCGGCGGGACCGCCAAACAAGGCCGCGACCGCCGTTTCCAAGCGATTCTCCCGCTCAAAGGAAAAATCCTGAACGTGGAGAAGGCGCGCTACGACAAGATGCTCGGCCACGAGGAAATCCGCGCCATGATCACCGCGTTCGGCACGGGTATCGGCAAGGACGATTTCGACTTCACCAAGCTCCGCTACGGCAAGATCATCATCATGACGGATGCCGACGTGGATGGGTCGCACATCCGCACGCTCCTGCTGACGTTCTTCTTCCGTCATATGCATGAGTTGATCCTGCGCGAAAAGGTTTATATCGCTCAGCCGCCGCTCTTCCTCATCAAGAAGGGCAAAAGCGAAAAGTATATCCGGGATGAAAAGGAGTTGACGCGCGAATTGACCCGCCGCGCCACCGAGAACCTGTCGCTCGAAACTCATTCCAATGGCGGCGATGCGAAAAGCGTACTGGAAGGCGCCGAACTGCGTAATTTTCTGCTGAGCCTGGATGAGTATGAACAGATGTTCGCCAAAGTGGAGCGCCGGCTGCGCGATGCCCGTGTGGTGGAACTGTTAGGCGACGTCTCTCTTCGTCTGGACACCAAGGCCGATTTCCAGGAACAGGTGAATCTGCAGCCGGTGTTGGATGCTTTGGTGAAGCTCGGCTTGAATCCGGTCATGCGCACCGACGAGGAACACTCCTCGCACGCGGTGGTGTTCCACGATTCCACCAACGCGGAACGCGCCATTGGCGTGACGCTGGCCGCTCTGCCCGAGTACCGGCGCTTCCGCGCCCTGGCACGGACGATTTCCCGCCACAACAATCCGCCTTTTGTGGTGGTGAAGGAAGACCACCGCGAATCGCGGGGCACCTGGCGCGAACTGCTGGAGTACGTCAAGACAGAAGGTAAGAAGGGCGCGGCCGTGCAGCGTTATAAGGGGCTGGGCGAAATGAATGCCGAGCAACTTGCCGACACCACTATGAACCCCGAGAAGCGCACCATGTTGAAAGTGCGTCTGGAAGACGCGGTCCAAAGCGAAGAGATTTTCTCTACGCTCATGGGCGAGGATGTAGAGAGCCGGCGCAAGTTCATTGAAGAGAACGCGCTGGACGTGAAGAACCTGGACGTGTAGCGATTGCAGGCAACAACACTTGCTCCACAGAAGTCTACTTGGCCTTCTTGATGGCTTCCGTTAATTCGGGAATCACCTGAAAGAGGTCGCCGACGATTCCGTAATCGGCCACTTCAAAAATGGGGGCGTTGGGGTCTTTGTTGATGGCCACCACGGTGCGCGAGCCCTTCATGCCTACCAGGTGCTGGATGGCTCCGGAAATTCCCACCGCGAGGTACAGCTTCGGCGCGACCGTTTGTCCGGAACTGCCCACCTGGCGCTCCATGGGCAGCCAGCCGGCGTCGCAGATGGGGCGGGAGGCAGCCAGTTCCGCGCCCAGCACTTCCGCCAGCTTTTCGACCATCGGAATATTGTCGGCTTCTCGGATGCCGCGTCCCACGGAGACGATGATCTCGGCCGCAGTCAGGTCTACGGCGCGCTCGGCGGCGCGGAACAGCTCGAGCGGGCGGGTGCGTACCTGGGAGGCCTCAATCGCCGGGTTGAACTTCTCCAGCGGGGTGCTACCGGTGGCCACATGGTCGGCACGATACGCTCCCGCTTGCAATGAGGCAAAGTGGGGGCTGTCGCCCGTGAAGCGCAGGTCGGCGTTCATTTTGCCCTGGAAGAGCTGGCGGACGGCCACCAACTGGTTGTTTTCCGCGACGCGAAGTGCGATGACATCGCTGAGCGCTACTTTGCCAAGGGTGGTGGCCAGCTTGGGCATAAAGTCGCGCACCTGATAGGTATGCGGAAAGAGCACGATGGCCGGCTTGACTTGGGCGATCAACTGGCCGAGCGCTAGTGTGTAGGCATCCGGAGTATACACCGCGAGTTGTTCGTGTTCGACCGCATACGCCCTGGCGAGTTGGTAGCCAGCGAGCTCGTTCGAGAGATTTTCGATGCCGCTCCCTAATACTGCGGCGGACGCTGTGCCGGCGAGCTCGCGCGCCAGTTGCTGCGCCGCCGCCAGCGTCTCGAACGACATGCGATTCCACACGCCGTCCCGTTGCTCCATTGCCGCCAGGATGGTCGGGCTCATAGGACGCGCGCCTCAAACTTGAGTTTTTCCACCAATTGGGCAGCGGCCTCTTTAGGTGGCCCATCGAAAAGTTGGGTGTGCTTGCTGCGCTCCGGCAGATACACGCGCTCCAATACCACGCTGGGCGAGCCGGCCGAGACCGCCAGATCGGCCGCCGAGAGTCGCCGGACCTCTTTGTTCTTGGCCTTTTTGATGCCCATCAGGGTGGCGTAGCGCAGCTTGCTGATGCCGGATTGGATGGCCAGCACGGCCGGCAGCGGCATTTCGACGTGCTGAAACCAGCCGTCCTCGAGCTCGCGCTTTACGCGAATGCCCGCGCCGGACGGTTCCACCTCCATCACGATGGTGGCGTGGGCGACGCCCAGCAACTCCGCCAGAATCACGCCAGTTTGGCCAAACCCAAGATCGTCGGACTGCAGCCCGGTCAATACCAGGTCTGGCTTCTCGGCAGCCAGGGCCGCGGCGAGCAGGCGTGCGGTAGAGAGCGGCTCGGCGGAGGCGAGCGGGTCTTCAATGTGAATGGCGCGGTCGGCGCCTTTGGCCAAGGCTTCGCGAATGGTAGAGGAGACGCGTTCCGGGCCGGCGCATAAGGCAACCACTTCGCCGCCTTGTTTTTCCTTAAGCCGCAAGCCGGCTTCGAGCGCGTAGGCGTCCGGCTCGTTGATCTCCCACGCCAGATCGGCCTCTTCGATCCATTGTCCCGAGGCGGCAATCCGCAATTGCGAATCCCGCGCGGGTACCTGCTTGATGGCGACTACGATTTTCATAACCGGGCGGACCCTCCCCAGCTACGGCTGGTACTTCTTGAAGATCAGGCAGCCGTTGGTGCCGCCGAATCCGAAACTGTTCGAAAGGGCATACTGAATCGGCATGGGCCGGGCGTGGTTGGGAACGTAATCCAGGTCGCAATCGGAATCGGGGTTTTCGTGATTAATGGTGGGAGGAGCCACCTGATCGCGAATGGCCATCACCGTGATACCGGCCTCGACACCGCCGGCGCCGCCCAGCAAATGTCCGGTCATGGATTTGGTGGAGCTGACCGCCAGTTTCTTGGCGTGATCGCCAAAGGCGCGCTTGACGGCCACGGTCTCGGCGCGATCGCCGACCTCGGTGGAGGTGCCGTGGGCATTGATGTAATCCACCTGGGAAGCGTCGATTCCCGCATCGCGGACGGCATTGCGCATCACCCGGTACGCGCCGTCGCCATCGGGCGAAGGAGCGGTGACGTGAAACGCGTCCGCGCTCATTCCGTAACCCACCAACTCGGCCAGGATGCGCGCCTCGCGCTGTTTGGCGAACTCCAGTTCTTCCAGAATCAGAATGCCGGCGCCCTCGCCCACCACGAAACCGTCGCGATCGCGATCCCATGGCCGCGAAGCGCGCTCGGGCGCGTCGTTGCGAGTGGACAAAGCGCGCATGGCGGCGAAACCGCCGATTCCCATGGGAGTGATACAGGCCTCCGTGCCGCCGCAAATCATGGCATCGGCTTCGCCATATTGAATCAGGCGGAACGAATCGCCGATCGAATGGGCGCTGGTGGTGCAGGCCGTGGCGGTCGCCGAATTGGGCCCCTTGGCGCCGCTCCGGATGGAAACCTGGCCGCTGGCAAGATTCACGATTGTGGCGGGAATGAAAAACGGGGAAATACGGCGCGGCCCGTGCTCCAGCAGGGTCTGATGCTCGCGCTCGATGACCTCGAATCCCCCGATGCCGCTGCCAATATACACGCCCACGCTCTCGGCGATCTCGGGCGTGATTTTCAACCCCGAATCGGACAGGGCGAACTCCGCCGCCGCGATGGCGAACTGGATGAACCGCCCCATCTTCTTGATTTCTTTTTTTTCGATGTAATTGGCGGGATCGAAACCCTTGACCTCGCCGGCGATCCGGCAGGAAAAGGCCGAGGCATCGAACTGGGTGATGGGTCCAATTCCGCTCACCCCGTTCCGAACCGCTTCCCACGTCGAATCCGTGCCGATACCCAACGGCGTCAGCAGGCCAACGCCGGTCACCACCACTCTTCGCCTCAAAACGAGTCTCTCCCGCAACTATGTTCGGCTGTCGCTCCCATCCGCGATGTAGGGCCAATGCGCCGAAGGCCGTTCGCCAACCCAAGCTGGGTTCCCCGGTGAGAAACGCGGAGACTACTTCTTCGTGGTTTTGCCCTCGATGTAGTCAATGGCGTCCTTGACGGTAGTAATCTTTTCGGCGTCTTCGTCGGGAATCTCGAGCTCGAAAGCCTCTTCAAAGGCCATTACAAGCTCTACGATGTCGAGCGAGTCGGCTCCCAGATCGTCCACAAACGACGCGTTCGTGTCGACCTGGCTTTCATCCACCCCAAGCTGCTCGACGATAATCTGCTTCACCTTCTGCTCAACCGCTGCCATGCATTCCTCCCTGGGATTTTTGCGAACGCGATGATTGTAGCGACCTTCGCTGAGTCCGCGCAACTTAGCCGCGGCCCGCAAAAGGACGCTGGGCCGTTTGTCCCGATCGTTCGATCCGTTGGAAACACTATTGTGCCACAAACCAGGGCGGCGGCTGCTGGGATCTGGCCCACTCCGCGCGTTCGGGTGGCGCGCCGGGAAGCCGGTCGGGCGGCCCGATCGACGCTCCCCCTGGGGCTCGCGCCGATGGCTGAAAAGCACCATCGCCGGTGCTTTCCGGCCAATCCGTTTCGGTGGATTAGGCTAAATTTGTCAATAATTTAGCGGGATCGTGCAAATGGTGAAACAGATGCAAGTGGAGCGTGCGTCGAAGATTGTGAGGCAGTAATTATGAAACCAATCGCACTCTCTTTTCCACTGCTCGTGTTTGCCGTAACGAGTTCTTTGCTGGCGCAGACGACGCCCCAGGACAGTTCTGGCGGGTGGCGGCGCGTTGGCGATGCTCCTGCCGCATCCGCTCAGACGGATGCCCAGCAGGCCCAGCCGCAACAGGATCCTACCCAGCCCGTAGCGCCCACGGATTCTTACGGGCAGCCGGCGGCGCAAGCTCCGCAGGCCCCGACGGGCGCGCCCCAAAATCCGCAGGCGAATGCGCCGCACCGTCCGGCTTATGGCGTTCCCGCGGAATTGACGGTGAAGCCCGGAACCTTTGTCACCGTTCGTATCAACCAGTTCCTGAATAGCGATAAGAACCACCCGGGCGACACGTTTACCGCTTCGCTGGCACAGCCGCTAGTGGTGGACGGAGTCGTGGTAGCGGTGCGCGGGCAGACCGTGTATGGCAACGTGGTGGAGGCCGAGAAAGCGCACAGCGGCCATCCGTCGCGGCTCAAGCTGGTGCTGACTGGCATCTCGTTGGCTGACGGAACCCAGACTCCGATTTCCTCTCAATTGGTCGCCAGCACCGGACCGCGCACACCCAACGGGGTGCAGGCGGGCACGATTGTCGGAACCACGGCCGTGGGTGCCGGAGTTGGTGCCGTGGCTGCCGGCGGTACCGGCGCTGCCATAGGAGCTGGTGCCGGCGCCGCGGTGGGAATCGTCGGCGTGCTGCTCACCCGTGACCACCCCACCATCGTCTATCCGGAAACGCCGCTGACTTTCCAGATCACTTCCCCGATTACGGTTTCCACGGTACATGCGCCGCAGGCGTTTCGCTACGCCACGCCACAGGACTATGAGCGTCCCGCACAAATGGCGGGTCGTCCTGCCGCTCCGGGCTATCACTACGGTCCCGGCGCTTACGGCTCCTATTATGCTCCCGGATACTACAGCCCCTACTATGCTTATCCCTATTATTATGGCTACCCCTATTACCCGAACTGGGGGCCAACGGTGGGCATCGGATTTGGTTGGGGCTGGGGCGGCGGCTGGGGCCGGCGCTGGAGGTAGCAGACAGTTGTCAGTTCACAGTTTTCAGTTTTCAGTTCCGGTCACCCGCCAGACTGCGGACTGAAAGCTGAGAACTGATTACTGACAACTGACAACTGTTCCTAGCGCGCCTTCAAATGCTCCGGCAGCACCGCGTAGCCTTCCGGAGGCGGGAATAGCGACACCAGCAACTCCAGGCGCTTACGGAGATAGCGGCTGGGCATTTGCCGCGGGCCGGTTTCGATGTCGATGTCGCAGCAGGTACCGTGCAGATACAGCGTGAGCGTATCTTCGAAAGCCTGCCGCGCGTATTCCCGAAACAATTTGGTTTCCTTGCGTATGTTGGTCTGGCGGCGCAGCAGGGCCTGCTTCATGTGCCAGCTTTTTTCGTCGACCTCGCCGTGAACTTCCGCGTTCAACTCTTCCCGTAGGGTGCGGTAGAAGCGCTCTTGTACCTCCAGCGGTAAACGGCGCGCGGTCAGCACCGCCAGCGCCGCATAGAGCTGGTAATGGTAGTCGGCCACTTCGATTTCCTTGACCGAAAGCGTCAGCACCGTCATGTCTTCCACTTGAAGGAGAACGGAGTAGAGCCGCCGCCCCACGGCCGGGCGCTCGTAAGTGATGTACTCGGCGTTTTTTCCGTTGCCCTTTTCGAGGAATGGCGCCAGTAAGATACCGATGCTGGGCAATAACTCGGTCACCGCTGGGGAAACCGCGGCAAGCGGGTCGTTCAGGTACTGTTTCAGGTCTTCCTCCGCCACTGGCAGCGCGGAGAAATACGAGAACCGCTTCCCCAGCGGAACCAGCTCGCCGCGAACCCGCCGCGCGAATTCTTCTACCAGCAGTTTGGTTGGTTCGGCTTCGGTGGACATTCCAGGTGAAGTCGATTGTAACAAGTCGCCACGCTACACTTAATCTAGGGATGGTACCCAAACGCGTTCTGGTATCGGCCGGAGAGGCGTCGGGCGATTTGTACGCCGCCTTGGTGGTGGATGAGCTCCGCGCGGCGTTTCCCGATGCCCGCTTTTTTGGCTGTACCGGGCCGCGGTTGCGTGCCGCGGGTGTGGAAACGATCGTAGATGCCGCCAGCCTGGCGGTGGTGGGCTTATTGGAAGTGGTCGCCCACTTGCCCCGAATCCACGGCGAATTCCGCAAGCTGATGCGGGCGGCCGAGCGCGAGCGCCCCGACGTCGCCATTCTCACCGATTCCCCCGACTTTCACCTGCGCGCCGCCAGGCGCCTCAACGCTGCCGGTATCCCGGTAATTTATTTGGTGGCGCCGCAAGCCTGGGCGTGGCGCAAGGGCCGGGTCCGGTCCATGCGCCGGACGCTCCGCCGCTTGCTTTGCATTTTCCCGTTCGAACAGGAATTCTTCGAACGCGCCGGGATTCCCACGACCTATATTGGCCACCCCTTGGCCGGCTTGGTGCGCCCCACCCAGTCGCGAGCCGAGTTTTTTCGGAAACACGGACTCGCTATCGACCGTCCATTGGTAGCAGTGTTGCCGGGAAGCCGCCGTGGAGAAGCTGCGCGCCACCTGCCTGCGCTAGCCGAAGCGGTGACCCGTCTGGCCCGCGAACGAGCCGTGCAAGCTATTCTTCCGGCGTCGGTTATCTCCGGAGCGTCGTTTTTTCGGGAGCGCCTTGGCGCGGCCCCGATCCAGGTATTGGAAGGAGAAAGTTGGGACGCCATGGCTCACGCCGATCTGGCTTTGGCCGCCAGCGGCACCGTAACCGTGGAAGCCGCGCTGTTGGGAACTCCCATGGTGACGTTTTATAAGGTGACGCCGCCGAGTTGGCTGGCCGGCAAGCTGCTCGTGCGGGTGCCATTTTATACGATGGTGAACCTGATTGCCGGGAGGGAAGTAGTGCCCGAATTGATGCAAGGCGACTTTTCCGCCACCACGCTTTACCGCGAAGCCGTCCGCCTGTTAGACGACCCCGCCGCGCGGGCCGAGATGCTCGCCGGATTGGCCGAAGTCCGCCATCGGCTGGGCGCCGAATCCGGCGCGCCGACCGCCCAACGCCGCGCCGCCGCCATTATTCACGAGATTCTGGAAGGACAAGTTGCCCATGTTTAGCAGTACGCTTAACACGCTTAGGAGAACAGATTCAGGTGGGACGGACGATCGTTCTTTGTCGTCTGTCGAGCGGCCGTCCGCTGGGGAGGAACGACAGACGACAACGGGAGATCGTGTGTCCCACCAGGTCACGCCTGCCGTTACCCTGCTTGCCATCGCCCTCACCACCCTCGCGCCGCTTTCCGCTCAGCCGGAACGCCGCGGCCGCATCGACGTACAGAACTATACCATCGACGCCGAAATCTCTCCCAACACCCAGTCCCTCAGCGCGCGCGCAGCCGTGCGCTTCATCGCCATCGACGACGGCATCAACTTTCTCACCTTCGAGCTCAATAACGCGCTGAACATCTCCCACGTGGACGACGCGCAGGGCAAGTCCCTGCAGGTTTCGCGCAACCAGGGGGATTTCACCGTGCGCGTCAACTTCGCGCAGCCCTTGGCTAAGGGCCAGCCCTCTTCGCTGACGTTTTATTACGACGGCAAGCTCTCCGGACAGGAAGAGTCGCCCGTGGAAGGCATTGCCTTCGCCGCGATCCATCCCGAGTACGCCTACCTGCTCTATCCGGCGCGCTGGTTCCCCGTGAGCGGTTACACCGCGGACCGCTTCGGCGCCGATCTTCGGATCACGGTTCCGACGGGTTATGCCGTGCTGGGAAGCGGGACCGATTCCCATCGATCGGCCAACGACAAGAATCTGTACGAATTCAAGATGGACGGGCCATCCTTCCCCGGAAGCATCGCCGTGGTCAAAGACCCGCCGCTAAAAGTGGATAGCGAGGGCGTGACTACCACGCTCTATTTCCGCGATCCCGAAAAGGCCATGGCCCAGGCCTACGGCGAAGAGATCGATAAGATGATGGGCTACTTCACCGGCGCCTTCGGGTTGCCGGCTTACGCCAATCTCACCGTGGTCGAAACCGAGCCCGGCGCCCCCAACGCTTATGCGGCGCCCGGCATGATTTTCCTGGCGCCGCACGGCATCACGCAATCGGTAGCCTCACGCCTGCTCGCCAACGAGGTTTCGCGCCAATGGTGGGAAGAGCTGGTATCCGCCTCTTCCCGCAATCACATCTGGCTCACCAACGGCATGGCGGCCTATTCCGAGCTGCTCTGGACCGAACACGAAGCCGGCGCCGGCGCCATGCAGACTCAGTTGAATAACGAGATGGTCGCCGCCCTCACAGTGGACAACGTGCCGCTCATTCAGTCTTCCCGGCTGGACGACTATTCGCCCGAATTCTGGGCGCTCACCGGCAGCAAGGGCGCCGTGGTCATGAATATGCTCCGCTACGTCATCGGCGACGACGTGTTTTTCAAGGTGCTCAAGGAATATGTCAAGCAATATACGTGGCAGGCGGTGACCACCGAAGACCTGCGCAAAGTGGTCCAGAACGTCACCGGCAAGGATATCGGCTACTTCTTCATTCAGTGGGTCGAATCCTCGGGCGCGCCTGAGTTCAAGCTGGAATACACCATTTACCGCGTGCAGAAAGGCTTCCGCGTGATGGGCAAGATCTCGCAGGATCTCGACACCTTCCGCATGCCGGTCGAGCTCAAGATTGAAACCGAAGGCAACCCCGAATCCACCCGCGTGGAAGTGATGGGCACGTCTTCGGAGTTCTCCGTGGATACCTTCGGCAAACCGAAAAATATCACCATCGATCCCGATGGCCGGGTGCTGCGCTACAGTCCGCAGATGCGCGTGCAGGTGGCCATTCGCCGCGGCGAACAGTACGCCGAAATGAGCGACTTCGCCAGCGCCCTGCGGGAATACTCGAAGGCGCTCGAAACCAACCGCACCAGCTCGCTCGCGAGCTACCGCATCGGCGAGGTGTATTTCAAGCAGAGCAATCTGCAGTCGGCGGCCAATTCGTTTCGGGAATGCTTAAACGGCGATTTGACCCCAAAGTGGACCGAAGTGTGGTCCCACATTAACCTGGGCTGGATCTATGACATCACCGGCCAGCGGGACCGCGCCGTGAACGAGTACAACCTGGCCTTGCGCACAAAAGACAACACCCAAAACGCCCAGGTCGAGGCCTCGAAGTATTTGAAGGCTCCTTACGAGCGGGAAAAACGCGTCGATCAATAAGCCGCGCGTTCAGGGATGCCCGTTGCGGCGGCGCACGCTCGCCGACACAAATTCGCGGATCAGCGGACGAACCAATCCCTTCAGCGAGGATCGCGCGTTCGGTGATGGGGCCATGTACCAACGGACCTTAGACTGCATAATGTCCCGGTGCGCGTTCCAGCAGAGCCAATTCACCAGGGTGCACCGCCGCCGCCGTCGATCTCATCTATCGGACGTCCCATTCTCGAACCCGATTGCGCCGCCGTGGCGACTGTCATCGGGTCAAGGTCGGTAGGTTGAAGGGCCTGATCCAGCGCGCAGGTTCTTATTTTCCGCCGTTCACCGCGGCAATTTCTCCGATAGCTGCCGCCGTCTCGGCGCATGACTTTTGTTGCGCCGGGCTCTGCGGATCCAAAGACAGGAGCTGTTGGAAGATCCCCAGAGCCTCACGGTAGAGAGCCAGCGCGCCAGCGCGGGCGCCGATCTTGCGCAACAGATTCGCCCGGTTTTGCAGGCTTAGCGCGTAGCTGTTCTTGCTCTGTTCGTTTTGCGGATCGGCCTCCATCAAGCCGCGCTGGATATCGCTGGCTTTTTTGGTATTGGGCCAGGGCGGCCTGTGTTCGCCCCGCGGCCTCGAACGCCGATCCCACCTTGCCGGTGGCGAGCCCCAAAAACAAACGAGTGGTGGGATTGAGGGGATCGCGCGCAAGCAGACGTTCGAACGCCTGAACGGCGCTTTGGTATCTGCGCAGGCCTTCATCCACGTTGCCCAACCCCATTTCGACGTCGCCGATCTTCCACTCCATCAGACCCACCCCGCGCCGGCTGCGCAGGTTGTCGGGATGCGCCGCCGCGACGGCCTCCTCGATGCTCCGCGCTTCTTCGTAGGCATCCTTGGCGCCCTGTGCGTCACCCAGGTTGACGAGTCCGGGGTTGCCCAAAGCGTCGCCCAGCGCTTCGTAAGCATTGACCATTTCGAATTGCGCGGCGAGGTCCTGACCCATGCGCGGCGCAATCGCCTGGAAAATGCGCAGTGCTTCGCGATAGTGCGGCACCGCCTCGGCGAGGTCGTTGCGCGGGGCCAGTATGTCTCCCACGCGGAAGTGCGCCCGCGCCAAGTAATGCTGCCACTCCAGAGACTGCGGATCGCGGCGCGCCGCGCGCTCGGCGATGGCCAGGGCGCGTTCATAGCTAAGGAGCGCACCCGGTTTGTCGCCCAGGTTGGGCATCCCCGTGCCGCCCTCCACGTCTCCGACGCGCAGATACGCTTCCGCCAGCTCGCGTTCCAGCGCCTGGTCGCCGGCGGTCTCCTGCGCGAGGCTGTTCAGATATTGGAGCGCCTTGTCCACCACCAGGCGGCGCGCCGGAGTGGCGCCTGGCAGATTCTGAATGGCATCGTGGAAGTCGAAGAGGAAAGCGTGAGCCAACTGGCGGACGTCGTTGAAGCGCTTCTCGGCGCGGAGCCTCTGTACATGGGCGACACGTGCCTGCCAGATGGCGATAGTCGTACCCGCGGCGAGCGAAATCGCCACTAGCGCAGCCGCCGCCACGGGCACGCGGTTGCGCCGTATGAACCGGCCGGCCCGGTAGCCCAGCGTCTGCGGGCGCGCCTGAATGGGCATGCCGTCCAAATGCCGCTGAATGTCCGCGCTGAGTTGCTCTGCCGAGCTGTAGCGCCGCTGCGGATCTCTTTGCAGCGCCTTCAAAACGATGACGTCCAGGTCGCCTCGCAGTTGGCGGGCAGCCGGTTCGGGAGCAACCTCACTGGGTGGCCGCGGATCCGTCTCGCAAATCACCCACTCCATTTCGGCCGGGGAACTCGACGGGAACTGGTGCGGCGTTTGTCCCGCCAAGAACTGGTAGAGCACTGCACCCAACGAATACACATCCGTGGCGGTGGTGATGGGCTCGCCCCGCACCTGCTCCGGACTGGCATACTCCGGCGTCATCATACGCAGTCCGGCCTGGGTCAACCCCGCGGTTTCCCGCGGGACGTCGCTCCTCAACAGTTTGGCGATTCCGAAGTCCAACAGCTTCGGCGTGCCGGGGTGCCCAATAGGCCCGGCAACCAGAATATTGCCCGGCTTGATGTCGCGGTGCACCACCAGGTTTTGGTGAGCGTATTGCACCGCCGCGCAGACCTGCTGGAACAGGCGCAGCCGATCATCGATTCCGAGCCTGCGATTGTCGGCGTACCGATCGATCGCCTCGCCTTCGACATACTCCATCACGAAGTACGGACGACCTTCTTCCGTCGTGCCTCCCTCCAGCAGCCGCGCAATGTTGGGATGATCCAGACCGGCCAGAATCTGTCTCTCGTGGCGGAATCGCGACACAATCCCGCGCGAATCCATTCCCGCGCGCAACAGCTTAAGCGCCGCCTGCTGATGGAACTCTCCAGTGCGTTCCGCCAGGTACACCGCACCCATGCCGCCCTCGCCGATCTGGCGCACAATCCGGTAAGCACCGATGCGGCGTCCGATGTTCCGGTCCCGGTCCTCCTCGGCAAAAGCCTCGGGGACATACGCCGCTGCGGCGCCGGAAAGAAACTCTTCCTCCTCTGAATGGAGCAGTGATTCCACTTCGGCGCGTAGCTCACCATCGCCCCCGCAGGCTCGCTGCACGTAAGCGGACCGCTCTTCCGGCGGCAACTCGGCGGCCGCCTGGAAAATTTGTTTAATTTGCCGCCAGCGCTCGGGAGTCATGGCGCTATGCCGCGCGGATTTGGCGGCGCAGCCAGGCTTTGGCCATGGCCCATTCCCGTTTCACCGTGGGTTCAGACACCCCCAAAGCCACTGCGGTCTCTTCTACGGAGAGGCCTCCGAAGAATCGCATCTCCACAACTTTGGCCTGCCGCTGGTCGAACGTCTCCAGACGGTGGAGCGCTTCGTCGATCTGTATCAGCTCGAAGGTCCGGTCATAGCTCACTATCAGCGCCTCATCCAGCGGCGTTTTCTGAACATCCCCTCCGCGCTTTCCGCGAGCCCGCCCTTTGGCATAATCCATCAGAATCCGGCGCATCACTTGCGCCGCCACACCGAGGAAATGGGCCCGATTCTGCCAGTTCACCTGGCGTTGATCCACCAGCTTCAGATACGCCTCGTGCACCAGCGCCGTGACCTGCAAGGTATGGCCGGGACGCTCCTGCCGCAATTGCATCGCCGCAATCCGCTTGAGCTCCCGATAAACAAAGGGAATCAGTTCGTCCACTACGGTTCGGTTCCCCCCGGACAACTCCAGGAGGAGTTCGGTCACCT
Source organism: Bryobacteraceae bacterium (assembly GCA_049511335.1). Classification (GTDB taxonomy): domain Bacteria; phylum Acidobacteriota; class Terriglobia; order Bryobacterales; family Bryobacteraceae; genus JBEKYD01. The sequence goes on along the minus strand of JBEKYD010000014.1, from coordinate 13,674 downwards.
TACCCGGCGGACTCGGATGAGAATCCATGTTCGTCGCCACTCAACAAAGTAGCAGAGTGCACACCCACCGGGCGCGATGCCTGGGCAGGACAGATCGCCGCCACGCGATCCCTCCGCGCCCGTTTTGTCGCGTTTAAGATCTGAAGGAGTTTTTTATGAGAGTGTATTCATTAGGACCGCTCGTTCTGCTGATTTCCGCCGCGCTTCCCCCGGCCTCCGCCGTGCCGGTCAACTACATCCTGACCGGGTATGTTCAGGTCAGCGCTCAGGGCCAGCAGGTGAACACAGCCTTCGTTTGGACGGTGACCGCGGATACGGCGGGCATCACCAACCCCTCGCCGGGTCATTTCCAGAACCCAGCGACGTCCAATACCATATCCTTCACCGGGGTGGGGCAAAAAACGGCGCTCGCCAACGTCAGCGTATATCTGAATACCACCACCGGCCAAGTCACCTTCGGAAGTGCGGCCGGGGGAATCGGGTTGACCAATTCCCAATTGACGACCTGGGACTTGGCATCGCCCATCGGACCGCTCAACGGAGCGAACTTCCTTGTGGCGGGAACCATTACCACCGACACGGGAACGGCCATCAACCTCAACGGGGTTGCAAACACCAACAATGGCCCCAGCCCGACCTTTCAAGCCTCTCAGCCGCCCCCGACCATCTCGAGCGTGGTGAACGCGGCCAGCAACATCCTGCCCGGACTGCCGAATGCGGGTATCGCTCAAGGCGCTATCTTTCTGGTTTACGGCATGGGCCTGGGCCCGGCCAACATCGCCATCGCCCAGAATGCCTTCCAGTCGACCAGCTTGAGTAATACTTCGGTGGCGGTAACCGTGAATGGCACCACGGTAAACGCGCTCATGTACTACACATCGGCGGGCCAGGTTTCCGCGCTGTTGCCTTCGAACACGCCCACCGGCACCGGGACCATCACGGTCACCTACAACGGCCGGACCGGCGATCCGGCGCCTATTACGGTAGTGCCGAACAATGTGGGCATCTTTACCGTCGGTTCGAATGGCCAGGGACCGGCGATCGTCACCTACCCCGATTACAGCCTGGTCTCGCCCACCAAGGAGGCCAATTGCGGCGGACCAAACACCACCTGCGGCGCAGCCAACCCCGGGGACACGCTCATCCTGTGGGCCACGGGATTGGGGCCGGTGAGCGGAAGCGACGCCTCCGGCGCCGGCCTGGGCCAAAACATGCCGACCATTCCACTCCAATTGTGGTTGGGCGGAGTCCAAGCCCCGGTGGTATACCAGGGCCGATCTGGATGCTGCATCGGGGAAGATCAGATTGTCTTCACGGTGCCGAACAACCTTCCCACCGGATGCGCGGTGCCGTTGCTGATCCAGATCGGCAACCAGATCAGTAACGCCACGATCATGCCGGTGGCGGCGAGCGGAAGCCGCAGTTGCACTGGCATCAACCCCGCGGTGGCCACAGCGGCAAACGCTGAGCAACTGGTCGCCGCCGGCCCCGTTAACTACGCCGATATCAGCGTGAGCAGGGATTTCGGTCCCCCCACCACCCCACCAAGTGTGACGTACTCCGACAACGCGAAATTCCAGTTTGTCAAGATCCTTGGCTTCGCCGACGGGACTACGCCTTTCGCGGCCTCATACCTTGACGATCAGCCGCTTGGCACCTGCAACGTTTACAATTCGCTCAATCCGGCTTCGCACTCTGGCTTGCAGGGCGTGACGGCTGCCGCGGATGCCGGATCCAGTTTCACGATCATGGGGCCGAACGGAAGCAAAGTGCTGGCGGGAACCCCGGGGCAGTTCAACGCAACGCTCAGCGCAGCGGGAACGTTTCTGTCTCCCGGCGCATATACCATTACCGGGGTTGGTGGAACCGACATCCACGCTTTCACCGCTCCTTTCAACATTCCGGCAGTGCCGGTGCTGACCAACCCCGCAAACCTCAGCCTTCCGCCCGTGACCCGTTCCAGCGGATTGACGGTTACCTGGACCGGCGGCGCATCGGACGCCTATGTTCAAATCCAGGTACAGGGCCCCACCGATAACACCAACACCAACGGCGCCACTGCTGTCTGCAACGTGGCCGCCAGCGCGGGAACCTTCACGATTCCACCGTACGCGCTCCTGGCGCTTCCCGCCAGCAGCGTCGGCGGGTTCCAATTCCAGCAACAGACGGAGGCTGCGCTCACGGCCACGGGCCTCGATCTCGGGGTAATCCAGACCAGCAATGCCCCCACGTTCATCGGAGGCGTCACGTTGAGGTAGAGTTTCACCCCGAGCGGAGGCGATTCCCTTGACGCCCCGCACCGCTGAACTGCAAGACCGGCGAGCGGATAAGCCGACTCCATCTACAGATCGAAGGCAGGCGGGGGCTCTGGCCGGGGCTCTCGCGTCCTCGCTGCCGCTGCATGGTTGCGGTACTCGATTTCGCTAATGGCCGGCCGTCGCACACCGGATTTGACATCAGACCCTTTCCCTCTCGTAGTGACACTTTTGGCAGCAGTTCCTCGCTAGTCGACCGCACTTGTGGCTCCTGGCGGCTAAACGCGCTACTCGGAATCTGGCCGCCTCGCCTGCCTTATCGTGTCTGGTTTGCCGACAATCTGCCCGCTAATTCGGAAACGGCTGCCGCGACCAGTGAGTGGCGAACTAAGTGTGCCCCATGCCGCGCTGGCCGAGCTTGGCGATGATCTGGTACCTGGCGACGTGCACGATTCGTGCGATTCCGCTGAACCCTGATGTTCTGGAGTCAGCAAAGGCACTGCTGCTCCGCGCTCAGCAACTCGGGGCATGCCAGCCGGAGCATTACCTCATTCGTGTCTGGCCTATACAAGCACATCAGCTAGAAGGCCGCCCGCAAGGCCTCAGATGAACTGTCCCGAGTCAGGACAGAGCAGAGAGCGGAAGTCAGGCCGAAGTTGGAGGAACAGACCAGAGTGAAAGCTAGTTTGATCGATGTCGTCAGCGGGCAACCAGCGGTGGTTCAGTAGATGCCGCGAACAGCCGAAAATCGAGTAGAAAAGCGACCCGCTTCCGTACATCTCGCTAGAACGCGGTTCAGTTTACCTTTAACGTGTTGATTTTATTGGTAGGCCCGGCTGGACTCGAACCAGCGACCCCCTGCTTAGAAGGCAGTTTCGGTCACACTCCGAAAATTCCATCTTTTCGAGTCATTACGTTTCAATGAGATACGGGAAGCCTATCGAACCTTGTTGAATTCTGTTGAGGCCGGAGGAATCGGGCAGCTACAAAATCATCTACAATGGCTTTCCGCCGCCTGATGTCCCTCATGTCATCCCTAGGACCGCAGCCCACCGATGAACCCTGCTGCTGTCTACACACCCGCGTCGTTGTCGGGCTCGCCTTCCAGTTCGTACCCGATGGCGCGATAGGTCTCTCCGACGGTTTCTCTTAGCGACCAACCATCACGGACAGTACGAATTGCCCGTCAACCAGAAGGGTATCGGTTCGAGTATCGTTTGGGGACGAATTCTCTGCTCTTCTGGTTGACCGCGCGACGGCGTGGACTTGCCGGAACTGCCCAAATACTGCGGGAATGCGGCCTCTCTTCAGAGGCCCGAAAGTCAGCGGTGGCCGGTTGAACGGGCTGCCAACGACTTTCGAGCGGGAGTTTCTCAGTCTCTCACCACGCCGTGCACTTTTGGTTAACGGCCCGGCAAGACCGGACGCCGGTCGCGAGCCAATGCCAGCGCATATCCGGCCGGCGGCGCGCTGGTGGGCGAATGCAGTTCGGCGGGCCGATGGGAGCGCTCCTGGGCGCTGGCATGGGCGCGGCGGCCGGCTTTGGAATCGGCCTGGGCGAGAAGCTGGCCGGCATCAAATCGCCTGCGATCAAAGCGGCCAACGACATCAAGCAAATCTACGGCGTCGATATCCCGGAGAACAGCGGCACCATCAAGCAGGTGGTCGGCATCGCGCAGTCGCAGTTCGGCGGCGATATTGCTGTGGCGGTGCGCTCGCCGAATGTGCGGCAACTGGTGATGCTGTATTCGAAAGCCACCGACCAGAAGATGCCGCTCTCGGCCTCGACGCCCTATGCCGGAAGCCTGGTGGAGCAGGGCGGCAATCTCTACCAACAGGCCAGCTTCCAGAACATGGAACGGCGGGCGCGGCGGAGCGCGCGTTTCATGCGAATCTTCATCGCTATCGGGCTGGTGACAGCCGGCACTACGCCAACGCCTCCAATCCTTCGGTTCCGCGGGAACTCGCCGATATCGTGGGCGCAATCGGCGGCCTTGACGATTCTCTTCCCGAGCCGGACTACACCGCGGCCAACGGAACCCACGCTCTTGCGCCGGACGATCTGGCTACCATCTACGACTTCGCTCCGCTATTGCATCAGGGGATTGACGGTACCGGACAGTCGGTCGTGGTCGTCGGAGCATCGGCTCTTGTCTCCTCTCAGACGGATATAGCGATAACCGATTTTGAAGCGTATTTGGCGTACTTCCATCTCCCGGTGCCGACCTTACAGCAGATTCCAAATCCTAACTTCCCCGATCCAGGGCTGACCGGTGCCCTGAGGGAAGCGGCGGGGGACCTGCAAACAATTGCAGGAGTGGCGCGCAATGCAACCATCATCTACGTCTACTCTGGAGATGCGTATGACGCCCTGACTTATGCAGTAGATCAGAACCTGGCGCCCGTGATCACTGCCAGTTATAACCTCGGCTGCGATGCCACAAACGCACCAGCTCTGATGTTGCGGTATCAAGGGGTCGCGCAACAGGGGAATGCGCAAGGTATCACGTGGGTGAACAGCAGCGGAGACCATGGCGTGGCCGGTTGCGATGCAAACGGCATTGGCCTGGCGGCCCATGGACTGGCGACCCGCTTCCCGGGCGATATCCCGGAGGTGACCGCGGTGGGCGGAACCGAGTTCAACGAAGGAACTGGTTCGTATTGGAGCCAGACCAACGATGCCAACGGAGCCTCAGCACTGTCCTACATTCCGGAAATCGCGTGGAACGACGCACCCTGGGCCAGCGGCGGCGGCGCCGGCACGTTTTTTGCAAAGCCCTCATGGCAGACGGGCCCGGGCGTGCCCAGCGGATGGTGCGCGGGACGTTCCGGACGTGGCTTTGACGGCCTCTTTTTGGCACGACGCCTACCTAGTAATATTTAATGGGGTCGTGGGCGGCGGTGGCGGAACATCAGCCTCGGCGCCTGCGTTTGCCGGGATGATGGTGCTGTTGAATCACTACTTGCTTGCCAATGGCGCCCAAAGCCAACCGGGACTGGGTAATCTGAACCCGATGCTGTACCGGTTGGCGCAAACCTCGCCAACGGCCTTCCACGACATCACCGCGGGAAGCAACATGGTGCCGTGTGCGATCGGCACGCCCAATTGCACCACCGGATCGATGGGATATTCAGCCGGCCCCGGCTTTGACCTGGTAACGGGACTGGGTTCGGTGGATATGGCGAACCTGGCAGCGGCTGCGCTGGCGCTGTCGAAATCCACCCCGCCGCCAGCTCTGGTGCCGGGGACGGTCGCCAACGGCGCCACGTATTTCGCGGCTGGTGCTGGGATCGTGGGCGCAGGTAAAAGGCTCCAACCTTTCCAGCGTGGCGCGGGTTTGGACGACCTCCGATTTCGTTGGGCTCGGAAACGGCTTGCCCACAACCTTGAGCGGGACATCGGTGACAGTGAACGGGGCGCCCGCGGCGGTATATTACGCGTCGCCGGGTCAGGTTACTTTCCAGGTCCCTTCCGGCGTTTCAGGAACCGTCTCCGTACAGGTCCTCCGCAACGGAGTCGGCAGCAACGTCGTCACGGGTACGGCCATAACCAGTGCGCCGGGCATCTTTCCGGTGGTGTTGTACGGGATCAATTACGCTGCTGGAGTGTCTTTGGACGGCAAGATCGTGGGCGATCCAGACATGGGTTCGGCGTTTCGGGAGGCAGTCCCAGGAGATGTGGTCCAACTGTTTGCCACTGGCCTTGCCCCCTCACCGGCGGGCACGCTGGTGGGCGTCCAAAACGTTGACGCCGTCACCGTCACCGTCGGAAGCATTACCTTCCCCGCCGAGGCTGCCGCTCTGGTGGTGCCCGGAGAGTTCCAGGTTAATTTCACGGTGCCGCAGGAGTTTGCCAGTGCACCGGAAGGTATTTATCCCATCACGATCTCAATCAACGGAGTTTCCTCACCGATAACGATCAATTCCACTCCCCCCGCGCAGCTCGTGCTGCCCATCCACCACTAGCGAAGGCCATGTCTCGATGTCTGCTAAGGGGCTATGGCATGCCGCCATGACGATTTGGAAGGTGCGCGGGTCAGCCTGGCGAAACTCTGGTCACCACGCAAGAGCCAGCCCAGGTCACCCCGCTGCAACCCGTAACCGCGACATGACAGTCGAAGGCGACGCCATTGGGCTGATAGACGGGCATTTTCGAAAACTATCCCGACGCGCCCAGCGCCCCGACCGCCCGGCTAGGGTCAATTGAAGGAAAGCCCACTTTATTGCCCTTATGGGCGCTGGTCGTAAGAGCCGCGTACGGGTTGAGGCGTTACTGCAATTTTTGCGCAAAACTCCCCGACTTGCAGGATTGCGCGCGGCGGACTGCCCTCGTACCATTGGGCTAAGGACCACTTGTGCACTGGTCTCTCATCGTCGCGATGCTGACGGCGACCGCGTCCGCGCAGTCGGTTACCTCTCCCTCACAGTTGCCGGACACTGTCAAGAATTTCGGCGCTGGCACGGCACACGGGGAGTTGCCTTGCGCGGTCCAAATTCTTCCGCCTGCCCTGAATTTCGCCTCTCGCTTCCAAGCGGGATACGTGGTGCGGATCCCCCTGCACGCGTATTCGGGAGGCGGTCATCTGTACGTGGTGTTCCAGGTGACGCCGCAAGACGGGAATCGGCAACCGGTCCTGTTTGCGGATTCCATCGAGCTTCCTGATGATCGGCCGAATGCGACCGAGGAAGGGCATGGCGCCTTTCTATTGGGCGAGGGCCACTACCATGTGAAATGGAGCATACTGGACGCTGTCGGCCGGGTTTTCCGCAAGGAATGGGACCTGGACGCCAAACCCGAAGGGCATGAGAAGATCGCGATGCCTCCGGGAACAACCGGCGACCTCTCGTGGCACCCGGCAACCGCGCCTTCAGCCAGTGGGTACCCTGGCCGCGTCACCATCCTCATGAATGCGGCTCCCACTGCCGGCTACCCGTGGACGAATCTGTTAGGGACGCTGGCGCCCCTGGTGGAACGGCTGTCTGCGACCTCCATTCGGCTGGTGGCGCTCAGTCTCCCGCAGGAGCGGGAACTCTTCCACGAAGACGGCTTCCATTTAGACGGCATGAATCGGGTGGTTCATGCAACGAACCGGCTGATCGACCCGGCCGCGGATCATAGCATTCTGAAACATCAGGCAGGCGTTTGGGAATTGCTGGCGACTTTGGTGAACCGGGAGGTTCAGGCGCCGGAGCCGGTGGACGCCGTCATCTTTGTGGGAGCGCCCTGGTGGATAAAAGAGCAGATGCCATCCGGCTTCCCGAAGGCTGGGAAAGGAGTGGCGCCACGGTTCTTTTCTTTACACTACCCCTGGTTCCCTCGTGTAGTTAGACGCGGGGGATCAGTCGGTGGCGCCGGTAATTGGAGAGGCTACATGCCAGGGCCTCCTTTGGAGGTAACACAGGCGCAAACTATCGGCCCCGCTCCAGACGATCTGCCTTTGAGTTCACTGTGGGATACGATTAAGCAGACCGTCCTGCGCATGCGAGGAAAGATCTTCAATCTCGAGAAGCCCGCCGATTTCGATCAGGCGATGGAGGAAATCAGCCGCCGCCAGAAGTGAGGCTGTCGAGGCTTCGGCTCCTGAATTAGAATGCCGTCGCTTTGCCGCTTTACGAAATCATCGCGATGGATCTCCTGAGCGGCAACCGGCATCGCGCAGGCCAATAGCAAAAGAAGGAATCGCCGCATGGGATACCTCCCTTCAGGGAGCCTTCAGGAGGCACTGTTCAGACATTGGGTGAACTGAACCGTCCCGGTCGCGAATCGAGATCATGGACGTTTTACCTTGCGCCTTTCGTTGTGCCTCCGCAGCCCGTACGACGCGATCATGTCCTCGATTTAACCTACATAGCTTTCCGTCCCCAGACTACAATGCCTGGAGGATAGGATGCAATGTGGAACAGCGCTTACACTAGATTCCAGTTGCGCCTCCATATTCCATCGTCGAATCTGTCGCTGGTAGCCGGGCTTTCCGCGGTGTGGCTCGCCGCTCAACCCGCGCCACCGAACCCGGCCCCGATCAGCCTCGATGTGGCCGCCGTCGATCGTTCCGGCCAGCCGGTTTCGGGCCTGCGGGCTGAAGATTTTCAAATCCTCGATGAGGGCAAGCCGCAAAAGGCCGCGTGGGCACACAGGCTGGCCGCCCAGGCGAATCCCATCGGCATGGGCCGGCATTCCAATCGCAGCGCGACGGCATCGCCCTCCACCGTCGTCCTGCTCGATCTCTTCAACCGAGACCTGTCGAGGTTCAATCGCGAAATCGGCGCACGGCAGCTCTGCGCGAGAATCGCCGGTGCGTTCGAAAAGCTCAGGTCGGACGATCATGTGTACCTTTACGTCCTGACGCCGCAGGTGACAATCGTTGCGGTTCGCGGATCCGCAGGAGGGTCCGCCGATGCCATCAGGCCCATTCTCGAGGAAGTTCTTCGAAAGGTGATGCAGCCCAGGCCAGATTACATTCCCCTGCGCGCACGAATTGCCCCGACATGGACCGCCCTGAGTCAGGCGGTGATGCAGATGGCCGAAATTCCGGGGCCGAAGAGCTTCGTCTGGATCACGCAAGGAGTTCCTTACCGCCAACCACAATTTGGCATGCACGGGTTTTACGACGCCGATCCGCTCGCCGCATTTGCCGCCAGTCTCAACGCCATCGAAGGCGCGGCCTACTCGGTGGTGGAACCTGTACAATCCCTGGCGCCGATCGGAAGCGGCGCGGCCATCATGGACACCGGCAGAGACCCCGGCTCGCCGCTGGATACCCTCGACCATTTGGGCGCTCTCACCGGCGGCCGGGTCTACAGCGGCGACGACGAGACCGGGAAGGCGATCCTTCAGGCCGCAAACGATGCGCGCAAGAGGAACTATCGAATCGCTTTTCTTCCGCGCTCGGCCGACGGCCGATACCATAAGATTCGCGTGACTGCGTCGCGGAAAAACGTGGAGGTTCTCACGGCAGACCATTACTACGCGGTCCAGGATCTCGATGCCGCCAGACGGCAGGAAGTGATTGCGGGTGCGGCCGGCGCGAGCCGCTTCGAATACCCCGAGATTGGTCTCACGGCAACATTGTCGCCGGCGGAAGGAAAGGCCGGAGAATTTCGCTTCACGATGTTCCTGAACCCGGCGAATCTGGCGCTGGTGGAGGACGGGCAGCGCTACAAAGACAGCGTGGCAGTCTGGCTTTTCGAGATCGGCGCCAATGGCGAGAGGACCATGATATCCGGCACACCAGTCGATCTGGATCTGAGCAACCAGGAGTACGCCAATGCGCTGCACGGTGGAGTTAAGGTCACCGAGCAGGCAACGCTGCGCGATACCGCCCGACAGATCCGGTTGGTTGTGCTTGATTGCCGTTCGCAACTGGCGGGCACGCTGACGATACCGCTCGATCACCGCCCTCATTAAATCGGCTGCCGCACGCGCACTCTGACGACGCACGCGAGCTGGTCACCGGGCGGTCTTTCAACAGCAAGTGCAGATGGTGTCCGCCGCCGAGCCTCGCGATTAGACGGTCGCGCTCGGCTTGCCTTGCCGCACAAGGCGGCGAAAGGTGACGGTTTAGCCAACGGCCTCAGTTCCTCGTGAAATCTCAGTTTGCCACCGTCGTCTCCAAACAGGGAAAGGAAGCAGTCGTCGCCATTTTGAGCAATGGCGATTTCAAAGGATGCTTGGCGGGACAACGATTGCGAATGGCGACCGCCGTTGCGATTTCGGAGTGCTCCGTCATGAAGCTGGAGAAAGCGGCAGTAGTTCGGCTCCTCCACGAAGAGCCGTCGTTTTCGGAACTGTTCATGAGCCATCTTCTTTCTCGGAATATCAAGATCGAGGAAGACTTGGTTGACCAATTGTTCAATTCCGGCGAGAAGGCCTATCGCAGCGCTCCAATGGCATACTGCAGCTCCGCGTATTGAGCCTGATAACCATACTTGGCGGTCAGGTTTTCGATTTCGGCGCTGGTGAGGTTGAGTTGGGCCTGGGTCAACTCCACAATGGAGGAGAGCCCGATATTATAGCGGCCTTGCGCCAGGCTCATGCCCAGCGAGGCTTCGCGGACCATTTGTGCGGTAACGTCCAGTTCCTGGTAGGCGGTCACCGACGACGCCCAGGCGGCGCGGACATCGCGCGCAATGCTGTCTTCCAGGTCGCGCACGTGCTGGTCGGATTCGAGGGCCCGTTGGTGAGCTTCCTCACGCCGCGCGGAAAACAAGTGGCCGTTGAAGATGGGCACGCTCACGTTCACAGCTGCGCCTTCATATTCACCGGGGATTACTCGCGGCAAGGTGATCTGGTCGATGTACGGCATATACCCGGCCACGGCCACGAAGCTCACGGTGGGGCGGCTAAGGTCGCGTTCGGCGTTCTCCAGGCGATAGGCGGCATCGCGGGAAAGGCGCAGGCTGGCCAGTTCCGGCCGGCTCTTGATGGCTTGTGCGACCAGATCTTCGACGTTCTGCGCCGGGCTGGGAGGAAGCGGTTCTTCGGAAAGCCGGTAGGTGGCGTTCTGTTGCGCTCCGAGGGTTCGGGTGAACTCCGCGAACGCGCGCTGCACCTGGTCCTGCGCGCGGATCAGCAGCAGTTGCGCCTCGGACCTGCTGACGTCGGCGAAGCTCACGTCCAGTTCCGAGCGCAGCTTGTTATTGGCTAACGCGGTAACCTGATCGACCAGCAATTGCCGGACAGCGATGGTTTCCTGCGCCACTTTTACCGTAGCCTGGGAACGCAATACATCGAAATAGGCTTGGTTGACCGCCATCAGTACGTCGTAGCGCGTGGCCTGGAAAGTCTGGTCGGCGGCGCTCCGCAGCAGTCTGGACTGCGCCACGAGGTTCGAAGTGCGGCCCGAATCGGTAATCAACTGATTGATCTCGACGCCGTCGCCGAAGCGGTTGAACAGGCGCGAGTCCGACAGATATCCGGCGCCGACCCGCGCGCCGATGTTTCCCTGCGAGCCCGTTGCCACGCCGGTGATGCCGGGATAATACGCCGAGCGGGTTTCCACCACGCGCTGCCCTTGCGCCGCGACCTCATGCTGGGCCGCCTGGACTTGGGGATGGTTCTTGAGGGCAAGAGCTTCGGCATCCTTCAAAGTCAACGGCACGGGTGTACCGGTTTGCGCGCTGGCCAACCCGGCACAGGCGACGCCGATCGATGCGAGACAGGTAACGATGCGCATTATGCTGCCTCCGTGGCCGGGACCGCCGGCGGATTGGGGCGTCTATTGCGGTAGACCAGCAAATACGCCGCGGGAACAATGAATACGGTCAAAATTACGGAGGACGTGAGTCCGCCGATGATGGCGCGCGCCATGGGCGCGTATTGTTCGGCGCCCACGCCCAGCTTCATAGCCATTGGAATCATGCCGATGATGGTCGCGAGCGATGTCATCAGAATTGGCCGCAAGCGTACGCGGCATGCGGTGATGACCGCGTCTTCCACCGACATGCCCTGTTCTTCCAACTTATGCGCAAAATCCACGATGAGAATGCTGTTGGAATCGGCAATGCCGATCAGCATCAGAACGCCCATCAATGACATGACGTTGAGGGTGCTGTGAGTGAGGGGAAGAATGATCAGCACACCGATGAAGCCCATGGGAATCGCGAGCATGATCAGGAAGGGATCGATGAAGGAACGGAACTGCGCCACCAGGATGAGGAAGAGCAGGATGAACGAGAGGATGAACCCGTAACCGAAGCTGCTGAAGGAAGCGAACATGGCCTCGACCATGCCGTGCAGATCCACCAGCATCCCTGGCGGAATCTTGGTGTCGGCGATCACCTTTCTTATCTTTTCGGTCACGTTCCCCAGGTCTTCACCGGAGGGCGAAACGTAGACGTCCATCACACGCTTGATCTTGTAGTGATCGATCTCGGTGGGAGTCAGAATGCGGGCCACGCTGGCAACGGTATCGAGTGTGGTTGGCTTCGTCAGTTTGGGTGCGCGCAACGGGATCTGGCTCAGGTCCACCAGGCTGTTGATGGCACCGTTGCCGTGTTCGAAATACTGTACCGTGACATAGTAGTCGTTGCCGGTTTTGTAATCCACCCAGTAGTTCGGCGCAATCATATAATTCGAGTTCAGAGAGGTGATCAGGTTGTCGATGATGTCTTTCTGGCTCAGGCCGAGCTCACCGGCATGAATACGATCCACGTTTAGCTGCAGGCCTGGATAGTTCATGTCTTGTGGAATATAGACCTGGCCCACGCCCGGCAGTTGGCGGACGCGTGCGGCCAGCCCCTGCGCGACGCTGTAGGCGAGCGGCAGGTTCGAACTTGCCAACTGAATGTCGATCGGCGCCGGCATGCCCATGTTGAGCACGGAATCCACCATCGAGCCGCTGGAGAAGAATGTGCGGATTTCCGGAAGCCGCCGGGCGATCTCCTCCTTCACCCGGTCCATGTACTCGAAGCTGCTGGTTTTGTGTTCTTGGTTGAGCTGCACTTGGATGGTCGCGGTGTAGGGCCCGGCATTGGTCGTGTAGAGCGCTGAAAAATCCGGCACCACTCCGATATTGGAAACGATCATCTTCATGTCTTCCTTGGACACGATGTGCCGGATCAGGTCTTCCACTCTGGCTACGTATTCGTTGGTGATTTCGATTCGGGTCCCGGTGGGGAGCTTGGCGTTAATGGTGAACTGCCCGGCATCGGTCTGCGGGAAGAAGGCCAGACCCAGCAGGGGATAAACGGCGAAGCTCACGACGAACAATCCCGCCAGCGCCAAGACGGTCAGCGCCGGGAAACGCAGAGCCCGCCGTACCGAGGCTTCGTAGAAGTCCAGCACCTTGGCAAAGCCGTGGTTGAACATATGGTTAAACCTGTCCCAAAGATTCCAGCTGGCCGGGTGTTCCTCGCCGTGGCCGTGGGGGACGCTCTTGAGGAAGCGCGAGCAAAACAGCGGGATGACGGTCATGGCCACGACGAACGACGCCAGCAGCGACAGACAAAACGCTAGCGCCAGGGCCGAGAACAGGAATTTTCCCACGCCGTACAGGAAAACGACCGGGAAGAAATCCACGACGTCCACCAGAGTTGCGGCCAGCACGGCGAGGTTCACTTCGGCGCCGCCGACTTCCGCCGCCACCGCGGGAGCCGCGCCCATCTCCAGATGGCGGTAAATGTTTTCGAGCGAGATGACCGAGTTATCGATGACGCGCGAAAAGGCCAGTGCCAGGCCGCCCAGAATCATGGTGTTGATGGTGCTGCCCATCAGTGCCAGCACCACAAACGTAGCCAACGCCGAGAGCGGAATCGAGATCAGCACCGCCGAGGTAGCCCGCAGGCTTCCCAGGAAGAGCAGGATCATGATGCTGGTCAGGACCAGGCCGATCCCCCCTTCGTGCAGCACCGTTTCCAGGGCGTTTTTCACGTACACCGACTGATCGAAAACCACGCTCGTCACCAGTTGTTTGGGAACCTC